>JAYVDI010000020.1:0-23513 GCA_043749505.1 Schlesneria sp. | reverse complement strand
CTCGCCGCATGTGCCGCATCAGGCACTGGCCGCCGACAAGGCCGCCTACAGCTCGTTGCCAGAAAAGGATCAGAACTACTATGGCGAGATCACCGCCGTCGAGAAGAGTCTTAGCGGCGCGGACTATCCGAAGGTTGAGGGAAAGTAACCCACGGTCGCGAAAGGCAATTGGCTCACCGTCGAGTCTTTCTCGAAACATCTAATTCTGGGTGGGGACGTTGGAAACATGTCCCGCGACGATGCCGTTCAAGTAGCTCTCCAACTCGGTGAAGCCATCGCTGTTGGTATCGCTTGCCGCGTCGGTGGCGTCGTTTGGGTTGAGTCCGTGCGAGCGTTCCCAATCGTCGGGCAGGCCGTCGTGATCGGTGTCCGTCGGAGGCGTGCCGGATCGGAGTTCCGGCCAGCCGCCGATATCCGCCTGAGAATCAATGATGCCGGGCAGCCTGCCTCGACTGCCGATTGAGGTCGCGCGGCGATGCTTTACGTCTTTGAGAACTCTCAGATCGACGGTGTCGTGTTGAGGAAAGTTCGCTCCGACATCTTGCAGCACACTGTCGTGGGCCTCGATGGCGCTGGTCGTCGTGACGTGCGACTCGCAGAACGGTTCGGTCAGCCTGATGCGCGGAATCAATGCGGCATCGACGATGACTCCGCCGTTCGCCCAGTTGTCGGCGTCGTACTGCGGCCGACCGGCCATCGCGTTGCCGCTGATGAAATACTGCTGCGGATCGGTCGGCGAACCGGCATCCGGTTTGACGAGATGAAACACGCGCGTCGCGGGGCCGGGCAGATAAAAGTTGTTCACGAAGTTGACGGCCTTCGCGCCACCGTCGGTCGTGCGATGTTCCCAGTTGAAGACGACGTTGTTGCGGATGTCGAGTCGTCCGGCGAACTGGCCGCCCCGATTGAGTCCTCCCGCCAGGCTCCAGTTCCGGCCGGCGCAATGAGCCAGCAGGTTGTGATGAAAACTGCCGACGTTTCCCGAAATACTCGCCGCGAACGAGTGCCCCTTCCCCGGCTGATACTTCTTGTGATTGGCAATGTTGAGAGCCTCGGCGATCAGGCAGCGCTGGACCGTGATGTTCCCCGCGCCGCGCGAGCTGACCGCCTCGTCGATCGACCAACTCACCGAGCAATGATCCATGATGCAGTGATCCGAGCTGGCGAAACCGGTTCCGTCCATCGTTTCCTGAGCTTCATCGCCGACGCGAATCCGCAGGTATCGCAGGATGACATCGTGAGCGCCGAGGCACCCGACCGTGAACCCGCGCAGGCAGATGCCGTCACCCGGCGCGGTCTGCCCGGCGAGCGTCAGATACGGGTTCCGAATGACAAGCTTGCTCTTGAGCGTGATCGTTCCGCCAACTCGAAAGACGACCGTGCGTGGTCCCTCGGTATCGACCGCGTCACGCAGCGAACCGGGGCCGGAGTCGTCAAGGTTCGTGACCTCGATGACGCGCCCACCGCGACCTCCGGCAGCGAAGCGGCCGTAACCTTCGGCCCCGGGAAACGCCAGTCGCCGCACCTTGAACCGCCACACGTTCCCCTTCGTCACGACGCGCGGATCGGCTCGGTCCACCGAATCGACTCGCCAGAAATAGGCCGAGAACGGGTCGAGCTTTTCGGAATGCGGCGGGTCACTAACCCGAAGCGTGAGCGAGGGCGATCGCTCCACAACGCTGTGGTTCGGTAGCTTCTTGGAACGCTCGCCCTCGCCCTCGCTCACGCTTCGGGTTAGTGAGGGTACAGGACACTCCAAAGTGCCACGAAACTCCGGCGACAACGGGGTGGCGGCATCGACGGCCTCGCGACTGGTCCCGAAATAAACGTGCTGTGCCACCGCGTGTTTCGACGCGGTCCACCTCAGCTGCGGTTGCTCGACAACATGCTCGTCATCATCAGCCGGTTCCGGCTTTCGCGCTTGCCGAGCCGGGTCCGGGACATCCATCGCGAACCCGTTGATGACGATGTTTCCACGAGCCTCGGCCAAATCGGCTGCATCGGGAGTGAATCGCAGCACCACGTCTTCTCCGGCGCGAGCGACCACCTCGACAAAGTGCGTCGCGGCATCGTCATCGTGAGCGGCCCGCAGCGACGGACGGATGCCGCGCGATTGCACTACTCCGTTCACGGCCACGCTGAAGGGACTCTGGCCGGAAGCATCCCATGCGTTGTGCCAGGTCACGATCGAATGCTTTCCCGGTGCCAGCCCACGAATGGTCATCTCGATCGAACCACCCGATTCGCCGTTCTCGACCGTGACTCCGTCTGACGCGAATGTTGCTCCCGAATCGAGTCCCGCCTTCCACCAACCCCATGTCAGCCGAGTCCCCGCGTGGCCGACTCGTCGCAGCGTCACCGTGATGTTGCCGATCGTCTTCGAGATCGACTCCGCAGGCACGACTCGCCAGTTGTCGGCGTGTCGGGACAAGACATCGCGGCGGTCATCATTCGGATTGAAGTCCACTCGCCACGGACGAAACTCTTCAGCCAGCGCCGGCAAGCAGAATGTCAGACACACCAGAGCACAGGTGAGGAGACAGCGACAAAGCCGCTGCACGAGCACCAGAGCCATCGCCTTGTTTAAGGTAGGGTGGGACCAGCTCGCTTCGAGCGCCGGCCCACCATCAGGAAACGTCGAGAAATCTTGGTGGGCCGGCGCGGCGAAGCGCCGCTGGTCCCACCCTACAGGTTTCGCAGACCCAACAAGACGATGGCCCTGCATGAGGACGCCTGATAAACAGAAACACAAATCGCAGCCCACTTTCCAAAGTCGCCAAGCTCGCCGGAGTACGGGATGCGATCGGAAACTCTTCGATACCGGACGAACCTGATTGGATGAGGATCTCGATGGCAGCGGCATAATCATGTTTCGTACTTGTCACCTGAGGTCACGAATTCATCGCGGCTAAAAACGCCAAGCAGAGGGATGTCGAAATGGAAAACGTTGCTTCTTCCGAAAACGTGGCGTTAACGCAGTCTCTTCAATTCAAATTGCTTGCCAGACAGCGCATCCTTGGCAGGCTGGCCCCAGACCGCTGTCGGTGCGTAATTCCAGCCGTTGATCATCACTGGCGAGGCTTTCGGGTGAAATGAGAACCCAGTCCAGTGGAGCTTGTGCTTCTGAATCAGGCCCAGCATTTCGGGCACCCAAGTCGCCGCGTCTTCCTGAGCCTCGGCCGGGATGAAGGACATCTTCTTGATGTCGGCTCCGACTTCGCCGATGAAGATCGGCTGCTTGTCCGCGACGAGCAGCACCTTGCCGGCCCAGTCGCGCTTCCACGGATAAATATGCGTGGAATAGACGATGCCATTGCCTCCCGGTTCGGTCAGAGCGAAACCGTTGGCAATCCCAGAGAGATCGTAAGCCCAATCCAAGCCACCCGCGATGACGATATTCCGAGCGCCGGTCTCGCGCACCGCCTCCACCAGTCGCTGCATGCCGGGTGATTGAAAACCCTTGGCCGCATTCGCCTTCTCTTCGGGAGTAAGGAAGGCATTTTCGTCGGCGTTCGCAGGTTGAGTTTTCTCGGCGACGAAGCCTCCATTGCGCCAGACTTCCCACGAGACTCCATGCGGCTCGTTGAAGAGGTCAAACAACACCGCCGAGTGGTTCTTGTAGATCTTCGCCGCGTCCTTCCAGAACGCGAGGTGCTCGTCTTTGGGAGCTCGGAACCGATGCAGATCGAGCACCACATACGCACCACGATTGGCGACCAGCGTAATGACATTCTCGACAAGCTTGCGATAAGCCGCGCCGCCATCTTTCTGGCCGGCCGCTTTTCCAAACCAATACTCTTCCTTGACCGGCAATCGAATCGCGTTCGCCTTCCAGTCTTCGACGGCGACCAGTGCGGACTTCATGACTCGTTCGCCACCGACCGACCATTCCAGGCTGACGATGTTGACTCCTTGCAGCCACACCGGCTTGTCATCGGAGTTCACGATCTGATTGCCAATGACGTGCAATTCCGGCGGCCACTTCGCTCGCTGCGGAGCTTCCGGAGCGACCGTCGCCAGCTTCAACTCTTCGGCGGCTGCGCGCGCCGCTGCTACCAGTGGAGCCGCGTCGATCGGCTTCAGCGCGATGTCATCCAGATCGAACGTGCCACGCTCCACCTGAAACAGCGCCGGCATGAACTCCAAGGTGAGAGCTTCTGTCGGCACGAGAAACTGAATGCGTCGCTCAACCCAACCTGACGTATTGCTGCGCGAGTACGGTGGCGACGGCTTCTGCGAGAGTTTTTTACTCGCCTCGTCCTTGAACTCCAGCATGATGCGCGCGTCGAAGTACGGTTGTTTGCCCGGTTTCAAATCGCTGATGCGTTGCCACCAAGACAGCTCTAACGCCTCGACGCCCGCCGAGAGATCGACGGCCCGATAAAGCAGAATCGTTTGCCCCGGCTCGTCGGCCGTCAGACGCAAGAAGTGGTTGCCGTCCTCTGATTCCCAACGACCGCCCGTCTTGAGCCGACCCCAATCATCAGGCCAGCCAGCGGACTTCTTGTCGATCTCGAAGTTGCCGTTGGACAGCAGCGAGCCGTCCCTTTTCAACGCGGCGCTGGCTTTCGCACGCCGAACCGCAGCCGCCTTCCTCTGTTTCTCTTGAGCTGCCGCCGCCGCGATCTTCGCCGCCTCTTGCAGCGGAACCGGGTCGGCCAGCTTGAACACAACGTCATCGAGATCCAACGTGCCACTTTCGACCTGAAACAGCGCCGGCATGAACTCCAACGTCCGTGCTCCGTCGGGCACGAGGAAACTAATGCTGCGCTCGACCCAGCCCTCGGTGTTCTTGCGCGTGTACGGTGCCGATGGGCCACCGCTGAGTTTGTTCCCAGATTCGTCTTTGAACTCCAACAAGATCCGCGCATCGAACCAGAGTTGCTTCCCCGGCTTCAGATCCGAACAGCGCATCCGCCAGCTCAGTGAAAGTGCGGGGCATCCTTCCGGCAGCTTCACCGCGTGAAAGAGCATGACCGTCTCACCCGGCTTCTCAGAAACCAGCCGCAGGAAATGATTGCCCTGTTCCTCGCGCCATGTGACGCCGCTCTTCGCGCGAGCCCATCCATCCGGCCACTGATCTGAATTCGCATCGGCCTCGAAATCACCGTTCGCGATCGGCGACGCATTCGATGGCGGCTCGGCCGCGAAGCCGCTGGCTGAAATGACGGCGAGAAAAATGAACGCTCGTTGGAGTTGTCGCATGATGTCCCTGGTACTTACTTCTCAATTGCCTTCGGGAATTCGCCCGCCTTGAAACCGTTTTGCTCGCGACAAATCGCGACCGGCAATTGATTCGGGGCGGATTGTAGAACAGACTTTGATCTCCGTCGCCGCTGCCACCATTTCAACGGCTTCAACGGCGCGGGATTTCTAGTCGTTCCCTTCCAAACTGACCGCAGGCGATGATCGACATGCGATTTGTAGCTTTCGTCCTGTGTGTCCTGTTCATCGCATCGCCTCCAACGGCCGATGCGGCGACAAATTGGTACGTCGCACCCAATGGAGATGACTCGGCGGCTGGTTCGTTGGAGCTGCCGTTCGCGACAGTGCAGCGCGCTCAGACGGCGGCCGCTCCGGGTGACACTGTCTTTCTGCGCGGCGGAACCTACCGCATGACGGAGACCCAACTCGCGCGACGGCGCGGGCTGTTCGCGCGGCTCATTGTGCTCGACAAGAGTGGCTTGCCCGACAAGCCCATCACTTACCGCGCTTATCAGGACGAGAAGCCGGTTTTCGATTGCTCCGAGGTGAAGCCGGGCGGGCAGCGCGTGACGGCGTTCTACGTCAGCGGTTTGTGGCTGCACTTGCACCGGATCGAAGTCACCGGCGTGCAGGTCACGATCAAGACTCACACGCAGTCGATCTGCTTCGAGAGTCAGGGGAGTCACAACATTTTCGAACGGCTCGCGATGCACGACGGTCAGGCGATCGGCATCTATCACGTTCGCGGATCGGACAATCTCTTTCTCAACTGCGATGCCTGGAACAACTGGGATCACACCTCCGAGGACGGCAAGGGAGGCAACGTCGATGGCTTCGGGGGCCATCCCACCAAAGGGAGCACCGGCAACGTCTTTCGAGGCTGCCGTGCGTGGTTCAACAGCGACGACGGCTACGACGGCATCAGTGCTCACGAGTCCGTGACATTCGAGAATTGCTGGGCCATGGCCAACGGATTGTCGGCCGACGGCAAGAGGCTGGGTGATGGCAACGGCTTCAAGGCGGGCGGCTACGGGTCCATCGCGGCGCGCGATCTGCCGAATCCCATTCCGCGCCACGTTGTTCGCGGTTGCCTCGCCGTGGGGAACAAGAGCAGCGGCTTCTACGCCAATCATCATCCCGGCGGCTGTGACTGGCTCAACAACTCGGCGTTTCGCAACGGGACCAACTTCAACATGCTCGGTCGCCTGGCGGACAATCGCACTGATGTCGATGGCACGGATCACAAGCTGCTCAACAATCTGAGCTACGGCTCTCGCCGCGATCTCACTGCGATCGGCCTGACGAAATGCGAACTGATCGGCAACTCGTTCGCGCTCGGCCTGAAGTTGAGCGACAAGGATTTCGTCAGTCTCGACGAAACCGAACTCACGCAGCCCCGTCAGCCCGATGGCAGCCTGCCGGTCATCAAGTTCCTGCGACTAGCGGAGGGGGGCACGTTGCCGGAATCATTCCGTCGCTCAAAATGAGCCGGGCGAAATCGCGATGCGGATCGGGATTGAGTGCTTGAGACAAACAGCGAGTGGCCGCCTCGATCGGATCGGTGATGTACCCTTCAAAGCATGGCCAAGAAGCGACGAACAGATGTCGTTTGCACGACTCGGCTGAGTGGACTGCTGAGATCCGACGAGCGGCGGACGGCGCAACTACAGGCGAGTCAAATTGCCCCAAGACAGGCTGTCCATCCCACGATCGTTATTGCCGCGGACACCCCTGGGCAAGTTCAAGCGGCTGACGATTTCTGGTATCGTTGACAGAGAAGCGGTGATTGAAATCACTCGTAATCAGCGTTCGCTGAATGCTCAGTTGCGTGTAATTTTGCTAGCTCACCCGAGGCAACCAAGAGCCTGCCTGCAAGCACTCACACTCGTTTTCTCCAGAAGGATTTCGACAATGCCCACATCTCGACAGACATCGCGTCGTCAGTTTCTGCAAGGCATCGCCGCTGCGGGAGCCGCCAGCATTCTGCTCCCGTCGTCCAACCGGGCTTTCGGCTTTCAGTCGCCGAGCGAGCGGCCAGTCTTTGCGACGATCGGCCTGCGCAATCAAGGGTGGACGATTACCAGCAAGTCATTCGGCCACGCCGATTTCGCCGCTCTGGCCGATGTCGATGCGAACGTGCTGGCGGAGAACGTCGCCAAGGTGGAGAAACAGCAGGGTAAGAAGCCCGATGCCTACAAGGACTACCGCAAAATTCTGGAACGGAAAGACATCGACGCGGTGATGATCGCCACACCCGACCACTGGCACACGAAGATTGCGGTCGAGGCAATGCTCGCGGGGAAGGATGTCTACTGCGAAAAGCCGCTCACGCTGACGATTGATGAAGGCAAGCTGATTGAGAAGATCGTCAAGCAGACCGGCCGCGTGTTTCAGGTTGGCACGATGCAGCGAACGGAGATCGACCTGCGTTTCCTGAAGGCGATCGCTCTCGTCAGGGATGGCCGCATCGGCACGGTCAAGAAAGTGACGTGCGGCATCGACCGCATGGAAGCCTCGCCGGTCATTCCTGTGGTGGCTGTTCCCGAGCAGATTGATTGGGACGTCTGGCTCGGCCCGGCACCCAAGGTTCCGTATCGAGCTCTACCACAGCTTCGCGAAGGCTACGGCGGCGGCGTGCCGCTCTACAGCAACTGCCACTACTCCTTCCGCAACTGGCATGAGTACTCCGGAGGAAAGCTCACCGATTGGGGAGCCCATCATGTGGACATCGCCTGCTGGGCGCTCGGTGCCACGGACACGGGGCCGAGCAAGGTCACACCCGGTGAGTACAAGTTGCCGGTCGAGTACAAGGACGGAAATCCCACGGTTGATGATCAGTACAACGCGGCGACCCAATTCACCATCCGCGTCGATATGCCTAACGGCGTGGAGATGATCATCACCAGCGAAGGGGACAACGGCATTCTCTTTGAAGGGACAGAGGGACGGTTCTTCGTCAATCGCGGCAAACTCACCGGCAAGCCGGTTGAAGACCTGAAGGACAAGCCTCTGCCGGAAGAGGCGATCGAAAAAGTCTACGGCGGCAAGGTCAGCGCGAACCATACCGCCAACTTCATCGAAGGGATGAAGGCGCGGAAGCAACCGATCTCCGATGTCTGGTCGCACAACCGCATGCTCGAAATCTGTCATCTCTCGAACATCGCCATGCGTCTGGGCCGCGAACTCAAGTGGGATCCCGCCAAGCGGGAAATCATCGGCGACACTCAGGCGAACTCGTTCCTCGGGCGTGAAAACCGCAAGGGATTCGAAATCAATCTGTAGTGCTATCGACTTCTTGAAGTCTGGTGACGGGTGGGACTCGAACCCAAGCTATCGTCAGGTCGTCATCGAGCAAAGGAGTGCCACGTCATGACGGATGAGTTGAGAGCATCTCGGAAAGCGTATGCGACGATCTGACGGACCAGCAGTGCGCGCTTATCGAGCCACTGATTTCACCGGCGAAGCCGGGAAGGTGGCCTCGGGATACTGACAGTCTCGCGTTCGCCCCCGCCACAACTGACCTCGAGTTACTGACACTTGGCCGGTGATGTCACAACGGCGGATGCCAGGCGGCGGATCGGCTTGGCGAAGGCTCGGTCAGCACTACGCAACGACACGTGGACCGGAAGTGATCGCCGTTCGCATCGGCTGGGTCTGGCGCGGGCAAAACGTATCCGGCGAACTGCCGCTCGAACGAGGCGACTGGTTCCGCAAGATGTGGTTTTCTGCGGCGACTTCTTGCACTTGATGGACTGCTGCTTGTCCGCCGAATTGGCTGAGCCGTTTTTGATCGTACACGGCATGTCGAACAACTCTGGCATGCGCTGGAACTTGACCAGTCTTACTGAGACCTTGCCGCTTGCAATTGAGGCATTGGCCGGAGGGCAATGATGCCTCGATCTGTCACGATCAGTGTGCCGTTTGAGTCATTCGCGACAGAAGCCGACTTGGCCTTGGAGGGGAGTTGGCAGCGCTGAATGATCCGGCCGGAGTCGGCTGCGCAGAAGCAAACGGATCGAAAGGGTAAGTCGGTTTGCGGAGCCGGGCCGGTCAAAGCCATCGGCCAAGCGGCAATCAGCGAGTTGCACACCGCGACGTTCCATTGGCCTTGATTTGAAGACTGGTTTGCGGTCTTCGCCGAGCTTGTCTCTTCGCCGACGAACCGTTCCCAAAGTTGTTGGCCGTTGCTCAGCGAGATCGCTCGAACGCAGCCACGACTGGCGACGAAAGCGGTTGTGTCGTTGGTGACCACTTGGCGAACGGAATCGATCAGTGGCCAGTCCGTGAGACCCGCAGACCAGACAGCGCGACCGGTCTCACGGTGGATGTCCGTTAGCGTCGTGCCGTCGATGGTGAGGAGCAGGTGCTGGCGTGAGGTCCAGGCGACGGGATCGGTGTGGGCGAACGACATCCCGCCGCGAAACGTCCATGCGGGCGATGCGGCTTGGGACACGAGACATTCCACGCGGCGAGTGTCGGTGACGACGGTGACTCGTCCCGCGTCGTCGATGACTGGCGGACGACGCCACGGTTCGGAATGGCCGGGCAGTTCGGCAACGCGCCGCTCGGCCCCGATCTCAAGCAGCCAGGTCGTGGCGGGTTGAACGGTCTGCAAGGCGATCTGCTTCGCGCCGCAGGACCAGTCTCGCTGGAGTCGGCCCGGCGGTTGAAACGACCACGCACTCTCGCCCGTTCGCGCATCAATGAGTCTCACGCCGGACTGTGGCTCGAACTCGATGACCCAGTGATCGCGAGTTTGAAGCTGCACGAGCGACTTCGGTCTTATCGAAGAACCCCTCACCCCCGGCCCCTCTCCCCGCACCGCCGGGGCGAGGGATAAGTACTTTGATTTCGCTGGTCCCGTGCTGCGCAAGGCGACCGACCACAGGAGCCGTCCCGATTCAAGAGTCAGCGCCGACAAATCTTCACCGGCCGCGATGAGCAGATGCGTTTCCGCGTACGCGACCCAACGCGGTGTTGCGGAAAACGGCTGTTGCCAGCGGACGTGCCCCGACTCGCGATCGAGGCATTCCAACCGCCGCTCGGCTTCACCGGTCGAGTCGCCGCTCCGATGAACGATCACGCACGCGAGCGATTTTGACGGCGGCTCACCTTGCGGTACGAACGGTATCAATCGGGCAGCGTCCTCGATCGCGATCGAGGACGCTTTGGAAGCGAAGTTCACGGTCCACGCTCGTTCGAGAAACGAAATCGGCTGAGACGAATCGGCTTCGTATGCGCGGTACTCGGGGCGAGCCAGTCGTTCTCGGGCGAGTTCGTTTGCGCGGCGAGTCACTCCATCCTGGTCGAGCAATTGATTGGCAAATTGAGCTTCATTGAGCCGCAGCCAAACGTGGTGCGATACGAGCCAGTAGCCAGCAGATTCGAGAGCCTCGGCCCACGACACAAGGGCCGCCGCTTGTTCAACTGGAGTCGGCGCTTCGTTTGCCAGACGCGCGAAGATCGAACTCGCGGATTGAATCTGTCCGGCGTCGCATTCGAGCGTGGCGAGCTGGAAGCGACCGCGACGCACCGCCTCTGAGTGCGGAAACTGCAAGAGTGCCGCACGAAGTCCGGCGACATCCCGTGCATTGATACGGGAGATGATCTCTGGCGAAGCCCGAGCCTCGACCGAGGCATATGCCGCCCGACCGTGCTGTGCGAGTAGTCGGGCGATCGCCGTTGTCGCTTCGCTTCCCGCCGTGGCCTCGCCGACCGCTTCACGACGAACGGCCGTTCGTAACTGAGCGTCGTCCAGAATGTGTTGCCAGTGTTCGACAGCCGCCTTGGGACGCTGACGTGTCTGTTCAACCGATGCTAGGTCGAACAAAACCCGCACGCGATCGACCGGTTCCGCCACGAGTGCGAGTGCTTCATTCAAGCCCGCGACGGCTTCGCCAGTGTGTCCCTGTGCAGATCTCTTCATCGCGACGCGACGCAGCAGTTCGCTCAGCCGGGCGAGGTGTTGCTGATGCGAGACATCGAGCGCGGAGGACACCTCTGAACCGAGCTGCCTCGCCGTCCGAACGGCTTTCGTCGCCGCGTCGAGATTGCCCGCCGAAGCTTCGATTTCCGCCAGCTTAAAGAGCATTCGCGACTTGTCCGGTTGCGACGACAGATCGCGATGCAGCCGCTCTTTGAGCAGGCTGTATTCGCCATACGCGACCAGTTTGTCGGGCTGTGCGATCAACAACATTCCCCCCGCAACAAGCACATTGCCGCCGGTCTCAGCGGAGTCGGGCGTGTTGAAGGGGATGTTGCGTCGCGGCTGACCGCTCGCCGCGTCGAGGATTCGCAGTCCCTCGCGTATTGGCCACAGCACGGCATCTCCAGCCAGCACACCGCGTCCGTACCCGCGCTCGGTGATGTCGTTCGACGCGAGGACGCGCCAGCCCTCGCGCCCCGTCTCGACATCCAGCGTCCGCAACGAGTGGCCGCTGATGACGAGTTTCGATCCGGAGTCACTCGAAACGACGCCGAGCAAGTGCCGCCAGCGATCTCGCGTGGGATGCGGCTTCTGCCAGCGCACTCGGCCGGAATCCGCTTCGATGCAGAACAACCGGTCACAATCGTTCGGAGCGACGAACACCAGACCCTCATGAAACATCGCCGGGACAAGGCCCTGCTTGGCGTGATCCGACTGATCGGCGACATCGCCCGGCAGGCGGCTTTCATACGTCACGGCCCATTCGATGCGACCGCTCTGCGCATCGACCGCCACGATCGCACCGGCGTCGGTCGAGACGAACAGCTTCCCGGCTCCGAGCGTCGGCAGCAGGTGGCTGACCCGGTTGTGATGGTCCTCAATCGACGTGCGCGATGTCGCAAGCGGCCGTGTCCACAGCCGTTCCCCGTTCGCGGCGTCGAGGCACGTCAGCGCGAACTCAAGCTGCGGGCGGCGACGGCTATGGATCATGTACGCGCGGCCGTCATGCACGACCGGAGAACCTTCAAACCGCCACGATTGTTCGCCGTCATGCGGCCATTCACTGGCGGCGATCTTCCAAATGAGTCGGCCTTCTCCGTGGGCCAGATCGAGGCAGACGAGATCGCTCACCAAATCACGCGGCTCCGTGCCGCTCGGGCCGGTGATGGGTGAGCCAAGCCGCGCGAACAGTTTTCCGTCAGCCACAGTCATCGTGAACCACGGCACACCCACGCTCAGGCGATCGGGCGCGGCCGCTCGCTCCACTGCGGTGGGTGGATAGATCTGAGCCGTTCCCTGTTCGGTTGGCCACGCCGGATCACCCGTCAGCAAATGGAAGGCAGAGATCGAATCGGCATCGTTCACCAGCACGAGGTCACGAAAGACGACCGGGTGTGTGCTGAGCGGCCCGCGATCGGGAGTCGATCGCGGACGTTCGAGATGCCTGAGCAAGCTGGGTGCGAGCGGCTGCTTCCAACGCGGCGCGCCGACATCAATCACTTCGGGCAAGGTTTGAGTCCGCTTCGGCGCGAGGCCAAACGTCGTCGCTTCGCCTGCGTGAGGAAGTGCGTCCCACGCGACAGACTCTTCGAGAACCTGCTTGAGCAACTCCGCCAATCGCCCCCGCTTTCCCGCGAGCGTGCCGACCGCCTGCGGATAGAGCTGCTCGAAACGCTGCTGCTCCTCAAAGGCTCGCACGCGGTTTCCATCCATCAGCGAACAGAGGACCAGCCGCGACAGCACCGCCGCCGGATCGAGATCGCTGTCAGGGTAACGCAGTACCGTCGGCAAGTTGGCCGCTCGCGTTTCCTCGGGCAACGCGACGATCTGCGACCAGAACAATCGCGCCGTGGCAAAGTCGCTCCGATCCCAAGCCGCTTCACCGAGCGACCACAAAGCGTCGTCACCATAACTGCTGAGATACGCCTGCCGGACGAGTCGCTCCAGTTCTGAACGGTCTCCCGTCCGCTGCCAGTTCTCAAACCAACGCTTCGCCAGCGGATCGACCCTCCGTCGATAGGTGGCCAATCCATTGGGTGGCATCCGCGACAACAACACTTGGCAGCGCGTGGCCACGTTGAGATAGACCGCCGTCGTTCCTGCCTGGCCCGGCTGAGCCAGCACCAACGAACGTCCTTCCGACTGAGCAATCTCGTGCAGAATGTCTGCGGCCTCAGCCCAACGCTTGTCGGACAGATAATCCTCGACCGTGCCGAGACGCTTCAACACGCTGGTGTCCGCCGCAACCGTTGCCGCCTCCCGCATCGGCTTTGGCGGCGGTTCGACTGCGTTCGCCGATCGCGCAGCGAACGGTGAACAGATCGCCAGCAGAATGATCGCGCGACACGAATATCCGACAACCGTTCGTTTAACCGCGTGGGCAACGCTCCGCGCGTCGATGGCGAGTTGAATGTTGAAAGCGAACGTCACGCCGAACGCGCGGGGCGTTGCCCACGCGGTTAAACGACGGAACTCACTCGCTATCGGCCGGACCATTCGTGCGTTCATTTCGACTCCCTCAGCCGAGTCCCGATCCAAAACAACAACGCCGCCGCAGCGAGGACGGCTGGCATCCAGATGAGCGGAAACCCAAGGCAAATCTGCCACCACGAAATGAGCGGCGTCGCCGACAAGACGATGAACTGAAGAACCAAGCCAATCTGCTGCTTCACCGCGCGACCTCACTCAGCTGTGATCTCACTCATTTGTAGAATGGGCACTCCTGCCCGTCCGGTTTTCCAGCAGGACGGGCAGGAGTGCCCATCCTACGCGCGGCCGGGGTCACATCGTGTGACCTCGTCATTTTCGATGCACGACCCAACCGGGAACCTCAACTCGCACTTGATACAGCGTCTTGCCCGCAGTGATGTAGAGCGTCTTCAAGTCGGCTCCGCCCCAAGTGCAGTTCGTAATGACATCTTCATAGACCGGGATGCGGCCGAGCAGTGTGCCATCGGGACGGACGACGAAGACACCCAGTGGAACGTCGGCCGTTTCGTTGGAGTGCCGAGCGCGTGAGACTCCTGCCGCGATGTAGAGCGTTCCTTCAGAATCGACGCACATGCCGTCGCCGCCGCGCCCCGGTGCGAAGTCGATCACCAAACGTTGACCGCTCAACGCACCGTCGTCCGCCAGATCGAAGGCCCAGATGCGACGATGGCCACCGAGGACCGGGCAGCTATCGACCAGATACAGCGTCCGTTCATCGGGGCTGAGTGCGACGCCATTCGGTCGTTGAATCTGCGGTTGCGTGAGGACTCGGGTGACAGTCCCATTCGGGTCGATGCGATAGACCGAATCGTGATCGAACTCCATCGTCGCCCGGTCGTAGTAGCACGGGTCCGTGAAGAAGAGCCGCCCATTCGAGCAGGCTGCGATGTCGTTCGGTGCGTTGTACCGCTTCCCGTTCCAATGATCGGTCAGCACCTCAACGTGACCTGTCGTCAGGTCGGTGCGAGTCACTCGGCGATGGCCATCGTTGGGGCAGAACTCATTCCCTTCACACGCCAGCAACCGACCTTGGACATCGAACAACAACCCATTCGCACGGCCACTCGGTTGGCGAAACACGCGAAAGTATTTCGCCCCCGCTTCGAGCAGCAGGATGCGATTGTTGACGATGTCGGTGAAGTACACATCGCCATTCGCCGCACACGCCGGTCCCTCAGTAAAGGCCACTCCCACAGCCATCGTCGGATAAGCGGAAACGCCGGGCGGCAGACCAAGATTCTGAAACATGATGCCTCAACGCGGGGGGACGAAAGAGAGTGAGGAGCGACTGTGGCAGACGCCCAGATGGTAACGGGACGCCATGCTCGAAACGACCGATCGCGAGAAGTCCGGCTTTTCTGAAAGCCGGACTTCGCTCAGGTGAGCATCTCACTCCGGAATGAAGTCCGACTAACAAGGCTAAGCCGGACGAAACGCGGTGAACGGCAATGCGACGTTCGATTCGCTCAACCTGTCTGCTAACATCGCCCGCCTGACGAAGCGGCTTCAGATTGGAAGGAGCATTTGTGGCAGAACCAGCAGCAACGAATCACTCGGGCCATGCGGCAGCAGCAACCAAGCCGACACGAATTCGCGGGCAGAGTCAGTGGGAACTGATCGCGCGGGAGTTTGGCAAGCGACGACTCGCGGTCGCGGCGGCGTGTGTGATCTTGAGCCTCGTGACGATCAGTATCTTCGCGCCGCTGCTTGCCAACGACCGACCGCTGTATTACGTCGGTTTCAATCGGTTCGAGTACCAAGAGGCGGCGAGAACTCTGCGCGGCGCGATCGGACAGTTGAGCGAACTTCGATCGCAGTCTGAGCCGTCTCCGTCCAAGCTCAAAGACTTGGAGCAAGCGGCACGGTTGCAGGTCTCGCTCATGTCGTCCGCCCTTCCAATCGAGGAGTCCGACAAGTTGCGAGACCTCGGGACGCGGCTGATTCAAACACTGAGCAAGCCCGACGCAAAGCTCGTTGCAAGCGAACTCAAGTCATTTCAACGCGAACTGCGATCGGAGTTCGACGGGCGCGACGTGACGCTGGTGACTGGCCCGCATTGGCCGGTGTTTGCATCGATGATCTGGTCGGACATCGTGTTTCTGGTCGCGAATATACTTGTGTTGACGTGGCCGATCTGGAATCGCGTGCTGCGCCGCTGGGGTGGATCCGCGAACGACGGCGCGAGTACCGGCTGGTATGTCGCTGTGATGATCGGACTTCCTCTGGCCTGTGGTTTGGTGTGGGGTAGCCTCGTCCCGCAACGAGTCGATCGGACGAACTACAAGTCGGGAGTGCTGGCCAGTGATGACGGCGAGAAGAAAGCGGCCGTCGTATTTCAGTCGGTGGTGTGGCCTCCCGTGGCGTTCGGCTTGGACGAGAATGACCTCGCCGGGAAGACGCAGCCCCCCGCGTGGTATCGCCGCACGAAAGCCGGTCCCGCTGTCGTGCCGCTCTCGCGCTGGAGCAGTTCGCACTGGCTCGGCACCGATGAACTCGGCCGCGATATTCTCTGCCGCATGATCTGGGGTGGGCGTGTCAGTCTGGCGGTCGGCATCGTGGCCGTGGCGATCTACGTGACGATTGGCATCGTGGTGGGATCGCTGGCCGGATACTTTCGCGGCCTGTGCGATTTGATCGTGTCGCGGATCATTGAGGTCGTAATTTGCTTCCCCGCGTTCTTCCTGATCCTGACCATCGTCGCGCTGATTGGACCGGGACTGTTCAACATCATGGTCGTAATCGGGCTGACCGGCTGGACGGGGATCGCGCGGTTGGTTCGAGGCGAATTCCTACGACTGGTCGATCAGGAGTTCGTGTTGGCCGGGCGGGCACTCGGGTACTCGCCCTTGCGACTCATCTTTCGTCACGTCCTGCCGAATGCTCTCGCGCCGGTCTTGGTCTCGGCGACGTTCGGAGTGGCTGGAGCGATCCTCACCGAAAGTGCCCTCTCGTTTCTGGGCCTCGGCATCACCGTGCCAACTCCCTCATGGGGTGGCATTCTCGCCGATGGACGCAGCGCGTTGAGCCGCGCACCGTGGTTGATCCACTTCCCCGGCTTGGCGATCTTCGTGACGATCACGTCGTACAACCTCGTCGGCGAAGCGCTGCGAGATGCAGCCGACCCGAGGCTGCGCGGGTCGCGGTGATGAGGCTGCAAACAGTGCGAAGGAAGTCCGGCTTTAGAAAAGCCGGACTTCGTAGGGTTCTTCGTTTAACCGCGTGGGCAACGCCCCGCGCGTCGAGCGACGTGGGAGGACCGATCGACATCCCGCGCGGGGCGTTGCCCACGCGGTGTAAACGAGGCCGTTATCCGTCACCATCCGGCCGCTTTGCCAACCGTTCTGCGCCAATCGGCGGCACCGTGGAGGATTCCCTCGCGGACCAGAATCGTGTGGGCATCACCCTGGCGTTGGTAGCCGTCGCCGAGTCGCTTCACGTCGTCGCTGAACAGATGCCCTTGCTGCTGGAGTTGTTGAAGCAACTCAGCGTAGTCGGGGTCGGGGCGGCGCTCAAACTGGACGCGATCAGGCAGCCATTGATGATGCCAACGCGGGGCATCGACGGCCTCGCGCGCGGACAGGTTGAAGTCGATGACGTTGACCACCACGCCGAGAACCGTGCTGGGGATCGTCCTTCCGCCCGGACTGCCAGTCACCAACAGTAGCTTGCCATCGCGAGACACAAGCGTTGGGCATTGCGAACTGAGCATGCGCTTGCCCGGTGCGATCACATTCGGTTCGGTGCCGACTTGCCCGCGTGTCGTCGTCACGCCCGGTCGCCAGTTGAAGTCGGTCATCTCATTGTTGAGCAGGAAGCCCGCACCACGCACGACAACGCGCGAACCGTAACTATTTTGCAGCGTGTACGTGTTGGCGACCGCCATGCCGTGGCCATCGGCGATGGAGAAGTGTGTTGTCGATGGCGGCTCATCGGTGAGTGTGATGTCGGGCGCAAGGCTCTCGCTGCGCGTGGCTCGACTCAATTCGATCTGTTTACTGAGTTGCTTCGCATAGTCCTTCGAGACCAGCTTGAACGGGATTGGAGTGAAGTCCGGATCGCCCATGTAACGGACTCGGTCACAGCAGGCGCGACGCATCGACTCGACCAGCAGGTGAGCGAACTGCGGCGACTTTGCCCCGAGCGACTTCACGTCGAACTGTTCGAGAATGTTGAGGCACTCAATAAGCTGTGTCCCTCCCGCGCTGGGCGGTGGCGGCGCGAAGACTTCGCAGCCGTGATAACTCGTGCTGACTGGCTTCCTCACCTGGGCACGATATCCCGCGAGGTCGTCACGCGTGATGAAACCGCCCCCGGCGCGCATCTCGGCGATGATCTGCTCGGCAATGCGACCGCGATAGAAGCACTTCGGCCCGTCGTCGGCAAGAGCCTGCATCGTATGAGTCAACTCGGGCTGGATGAGTCTGTCTCCCACTTGCCACTCATAGCCGCCAGGTTTCGCAAACACACGACGAAATTCCGGGAAGTTGGCTGTCGGTGGACCGGCCATGCGGTTCAACGCGGAGGCCAAAGCGGCGTCGATGAGAAAGCCTTCGTGAGCGAGACGGATCGCCGGGGCAACGACCTGCGCCCACTTGAGCTTTCCATACGTCTCATGAGCCAGCGCGAGACCGGCCACCGTGCCGGGAATGGCGACCGTGTGATGCCCCTCCTGACGCCGCTCGGTTAAGAACGAATCTCGTTTCAATGCGGCGGGACACGTTTCGCGGTACTCGATGCAGACGGGTTGGGCCGGTTGATCTGAACCCTTCGCACTCGCAGGCCAAACCATCATGAAGCCGCCGCCGCCGATGTTGCCCGCCTCGGGGAACGTCACCGCCAGTGAGAGTGCCACCGCCACCGCCGCATCGACCGCGCTGCCGCCCTGTTTCAAGATCTCCAACCCGGCGTCGCTCGCTTCAGGTGAGACACTCACCACCATCCCCTTCTCGCTCGTCACCTCCGGCGGTCGATGCACACCCAGCAACGACGCGACGAGACCAATCCACAGCGAACAGGCAAGCGACATGGCGAGATTCCCAACGGTGAAACTCAAGAGCGTGAACTCAATCGACTGGTCGGTCGTGAAGCCCGTCAGTCGTGGGGCAGGTTTGTAACCTGCCCGCGACGAGCACGACCAGCAACGTCACCGTTTGCATTCAGTCCTCACGCCGCGCGCGAGGACGCGGCGCTGTTGTCCGCATCGCTCGTTGCATCAGGAACGAGTCGCGCGAGTTGGTCGACCGTGCGGGCCGTCGCGCCGCGTTGTTGTCCGACGAACGTGCGAGCCACTTTTCCCATGCGTCGTGCTTCAGTCTGGTCGAGCAGCAGATCGCGCACGGCGGCGGTGAGTTCCGTCGGTCCCACCACGACTCGGGCCGCACTTAGAGACAACAGGGCGTCGGTGATATCTCGAAAGTTCCAGGTGTTTGGTCCGAAGAGAACCGCCGCGCCGTAGCCCGCCGGTTCGAGCATGTTTTGCCCGCCGCGATTCGTCAGGCTGCCACCGACGAAGGCGATGTCGGCCAGTCCCCAACAGGCGCTCAGCTCTCCGAGCGTGTCGAGTAGCAACACGCTCGGCAATGGAGAGGCGGCATCCACACCAACCCGCAGCGTGAGCGAGGACGTGTGGTTATCCCTCGCGTGGCCAAGAGTGAGAGATTTCTGAGCGGGGCGGCGTAAGCCCCCTAGCTCTTGGGCGTCAGCCCGTTTGCGAAGAACCAGGGGGCTTACGCCACTCCGCTCAGAGGTCTCATCAACGATCTCACGATGTATGCCACCGACGCCCTTGCTGACGCTGCGGGTTGGTGTGAGGGCTTCGCCCTCACGATGTCCAGAACTCCGTCGCACGAGCGGCAGTCCGCGCTGGCGAACCAACTCCGCCACGGCCTCGAACCGTTCCTTGTGTCGCGGGACGAGGATCAACCGCAATGCCGGGAATTCGCGCTGCAAGGTCATCCACGTTTCGATTGCGAACGATTCTTCCGGTTCCTGCGTGCTGCCTGCGATGAAGACTTGCTCGTGAGGTGCGAGGCCGAACGCGCGTCGCAGTTCTTCGGTTTTGGGATTGTCCCGGTTCGACTCGACGCGATCAAACTTGATGTTGCCCGTGACGGTGACTCGGTCGGTGGGCGCCCCCAGTTGACGAAGGCGTTCGGCGTAAGTGTCGTTCTGTGCCGCGAGCAGATCGAAACACGAGAGGACTCGCCGCAGCAACGGCTTGACGCGCGAGTAGCCTCGAAAACTTTTTTCGCCAATGCGACCGTTGATGAGTGCGAGTGGAATGTGCTGGCGATGAACCTCGCCGATGAAGTTCGGCCAGAGTTCGAGTTCCACCAGCACAACGAGGCTCGGCTGAATCGCACGGAGCGCGCAACGAACGGCCCAACTGAAGTCGAGCGGGAAGTAGGCGACCGTGTGCTGCGGATACTTGGACCGGGCCACGTCGTAGCCGGTGTCGGTTGTCGTCGTCACAAACAACTCGGCATCGGGAAACCGCGCGGCGGTCTGGTCGAGTACCTGTTGCAGTTGGAGGACTTCTCCCACGCTGACGGCATGAAACCAGATGCACCGACGGTCGGGATGCCGCCGCTTCAGACGCCCGGTCAACTTTTCACGCCAACCGCCACGGTACTTGCCATGCGCGAGACGGCGATAGACGAGTAGCGGCGACACCGCAAGCAACAGCAGCGCGTATGCGACGTTCAGAAACCAAGCGACGACGAAGGGCATCCGTTCCCTCACGAGCGAGTTTGAGATGAGGCGGTCGTGCTGCGGGGACTCCAGAAGTCCGGTTTAGTTTTGTCAGCCGGATTTCTCTACAAGGGGCGTGCCACCCAGTGAAGTCCGGCTTTCGGAAAAGCCGGACTTCGAGATGTTTCCTTCGAGATGTTTCCTTCGAGATGCTCACGCCCCGTGGCACTTCTTATATTTTTTGCCGCTGCCGCACGGGCACGGATCGTTGCGACCGACTCTTTCACCATCGTTACGGATCGGTTCCGCAGCGCTTCCTTTGTTCGGCATGACACCACCACCACCGGCCAGCGCGGGATGATCGTCGGGAATGTCCTCCACGGGCGAGGCATGTTCCGTCGAAGTGATCTGCCAGACGGAACCGGTCGATTCGGGAAGCTGGGTCTCGACGCGGAAGATTGTGCCGGTGACTTGCGCCGCGATGCGATCCCACATCTGCTCGAAGCCGAACATTCCTTCTCGCCTGTATTCGGTCTTGGGGTCTTTTTGTGCGTATCCGACCAATCCGATTCCCACTCGCAGATGGTCCATGAAGTACAGGTGGTCTTTCCACTGTGTATCGAGCATTTCGATGAGGACGGAGCGTTCGGTCTGATAGATCTCGCGCCGATATCGACGTTCGTAGGCTTGGCGGACAGCCCCCTTCAGAGTGTCATGGTTCGATTTTGAGAGAGCGTCGGCATCGAGGTCCGTCAAGAATTCGCGATTGGCCCACTGGACCAACTCGGCCACGGCTGCCGGATTCGTCACTGGTTTTGAAGCCGCAACTTGCTTCGTGGGCTTGCCATTACGAGCGTGGCCGTTGATTCGATCTTTGCCACAGGCCGCGTCAAGTAGGCCATCGAGCTGTTCGATGCACCGGCTCCGCTCCAGGAACTGGGCACTGAGGTCCATCAACAGGTGGGCAATGTCATCCCGGGATTTGGACTCAAGCTGTTCCATCGGCAGTGACACGTCGAAGCGGTCGGCGGCCCATTCCGCGAGACCGGCTCGGTTGTAGCGTTCGCCGCCCCCTTGCTGCGTTTGTGCCATGAAGTGGGACATCCCCACCGCCACGGGAAACTCGACCTCTTTGCGGTGATAGCGTTCTACGACGTGTTGACGAATGATGTTCGCCGAGTCCTCAGTGGACTGACTCACGAACGCCGTGAACGGGATCTCGATCAGGTACTGTTGCTTCACCCAGTTCGACAGCGATTGCGGTCCCCATTCAGGCTGCAAAAAGGTTTTGACGGGGGAGAAGTCGAACCGACCAATGGATTCGAGCGCCCGCTGGTACAAGTACGACTGCATGTCGTCCAATCCGACCTTTTTCAGCTCGCGATCATTGGTGTTGAGTCCATAGCGCCGGTTGGCCCAGAGGGCCATCGCCTGCCAGTTCCGCAATCGGTCGTCTTCGACTTCGGTGGGCAGATTTTCCGAGATTTTTTCTTTGATCTGAGCATCGGCGTCTCGGTCAGCCATATCTTTGAGATACTCGATCAAGTCGTCCGGTTCATAGTCCTTGATGAAGCGCAGCTCCAACTCCAACTCGCACCGTGCCATCGCCCACTCGATGACCGTCTCCCACCGATACGTCGGCTTCAGGAAATGCTTTGTCCAGTGAGCGAGCTGTTTGTCGATCTCAGACATGATCAGTTCGCGGCAGTCGGCACCTTCGAGAATGGCCTGTCGGTACGAATAGACTCGCTTGCGCTGCTCGTCCATGACCTCGTCGTATTCGAGCAGATTCTTGCGCTGCTCGAAGTGTCGCTCTTCGACCTTCTTCTGCGAGCCTTCGATCTGCCGCGTGACCATCTTGCTTTCGATCCGTTCGCCGGGCTGCATGCCCAGCGCGGCGAGCCAGTTCTTGACCCACTCACCGCCGAATTTTCGCATCAGGTCATCTTCGAGCGACAGAAAGAAGCGGCTCGATCCGCTGTCTCCTTGGCGACCGGCGCGGCCGCGCAACTGAAGGTCGATGCGCCGCGATTCATGCCGCTCGGTGCCGATAACGTGAAGGCCACCGATCTCGGCAACCTGCTTGCCTTCGTCGGCCATGCCTTCGCGCCGGGCGATCTCCCGCGTTCGCTCTTCCCAAACTGACTTCGGTACGTTGAGCCGCGAAGGATACTTGATGTTTCCGTCCTCATCCTGCTCGATCTTGAGTTCGTCCCACGCGAGATATTCGGGATTGCCACCGAGGATGATGTCGGTTCCACGACCGGCCATGTTGGTCGCGATCGTCACCGCATTCATCCGGCCCGCTTGGGCGATGATCTCCGCCTCACGTTCGTGGTACTTCGCGTTCAGGACGTTGTGCTTTACGCCGTTGCGAGTCAGTTTGCCGCTCAGCTTTTCCGAGTTCTCGATCGACACGGTGCCAAGCAATACGGGGCGGCCGGTCTCGTGAACCTCTTTGATCTCTTCGACGACGGCGTCCCACTTCTCGGGCTCGGTGCGATAGATCGCGTCGGGGAAGTTGACGCGCCGGAGCGGCCGGTTGGTCGGCACCGTGACCACGTCCAGGTTGTAGATCTTCACGAACTCGGCCGCCTCGGTCATGGCGGTCCCGGTCATCCCGGACAGCTTCTTGTAGAGCTTGAAGAAGTTTTGCAGGGTGACGGTCGCGAGGGTCTGCGTCTCCTCTTTGACCTTCACTCCTTCCTTGGCTTCGACCGCCTGATGCAGACCGTCGCTCCACTGCCGACCTTCCATCATGCGGCCGGTGTGCTCGTCGACGATGATCACTTCGCCGGTGCGGACGATGTAATTGACGTCGCGTTTGTACAGGTGGTGCGCCCGCAGGGCGTTGTCGATCAGGTGCGGCCACTCCATGTTGCCCGGCGTGTAGAAACTCTCGACGCCAGCCAGTTCTTCGGCGCGGCGGATCCCCACCTCGGTCAGATGGCAGGTGTGCTCCTTCTCCTTCAGTTCAAAGTGGACGTCGCGCTGCAATGCCCGGGCGAGCTTGTCCGCGACCGGATACTTCGAGATATCGTCGTGAGCCCGGCCGGAGATGATCAGCGGGGTCCGCGCCTCGTCGATCAGGATGTTGTCGATTTCGTCGATGATCGCGTACACCAGCGGCCCCTGGACCTGCTCTTCCTTCCAGTTCTTCATGTTGTCGCGCAGGTAGTCGAAGCCGAACTCGTTGTTCGTG
>JAYVDI010000019.1:0-6244 GCA_043749505.1 Schlesneria sp. | reverse complement strand
TGCCTTGGTGCCACGCCCCCGCAAGGGGGCGTCGGCCGGGTGCTGTTCGTTGAACCCCTTGGTCGGGGTTGTGGGAGCGGCTCTGGTTCGGCGCCCTTTTTCTTTTCCCGCCGGGGGTATCGCGATGAGCGATCGTCACACTATTGATTTTGCCCAACGGTTATTGCCGCTGGGGTTGGTGTTGATCGAACAACTGGCCATACCGACGCCGCATGGTTTGGCGTTCAAGGCGGAAGACCGGCGGCTGGTCAGCTCGCCGCCCGTGGTACGATTGATTCGTGTCATTGAGGTGCGGGAATCGGAGCCGTGGCGCGACAAGTGGCTGTCACAGTTGCGTGAATTGTCGAAAAGCACCTTTCACCACGTGTGTCGTCCGCTGGAGATGGGGGCGGCCGGGGCGGACTACATCTATCTGGTGTTCGACTGGTTTCCGGCGACACTTGCCGAGCAGATTCCGGCAGCGGGATTGGTCAATCCGCGGGTGGCTCAGTCGATTCTCGGTCAATTGGTGGTTGGACTCGAAGAGTTGCACAGCCTTCATGGGGCGCATGGCGGCTTACGTGCCGAACACGTCTTCGTGGATTCAAGCTCGCTTACCGAAGAGTCGCGCGTCTGGATCGGCGGAGTCGAGTTGGGCCATCTGCCGTACTGGACCGACGGAGCACGGCTGGTTGCCGGGGCGCACGGGTTGTTTCCTCCCGAATGGCAGGGGACGTTGCGCGACCCGAGCAAGGGGGCCGATGTGTTCGCCCTCGGTCTGCTCGCTGTGGAACTGCTCGCCGGACGTGACGCCCGTGACCGTGTCGCCGCGCTACCGACCTCGGCGCGTGAGTGCGCCTCACGACACCTCAAACAACGCTGGCCGTGGTGGAAGCGTCCCCAGTTCGTGCCGGCGCTGTTGAGCCAGACCAAACAACGGCCCGTAGATGGACCGGCCGTGAAACGGCGTTTCGATTGGTGGCTCCGGTGCGAACGGGCGGTCCTTCCCACCAGCGCAGTGTTGATCGCTCTTTTGCTTGTCACGGTCGGCATCCGGTGGCGCGAGGAGACCTTTCGCAGCGAGCGTGATGCGGCGCTAGGCCGAGCGTTGTCAGTCGAACAATCGCTGCGCTCTGCCGAGCAATCTCTGCGCGTGGAGACCGATCGCAGCGGTCGATTGGCGGAGGACAAAGAGTCGTTGCGTGGACAGTTCGCCAATGCGCGAACTGAATTGGCAGCACTTCAAATTGAATTCGCAGCACTCAAAGAACGGCTGGACACGCTTGTTGGCAGGCATCCCGACCCGCCACCTCCGATCGACGACAAGAAGGTGTGGTCCGAGAAACTGGCCGGCCAGCCGATCGCGAGCCACGATGCCATCTTGAAATTGCTGGCGGCTGAACTGCCCGGGAAGGATCACGAGCAACTCGTTCTTTGGAGCGTGACCGTGCGACAGGCTTGGGACGGGATCAATCATTCGTTTACCGCCGAACAGAGAAAAGCGGGAGCCGCCAAAACAGGGCGAGAAGTCGCGTATTACAACCTGCGGCAGGAACCTTGGAACGAAACTCGGCGGTCGGACTTGGTGAAGGCGTTCTGGCTCGATTTTGCCGCTGGCGGGAAAGATCCGGCGGAGAAGTTGGCAGCAATCACGGCCGCGTTTGAGAAGGTGCCCCTCACGAGTTGGTTGCGTGCGGAGTTGATTGCGTACATCAAACCATTAGTCGCACGGCATTTGGAGTGGCAGCGTTGGGAGGCTCAACCACTCGAATTGACGCAGCCGTGGCGCAAGCGGATCGAGATTCCGTGGGACGATGTTGTCAACTCGCGTGAGGAAGAGATGCTGACCGCACTGGCCGTTGCCGAGCGCGAGTGGCGAAGAGTCGATGGTCGCGGTGACATGACATGGAGCGTGTTTCAGACGCAACTGAACACGGCCGTGGTTGCAACGGGGAACTCGATGGCTATGAAAGTCGCCAATGTTTGGATCAACGAGTTCAACAGCTTGGCTGGCCCGTCCGGCCTGTCGTTCCAACCCGTGATGGGAACGTCTCCTGCCAAGAGTGGAATTTTCCGCACGTTCGACGTGCATATCGACGGCTCGCAGTTGGCTCTCGATGACGAAACGACAGGGCACACTTGGACAGTCGAAACATCGGCTAGTTATCCGGAAGACACACCACCCATCACCGCGCCTTGGCGTCCGGGACAGACGCTTCAGATCAAGGTCTACGGCGAGCGACAATCGATTTATGGAGGACAGCGGTCGTTATTCATCAACCGGACGTTCACCGGCCCGATCGCGGTCTGGCGACTGGCACAGGCCGGCGAAATCAAGACGGGAGATCACTCGTTGACGCTCAAGGTCACAAACTGTCCCGGACCACCGCCGCTACCGGCCGAGGTCAAAAAAGTGATGGAGGAGTTGAAGTGATCTGTGGTGGACGATTTCAAACAACAGCGATTGAGCCGAATTAGAAACTGATTTCCTGTTCCCAAACTCCGGAACTCCATACCGAAGGGCCACGCCATGATCGAGCCGAAACTTTCAACGTCCCGCCGCACCCTCATCGTCATCGTGTCTCTGACCGGATTCGTGTTGGTGTCGATCGCTATTGGGATGATGTGGTTCCCGCCAGACAAGCAAGACAAGCAAGGCGGTAAACCTGTGACGCCACCCGGAGGTGAAACCGGGCGAACCGAGGAACTGCCGGCGCATTACACCGAACTACGGAAGGCCGCGCGGGACGCACAGATCAAAGAAGACTGGTGTTTGGCGCAGGAGGAGTTTCAAAAGCTGAGCGACAAGCTGGCCTCGGACAAGTCGAAACTGGTCGAGTTGCGGGACGAGGTGGATCGCAATCAGCGGATGCTCAAGACGCTGTGTCCCGGTGAAGTCACGCCCCAGTCGATCCCCATCCCCGACAAAGGGGAAGAGGTCGCGGTTCCCGCGAAGAAGTCTCCGCCCGACAAGTTGCCGGAGGAGGTGCTGCTGAAACGCTACCCGGTCGGCAAGACCATTCGCAGCGTTGGACATTTCATTGTGAACGGGAAGGGACGAAACACGCAGTGGGGCTTTCGAAATGAGGCGTCGTTCAGTTACCTCTGCCAGATTCCCACCGAAACTCGCGTGGTGGAGAAGGATGCGCGAGCGGGCCGGTTGGTCTTTGAGCAATCGTTTGGCGAAGTCGTCCAAGTTCGCGCGGTCTCCAACAAGACGCTGGAGTTGGTCCCTCCTGATTCGCTGGTACTGCGGATTGTCTGGCCGACGGCTGAGGGTCAACTGAAGCGGCTGTCGCCGGGATACGTCGTCTTTCGAACGGTGGCCGCTGCCCTCAGCGCCACCGACCCAGGCCTCAAGAAAACGTTGACGACCGCCAGCGAATGGCTACGGCGTGCCGGGATCAATGTCACCACGCAAACTCCCGACACAGAGCTGGCTGTGCAGGTTGAAAAGCTCTCGGGAAGCCGCTTGAAGATCGTCTACGTGTCGGGACTGGGTGTGACGCGGATTTCGCGATTGGAAGGGGTGCCATTCAACCGCGACGAGCTGATTCGACTGGCACACGCCAGCACGGTGCTGGTCGATTACTTCGTGTTTCCGACGGCAAAGCGACGCGAGGGCGAGAAGTGGGACGTGCGAGCCGACGATTTGGGGAGCCTGTTCGCGGTCTATGACCCTTCAGCCGAGATCGGCGGAACGATCAGCTTGCGCCGCGAAAAGGATGAAGTCGCAAATCAGGTCGCGCAACTCGAAGTCGTTGACGGGACTGTCACGGCCAGCAGCACGGTCGATGGGAAAGAGCAGAGCGGTCGTTTGACCGTGCGTGACGGCAAGATGTGGTTCGACTTGAAGGACGTGTACGTTCGCCGCGCGTCAATCAAGTTCTCGGCCAGTACGCTGCATCAGAGTCGCGATCATCTGCTGTTTGGAACCGAGCAGATGCGAGACCTGAAGGTCGAAAGCCGCTACGAGGCCGAGTTGGTTGCTCCGGCAACGGCTCCACCGCCAGTGAATTTACCCTGATACGAGCGACAGGACGTGGCGGCCTTTCCCGTGGGATGGACACGCCGACCCGGTCGGCCGCTTTGTTGCCGCATCGCTTTTTTGGAGCAAGTTCATGCGTCTGCTGTGCCCAAGTTGCGCAATGGTTCAAGCGGAAGACGCTCTCGTGTGTGAGGGATGCCGACTGCCACTCGAATGGATCGGAGGATTCCCGTCGTTCCGCGATGCACTGTGCGATGCGGCGGTTGATTCGCGGGCGTCGAATGTGGTTGCGGCAGTTCCGGCGATCCGGGCGACAAGAGTGACGATCTCACTGAGTCACACTTCTCCCACGACCCTCGGTCGGACAAGCGAGAACAACACTCACCCGCTCCCCGATCCGGCCGTCGAGTCTCAACACGTGATGATCGTGCCGTATCGGGCGGACGACACCGAGCCGGTCGCGCTACCGCGGTTCTTTCTCGTGGATCGAGGCACGCGTGACGGGACGTTTGTGAACCGGCGGCGTGCCGTGGCGAAGGAACTGTGCGCGGGCGATCTCCTCCAGATCGGACCGTTCGCATGGAGCTTCAGCGCTGTCGATGGGCAACTTGTGCCGCTGTCCCCGATCGCGGGTGTTGGCCTGCAACTCACAGGACTGCACGTGACTGGCCGGTTGGGGCCGCAGTTCGAGTTGACGATTGAGCCGGGCCAGTTCGTCGCACTCGTCGGCGGCAGCGGCGCGGGCAAATCGACACTCGTCAAAGTCTTGGCGGGGCAACCGGGACTGATCGCCGCAGGCCGGGTGGACGTGCTGGAATCGGACGGCTCGCGGTGGGGTCGTGCGGAGAATTCGGATCGATTTCGCGATGCCCTCGGCTACGTCTCGCAGGACTCGATCCTGCACGAGGCGCTCAGCGCCCGCCAGATCCTGACCACCAGTGCCCGGCTGCGCGGCGAGCCCCATGATGCGGCGACCGTCGAGTTGGCCCTGATGCGAGCGGAGATTGAACGCGAGCGGTGGGACCAGCCGATCCGCACGCTGAGCGGCGGGCAGAACAAACGCGTCCGCACGGCGAGCGAATTGATGGGCCGCCCACGACTGCTCCTGCTCGACGAACCCGACAGCGGGCTGGACGGCGAGCGGCGGGCGTCGCTGATGAGGCTGCTCCGCGCGTTGAGTTGGCAGGGATGCACGGTGGTTCTCGTGACGCATGTCGTGGGCGATCTCGAACGCCTCTGTGACCGGGTCGTCGAGATTCGGCAGGGGCAAGTCGTGCGGGACAATCGCGCGGCCGGGGCGACGGAAACAACGGGGAGCATCGCCGACAAGGGGACGTTGCTCCCCACGCCGTTCACCACAAAGGGGGTCGGGCAGTTTGTAATCCTTGTCGGTCGCGAGTTGGCTCTACTCCAAGCAGACTGGTGGAGCCGACTGGCGGTCCCCGCGATCGTCGCCACTTTGTTCGCGCTGGCGGTAGGGGTGGCTGTCGAACCGACTCACGTTCCGCTGCTCGGGTTCCTCAGCGTCGTCTCGGTCCTGTGGATGTCGGCCAGCGCGAGCCTGCTGGCCATCGCCGGAGAACGGGAAGTTTTCGACCACGAACGACAACTCTTCCTATCCGTCCCCCACTATCTGCTGGCCAAGTTTCTGGTCACGGTCGTGGCGGCGGTCTTTCAAACACTGTTGTACTTCGGCACGTTGTGGCTCGTCCGGAAGGTGCTTGGCCGCGATCCGTTTCATGCGTCTGCGTGGGCTGTCGCCATCCTGAGTGTGACCGCCACAGCGGGTGTGTCGCTCGGACTGTGCCTATCCGCGCTTGCCGGTCGGAAGAAAGAGACCGCCACATTCCTACTGCCGCTCGTCATGATCGCGCAACTCGTCTTCAGCGTCCCGGTCGGCTATCCAGCAACCGCGAACGACACACTGTTTATCGCGTACAAAGAGAACTTCACACCGTCCGACAAACAGTCGGGGCTTGCCGCAAGAATTTCGATGCTGACCATCTCGCGACCGGCCGACATGGCCCTACGCGCGTGGTCGAACGATCCGCCCGACGAACGGGTCAACGAGCGTGCGACTTACGCGGCATGGGGGATCGCCACACTGGTGGGTTGGATCCTTAGTTTTCTGTCCTTGACGTTCCTGTTGCTGCGGAGGAGCCGCTTCATTTCCGGCTCACACGGAAGCCCAAAAGCAACTTCTCCAATTGGGGACTGATAAGTGTTCTCCAGTTGGTGGAACAACCGACCAAACGAAACGTTTGTCGGTTGCGATCC
>JAYVDI010000018.1:0-52469 GCA_043749505.1 Schlesneria sp. | reverse complement strand
GCTGCCGCCATCGTCTTCCTCCTCCTTGAGTCCGAACAACTCAGGAAGATTACAGCAACCTCAACGAAGCACTGAAGACCAATCACGAAAATGCTCTAGCTGTGGGATCGATGCCGCCTCAGAACGCGCGATCGATCGGGAGACGCTTTCTATGCCTCATGCGGCCGAAGCGGAAAGATTGGCGAGCCCCCCTGACGGCATAACGGCTCGCCTAAAACACCTCTTCCATAACCGTGCGAGGTATCGCTTGGTTCAAACAGAAACAGCCACGAGTATCAAGCGGACATTTCTTGTCCTCTCGCCCCGACTATGCGGGAAAAGACATCATCTCTTGGCTGTGACCTTGAACTGAACCGTACCGTACCCGCTTTCTCAAGCGGCCGGTGTGAGAAAGCTCCAAAAGCGCCGTTGACGGAAACCTCCTTCATGATGAAGATCGTGTGAAGATTCCGCGCGACTCAGAAGTGATCGCACCGTTCCGAGTCCCCGACTATAGTTTTAACGTCGTTCCGCTTGGCACCTGAGGGAGTGAAGCATGACCGCAAATAGCTGGAAGTTGTGGTTAGCCCCGTTTGCTCTTTGGGGCGTGTATGTCTGCTGGCACAGTGGCTACCAGTCAGGGTATGCGGAAGGACATCAGACCGCATGGCAGATGTCGCGTCCCACCCTTGATCTCGCACTTGCGGAACCTCACAGCGAGCGAGACAGCAGCGTGCCGCCATTTGACGATGACTCTGCGAAGTAACCGGTCATTGCTTACTCGGCCGATGCTTACAACGACCAGTAACGCGAACGATGGTGCCAGAGCAACACTCCCTGATTCACGTTGCGGGACGGTGTTGAGGGACCGCAGTGCCATAATCACGGCTCTATTTCGAGTCGCTCAGGACTTCCAGCGTTCCCTCGCCGGTCCTTCGCAAAACAGCTTTGACGTGAGGATCGACGATTAGCAACTCTGCCCCTCGCCACGCGAGGCCAACGGGATTCTTGAGCGGTTCTCCCGCGTGAACTGCCACCGGCGCGGCTTTGCCTTCCACCTTCCAGATCGTCTTGGCATAGCCGTCCGCGATGTACAGTTCACCAGCGGCCCCAACGACCACATGGTGTGAGAACTGAAACGGACGACCTTCCAGCAGCACTTCTTTTTCCTTGCCATCGACCGACATTCGAATGATGGCGTTCTTGCCGTGACAGACGGCGATCAGGCGACCTTCCGCATCTATCGTCAAACCGCGCGTGGCTGCCAGTTCCGTGATTTCGCTCGGCTCGCCTCCCGCCGCAGGAATCTTGACGATCCGCTGAATCTCGATGTCGGAGACGTAGATCGACCCGTCCTTGGCGACGGCGATTGCCATCGGGATACCAACATTTCCCTTCGTGAGCGGCTGCGGTTGTCCAGCCTCGTCAAACCGGTAAATCTCTCGAGTGGATGAATCTCCCGCCAAGAGCTTTCCTTCATGGTCAATCGCAAGACAACGGACCGCGTTCAGTGGCGTCCGAAATTTCTTCGACCCGTGGAAATAGACCGACCACTTGTTGTCAGCGAACTTCCAGACTCCGGGCAAATCACGGTCAGCAACATAGACCACCCCGTCCACTCCCACCGCAGCGGCCAGCGGGTACTTCATTCCCTCTTCGTCTGCCAAACAAATGGCAATGCCCGAGAAGCACCAAACTCCAATGATTGCCATCCATTGTGTACAGGAGACCCGGCGGCTGCCAGCTCTGACGCCACTAACTCCAACGAGCGAAGCGATCATGACTCGACCTTCAGAATGGACCACCAAAATTGAGAGAACGGTGAAACGAACAAACTCGACAAACAAACAGACCCGGCCCAATTGGACCGGGTCGCGATGCATTCAGCCGAAAAGCGGGTGAGGGGAATCGAACCCCCGTCTAAAGCTTGGGAAGCTTTCATTCTACCATTGAACCACACCCGCAAGACGACGGGAAAACTACACGCCCTGTCCGCAACGGTCAAGCAGGAGCAGATCTGGACGCGGGACGGTCAGATGTTTCAACGGAGTGACGATTTGAGTCTTTGACAAAGACTCAAATCGACTGTGTTTGTGAGTGGTCGAGAGCTTGCCAGAACCGATGACTCACTCTGTTGAGGACACCATTTGCTTTTGGCCTAGCATTTGAACTGGTGGTTTCCGAAATGAGTTGCTCGCTTGCCAGAAAATGCGTCACCTCCAACCCCCAAAGCAAAGTGCTTCGAGTTGCAAGCCACCCCAATCGCGACGACTCACCAGATCGCGACTTCGCAAAAAAGTCATAATGACTAAGAGATTTGAGTTGTTAGTACGAACTGTTGTTGGATACCCTTTCGCCCCAGTCTAATTTGATGTGTTGATTTCTCGCCCATTTCACAATTGCTTCTTAATTTTCCATAAGGTTGCCTCCGTCGGTGATGGACCGTGGCTGTGGAGGGCCGAATCTGTATCCCGTCTCTGCCGAGATTATCCGGTGCGAAGCGATCAGTTGAGGGACTCCTCGTGGTTCTGGACCCGCTCGATTCAAAGGACTTTCGGCCATAGAAGGCAACTCCGTGCGGATGGAATGTTCAAGGCCGAAATCGAATTATGATCGAGATGGAGCGGCGATCGGGGAATGCAAAAAGATTCTCGCGCTCGGAACCAACACGATGAAGAAAATGAGGGGAGGACTGGTAACGTCCGGTGCTAAGTTGCAACTGGCGGCAAACCCGAGTGGCAGAAAACCGATGCCTCCGGGAGTAGAACTATGAGCGAGAATACGGCTTCCGCAAAAATGGAAAAGCCCTTTCCCGAAGAATACTCATTGCCAACTACGTCATCCAAGGAGTTTGAAATTAGGGCTGGTAGTAATGTTCTCGATATTGCCTTGTAAAAATCAAATCTGTGTTCCTTCTGGTTCCTCGGTTTCCCTGTTTTTTGGAGGTGCTGATTATGAACGAGTTGAAAGTCAAACCAATTTTTTGTCGCCAGAGATGGCGGCGGGCATTCACGCTGATTGAGCTGTTGGTGGTCATCGCGATCATTGCGGTCTTGATCGCGTTGCTGCTGCCAGCGGTACAGCAAGCGCGGGAGTCGGCTCGCAGAACACAGTGCAAGAACCACCTCAAGCAGTTGGGATTGGCGATGCACAACTACCATGACACGCATCTGATTTTCCCCGGCAACGGCTGGGCCATAAGACCAACTTGGGTTGACCAACGAAAGGGTTCAGTGTTGGTCCAAATTCTCCCCTACATTGATCAGGCTCCGTTATACAATGCCATCGATTTTAATGTTCAAGATGTCGAGAACATCTCTGTCGCAGGAAAGCCGATCTGGAGCAAAGTGATCCCCGGCTACCTTTGTCCCAGTTGGCCCGGGGAGCCTAAAAGAAGCGATGGTCGTGCTTACACAAACTATGCCCCGTCCATGGGCGCGCAACGCATGGATGTCAACGGAGGAACCGGTTGCCCCGGCCGGTACTCTCCTCATGGGGGGTACAATGCCAGTGGCTATTTTGGTAATGGCCCGGCCGGGCATGGAAATAATGAGAACATGACCGAGATTTCTGGCATGTTTGGCCGCTTCTCAGGCGCTGTGAGGCTCGCCCAAGTTGTCGATGGAACGTCAAACACGATTCTGATGGGTGAAATTCGCCCCGATTGCAGCGACCACTTCACCAATGGCTGGATGCACATCAATTCAATCTGGTCTGCGACGACTGCACCCATTAATTTTCCGACGTGCCCGGGAAGCCCGGCGCTGTCTGATAATTGCCACAAATCGGATACTTGGAACACTTCGCAGGGATTCAAGTCTCAACATGTGGGCGGAGCCCATTTCGTGTTGAGTGATGGATCAGTCAGGTTCATCAGTGAAAATGTCGATTATGCGACCTACCAGAAACTCGGTGATCGCCGCGATGGTCAGACCGTTGGGGAGTTTTAACCAATCTCAGACATGATCTCTCGCAGAATCGATTGGCAAAGCACGTCGATATTTCTCTGCTGAGGTTAGGTATTGATCGACGGACACGTACGGAGACGTTCTCTCTACGTGTCCGTTTTTTTGAGACGACCGCGTGCCAGTCGATGACGATTCACAGCGACGACTTTCCGTTTTCAGTCGGTATTGATGCGATATTGCCCCAACTCGCTGAATGAGTGAACGAGAGTCAGATCAACTTGCCAATTTTTAGAAGGTCCGAAATCCATGACATTCACGATTCTGAATCGACGCTCGATGCTTGCCTTGTTGGCCGGAATGCCGTTAGTGCTTGGTTGTGGTGGAGAGGCCGCAGGGCCAAAGACGGCAAAGGCAACTGGTGTTGTGACCTACAAAGGACAACCCGCCGTTGGTGCGACGGTAACATTCACTGCTCCCAAATCGCCGCGAACCGGTGTGGGAGTGACAGACGACAAGGGTGCATTCACCATCGGAACGTTTGGGGCTAACGATGGGGCCGTGTTGGGCGATCACATTGTAACTGTGGCGAAGCGTCCGCTAGACATCACGAAAACTCCAATGAAGTCTGAAGACTACATGAAGAGCATGTCGGGGGGGCCTGGAGGCAGTCCAAATCGTGCGATCCCCGGCTCGGAAGCTAAGAACGAACTGCCAGCGAAGTACGCTACAAGTAAGGAATCGCCGTTGAAGGCTAAGGTTGAAGCGGGAGCGAAGAACGAGTTCAAGTTCGAGCTTACGGATTGACGCAAACTCAATTGCGTCCCGATTGTCATGCCAGCGTTGTTCCTGTCACTGTTGAGTTGGTTGTCGTCTGGTTCCGCGTAAGAGGCGATGCCTTTACTACATCCGAGAGTGGCTGTCGGGTGCGCGTCACCTTTTTAAGAACAACACGGTGATTTGCAGGATCGGCACACTGGCTCGTCTGGCACCAACTCTACGCTCTGCAATCTTTCTGTCTCCTTCTTACTGCAAGACCGAAGTGGGAGACAGAAAGAGAGCGGCAGAAAGATGAGTACAGTGAAGTCCTAGCGAACTCTTGGACGTAGTAGATGCCCTGCCCCTTAGCGGTGGTGTTGGCTCGGTTGAAGTTATTGCGACATTGGACTCACTGATGGCGTTTTCGACGAGTTGTGATGCTCCAGTAATCGCCGAGCACCCGCATGTCCGGGAGTGATCTGAAGCACGCTTTGCAACCAACTGACGCCTTCAATCTCCCGGCCTTGTTGGAACAGCAATTCTCCAAGTTCAAACCGAATCTCGGCATCGACGGGATTGGTGTGTACTGCATCTCGAAGTCGTTGGATCCTTTCCGAAAGAACCAACGCTTCTTCTACAAACACCTTTTCGATTGCAGCTTCCTCTTGCCGACCACTTCTCTGGAACGCTTGTAAGAGGGCGTATCGTGAGTTGATGTTTGCTGGGTTCAATTTGTTGGCGCGCTGTAGATGCTCGATGGCCGACTTCAAATCTTCGGCGTCCAGTTCGAGGTGACCGAGTTCGTAAGCGGCTTCCGCCTGATCCGAACTGTCTTGAGCAACCTGACGCAATTGTGCCCGTGCCTCGTCGATTTGACCGATCATTTTCAGCGAGATGCCGCGCCCAATCTTGGCTCGATCAGCCAACTGAACATCACTCAGACACTTGTCGTAGTGTTGGATCGCTTCATCCGGGTGTTTCGATTCTCTAAGCAATTCTGCCAACTCAAATTGCGCGTCAATCAGATTCGGCGAGAGCGTCACCGCGCGTCGCAAGTCGGTCTCGGCTTCGTGAGCGCGATCCAGGTGACGTAGTACGCGACCGCGCAGCAAGAGGGCATAAGAACTCTTCGGATAATCCGCCAACCAAGCGTCGAGAACCTTGATCGCTTCCCCATACCGATGCAAGCGAACATACCCGGCAGTGTACGCCTCACAAATCTCGTGGACATCATTGCCAGAATTGGCAACCAACTCTGCAAAATGAGGTTCAGCTTCCCTCATCTGACCCGACTGGGCCAGGGTCATCCACTGTTCACGTTCCAGCCGTTGTTTTGCAGCTCCGCACTTGATCGCCTTTTCAAGATAGAACCGCACACCTGCCAGATCACCGAGGCGGCGTTTCCAGCGAGCTCTCAGAAATGCCGTTTCGGGATGATTGCTCACCCCCACTTCGGCGGCATCCAACCAGAATCTCGCGGCGGCGGTATCGCGATTGTGAAGTGCTAAACTCGCCCTCCAATTGGGTATTGTCGGCCACAGTTGCCACGCCAATACGACGAGACACAACAGAGTGATGACCAACCATTTTCTGCGCCGCTTCCAGTTGTTCGCTGCATTTTTAGCAGTGTTACCGACTGAATGCTTCTGGAGCGAGTCTTGGTCTGAGGTTTGTGCCATGGCCAATTCACAATGAAAATGTTCTGGATCCTGATGACGGGCAGCAACGGCGGCGAGAAACAATTGACAGGTCTTGTTCGCTACGATGGCGGTGACAAGTTCATGACGACCATTCGTCGGATAACAAGCCACGCTGCGGCAAGAATCTCTCAGGCCTCGACAAGCAGTGTTGATTCCGTTTCGTAGGGTATCCTACCGGAGATCAGCAGGGCGATGAACCCGACAGCGGCATTATCCATCTAATTGAGTATGGCGCGATGGCGGACGGAGATTTGCAAAATGAAGCCAAGCGAAGTGTCATCCTGCTTTTCGTCGCCCATGCGATGGTGGGTGCTTGGAAGTTTGGCGGGACTCACCGTAGTTGCTATCGGTAGTGTGACCATTTACCGCTGTTGGCCACACGGGGAACCGTTGGCTGCGGTCACATCGACCTCCAATCCCATTCGATCAGAGGTCAATTCTCACGGTTATCTGGGACCACAGGCGTGTGCCGCCTGCCACACTGATCGCGTCACCGAATTCCGCGCCACTCGACACTTTCTGGCCTGCACCCTGCCCGAAGTCAATTCCATGCCGGTGGGGTTCGCTCCGGAAAAAGGGGTATTCCATCCGCGGGGTGGGTCGGTGCGGTTTGAGATGACACAGGTCAAAGGCGAATTCCTACAGACGGCCATTCGCACGACCCCGGCGGGAGAACAGAAAATCTCATCACCGATCGGTCTGGTTTATGGAGCCGGAGCCGAGACGGACGAGGTCTATTTCACCTGGCAGGAGGATCGACTTTCCGAGCTGCCCATGTCGTGGCTTCATCCGCTGGGAGAATGGGGGACGGCGGGCTTTGATCGAGATGGCAGCGGGGATTTTTCGCGAGGCACGACACCTCGGTGCATGGAGTGCCACAACACTTGGATGGACCACACACCTGGTACCCGCAACCAGTACAAACGAGAAACGATGATCTTGGGAGTCACCTGTGAAGTGTGCCATGGGCCTGGGCGCGATCATGTGGCATTTCACCAAACGCACCCCGAGGCTCGCTCCGGTCAGGCCGTAGTCCACCCGAAACGCCTCTCTCGCGAACTTCAGATGGATTTGTGCGCGCAGTGCCACAGCAATGCTCTCAAACACCGTGGCCCGGCATTCAACTATCGACCGGGCCAACCATTGGAAGCTCACTACAAGACACTGGCGACCAAGAATCCGGAAGAGGATCATGTGGCCAACCAGGTGACATACCTGCGTGAAAGCAAGTGCTTCCAGAAGAGTGAGACGCTGACATGCATTACCTGTCACAACCCACACAAAGCGAGAGCCGTTCAGGATCGAGGGACGGGAAGCAGCGCGTGCAGGGAGTGTCATCGGACTGCCGATTGCCGAGAGCGCAACCAGTTGCCTGCCGCCGTGCAAGACAACTGTGTTGGCTGCCACATGCCCAAGGGAAACAAGATTCAGGTCAGTTTCGACACCGCAAAAATCCCTTACTACGCGCCTGTTGCGAAATGGGAGCATCGGATCGCGGTCCACCCCGTCGCACGCGATGAGGTTCTGCTGGCGTGGTATCAGACACAGTCGGATGCACACAGCCTGGGGTTGGTCTCACAACTTTCAAACTCACTGTCCGAACACTGGCTCAATCAGGCGGAACGGTGTCGTCGTGAGTATCGCTTCCTGGCGGCCATCGAAGCCTACCGGCAAGCCCTGCGACTGGAGTCCAATTCAGCCACGCAAGAGAAGTTGAGCGAAGTCGAAGCGATTCAAACGGCGCTCGATGCTGACATGACGAAGGCGCTGCACCAGATTCAGGAAGGTCGTTTTGACGAGGCCCTCGATGTTGTGAAACGGATTCTGGCGGTGAAGCCCAATCATGCCAAAGCTCACGGCAGCCTAGGAACGTTGTACGCCATCAAGGGGCTGAGCGAACTGGCCGCAGAACATTGGCAGGCGGTGGCAAAACACGACCCGGACGACCAGTACGGTGAGTCGATGCTCGGCTGGCAGGCCTATCTAGGGGGCAAGCCTGAAGAGGCACTTGAGGCCTATCGGCGCGCTGAGGAAATCGAGCCTTACGACGCGAAGATCAACTATCACACAGGACTGGCGCTGGTGAAACTCGAACGCTGGCCCAATGTCATCGCCCGCTTTCGGAAGTTGCTGGTCATCGACCCCAATCACATCGAGGGCAACCTCGGTCTGAACCGCGCGTTGCGTGTCCAAGGCCAGCCGGATGAAGCACTGCCATTCGCCCTACGAGCCGCTGAACTCTCGCGTGAAGAGAATCTTGATGTTTTGCTCGCACTCGCCGAAACCTATGCCGAGTTGGAACGATTCGAGGATGCCGAAAAGACCGCAAACAAGATGCTGAAGGTCGCCCTGATTCGCAATCCGGGCATGCTGCCCGAGATTCGCCGGCGCTTGACCGAATGGCGTGGACATACACCGAAGGCGTCGCCGTAACACGTGCGGGTGGCAAACATCTCGCGGCAAGTTTGACGGACCAGATTGCCCGCCCTCAATCTCGCCATGCACGCCACGTTCAGCGGTGTGATCCGGGGCGTCCTCCTGAAGGAGACAGCCGATCCGCAATTCTTCCACTGTACCGACCACGATTTTCGCACACCTCCCCCAACGCCACGCTCACCAAGAAAATCCGCGCCCTCCTCCGACGACTGCTCAGACTTGCTGTGTAGAATCCTCGACCGTCAAAAAGTGCAGCTCTATTTCCGCATTCGATTCAATTTTCCGTCATCTCTCAAAAACATTTGGTGTGGCTAATGGATTGTTTTATGGACGCAGTCGATTCAAGACAGCCAAGACGTGGCACCGTCACGAAGGTGTTATTTGTTTGTGCCATTTCGATGGCGGTTACATCGTGCCAGCCGACCGTTGTCGCCCCCCCCGCGATCAATACGACGAGCGCAACTCAGCCGACGAACGTGACCGAACAACAAATCGTCGCCTTCTGCGGTGATTGTCATGCCATGCCGAAGCCGACGAGTTTTCCACAGTCGGCTTGGTATGACGAGGTCAAGCGAGGATTTGACTTTTACCACCAGTCGGCCAGGAAAGACCTCAGCCCACCTCCTGCTCAAGCCGTGGTTGAGTACTTTCGCACGCGAGCGCCGAAGTCGCTCGTGGCTCCGAGTTCCGACTCTGAGACAGGCGTGAGTCCGCTGCGATTTCGCCCAAGCCAGATCGTCCTTCAAAAGTTGGAGGGGATTTCAAAGCCTGCGGCGGTTTCGTTTGTCACACACTGGCCGGGCAGTGAGAACTCCTCAAACAGCCTCCTGCTGAGTGACATGGCGGGAGGGGCCGTCTGGCGCTGGCATCCGCAGGCGACGAACCGATCACCACAAAAAATGGCGCTCCTGCGAAATCCTGCCGTGGCTCGTTTTGTTGATCTGAATGGGAACGGTGAGCCGGATCTGGTGGTCGCCGATTTGGGCAGCTTCAGTCCAGCGGATCACGATCGAGGTCGTGTCGTGTGGTTGCCGGATGTCGGCGCGTCGCCATCGACGCCGCAAGGGACTGCGCTCATCGAAGGGTTGGGGCGTGTGGCCGATGTGCAACCCGCCGACTTCGATGGAGATGGCGACACGGATCTCGCGGTGGCTGAGTTTGGCTGGCACAAGACGGGGCGAGTGCTCTGGCTGCGCAACGACGGAGATGCGACGACTCCCAAATTTGAACTGCAAGTTCTCGACCGGCGATCCGGCGCGATTCATGTGCCTGTCACGGATCTGAACCACGATGGGCGCCCCGATGTTGTCACGCTCATCAGTCAGGAGTTTGAAGTCATTGAAGCCTTTCTCAATCGAGGTGATGGCAGGTTCGAGAAACGCCTCGTGCATGCGGCCAACGATCCCTCGTTCGGTTCCAGCGGCATTCAACTCATCGATCTGGATGGTGACGGCGACCAAGACGTGCTGTATGCCAATGGAGACACCTTCGACAGCAAGCTGATCAAGCCGTATCACGGCATTCAATGGCTGGAAAACACGGGAGGATTTCCTTTTGTGCCACATCGACTCACCTCCATGCCGGGCGTGCATCGTGCGTTGGCCGGTGATCTGGATGGAGACGGCGACCAAGACATCGTGGCGGGGGCACTGCTGCCAATTGCCAACCATGAGGATGCGGCCAACCTCAAACTCGACTCACTGATCTGGCTGGAGCAACGTGAACCTGGAAAATTCGTTCGGCATTCGATCGAAACGGCGAACTGCGTTCACGCGACGCTCGAACTGGCGGACTTCGACGGTGACGGTGATCTCGACATCGTCACGGGTTCGTTTCGAGATCGTGGTTCAGCGGATCAAAGCGCAGCCACCCTCTGGTGGAATGAGCCGCGATGAACAATGTAGTGCATCGTCAACCCTAAGTTTTGGGGTTAGTTCAGTGAGCGGCACGGCGCTAGCCGCCGGTAAAACAAACACCGGCGGCTAGCGCCGTGCCGCTCACAAGCCACGTTCTAAGTCTGATTCCAACAGGCTCGTCATGCGGAGCGATGACGGCTACTTGACTGGCAACCCATCCGGAAGCTTTGGCTGAAAGGTCGCCTCAAGTTCCATCTGTGTTCGGAGTGGGACAGTCTTGTTTTCGATGTCGCCTCCCGTCGCGAGAAAGAAGCGGTTCGTGTCGATACCCGCATCGATGTTGGTGACGGGGTTGGCATCGGCGGTGAACCGGGCTTTGGTGAGCGGTTGCCACTCGCCATCGACGGGATCGATCCAGCCGTTGCCGAAGTGGGCGCGGCGGGGCTTCGTGGTTGAAACCTTGTTGCGGCGAAAGTCCTCGACGAACGAGTAGTAGCCCTTCATCAACGTGCCGCCGGTTGGAGTCGAGAAGGTCACGAGGTGCATCCATTCCATCTTCTCGGGCACGAAGAAATGGCCGGCATATTCGGTCCGTTTGTCGGCCGCTTTGGCGGTGACAAGGAAGCGGTAGGTCTCACCGATCTTCCAGTCGTAATCGAAGAACGATTGCCCACCGGTTCCTTCGTTGCCGAAGCGTCCCATGCGCACCTGCTCATCTTTGTGGAGCGTCTTCACGCGCACGTCATCCTTCACCGTGTTCGGATCGTTCTGCTCGCCCGGATCCCAGACCGAAAACAGCACGAGCTTCTTGCCGTTCGCCAACTCCTGCATGCCGAAGTAGCCCTTGTCCCAGCCGCAGACCATGAAGTACGTCCCCTCGGCCGATTGCTCGACGGACACTTCGTTGTAGAAGGCGACGCCGACGGGAGCCTGATAGCCGAGGTGGACCGATCGACACGCGATCCCCTTCAATTTTTCATCGGCCTGCAAGACGGTGGTGATGGCCAGTAAGAGCAAAAACACCGGCATGCGGCAGTTCATGAAATGAAGCCTGTCAGAGAGTTGAAAAGCTGGAAGCGAGTTGGGAACAACGATTGGATTTCATGCTGCTGGGATCGCAATGTCAACGCGCGGGTGAGGCTGTTGACGCAAAGCGGACTGGCCTGAAGTCGCTCGCGAGCCACGCGACCATCCACTACGCTGCGCCGGTTGTTTCTTAGAGGGCTGCCTTTCATGCGTCGAATCGTTTCACTGACTCCACGAATCTCACCGGCGGCATTCGTGCTGGTCGCTCAAATGATTGCCGTGGCCTGCGGTTTGTGGGCCGCTGGAAAACTGTCGCCCGTCGCCGTGCCGGACACCGTGAGCTATGTCGAGTTTCCATTCTCGTCATGGTCCGCCGCACTCGGACATCTCCGCACGCCGGGCTACCCGCTGTTCTTGAGTCTCATCGCGCAAATCACTCCGGACTACTCCGCAGCGCCGCTGATCCACTTCATCGCGTACGGCATCGCGGTCGGGCTCGTCCATCGCGGGCTGCGTCATGTCTGCCCGAGTTCTTGGCAGCGAATGGCCATCAGTAGCTCACTGCTCTACTCGAACATCCTGCTCGGTTATGTCGAAATCCTGGCGACGGACACGCTTGCCGCCGCCGGTGGCATCGCCGTGACGGGTCTGCTGGTGGAACGACAAACAGCACCGAGCGCGACAACGGCGAACAGTCGTTGGCTCAACCTGCTCGCCATCGGATTGATTTTGTTTGCGACATGTCTCGTGCGACCGGCTTATCTGTTTTTGATCATCTTCGTACCGCTCACGGGAACGTTTTTGAGTTGGTTGACTGAACGTAACAGTTTGAACCTGCCAGATCGCGGCGGATCAGGCTTCCGAAAATTGTTGGACCTCTGGAAGTCGGGCGTTGGACGAAATACTTGTCGCGCTGCTGTTGAATTGCTCGCCGTGAGCGTGACACCGCTCCTCGCGTACTGCACGTTGAGATGGTGCGTCGTCGGTAAGTTTGGCTTGGTCGCGTTTGGCGGCTTCAATCTGATCGGCATCTCGGGACAATGGCTCGACGCGAGTCTGCTCTCCAATCTTCCCGAGGCATCGCGCCCGCTGGCACAGCGCGCGTTGGAGTATCGCCAGCGAATCACTTCATCAACGCCGGTCTCGGGCGATCTGACGAACTATTCGGAGATGGAAGCTCGGTACGACACCACGATCTGGCAGGTCTTCCATCCCGCCGCGCGCGATCTGTTTGGCGATGACACCCGGCGAACGAATACCGAACTTCGGCAGCTTGCTTCGGCCATCGTTCGGGCGCGGCCGAAGCTCTACGCCATCTGGCTGGTGAAATCGACGCGACAGGCCGCGCGCGTGGTTGTCTCCGACTTCGTGAGGAACCCGGCCTACCTGCTGCTGACCGCTGCGTGCGTTCTGTTGCAGCTTGGCGCGACGCTGTTCGGTCGCCGCACGCCATCAGCGGACCAAGAACCAAGAACCAAGAACCAAGCCGCAGTCGCGAACTCAGCAGAGCAGGGGGGCATCCTGTTCTTAGTCGCGGTGCTTTACGCCGGATTGCAGTTGCTGCTCGTGATCCTCGTCTGCCCGCCCCTCGGCCGCATGACAGACGCAGCCGCCGTGCTGCTACCAATGGTGCTGGCGAACTTTCTCGCCAGCTCGAAGCGATGAGCTTGCGTTGCCCACGCTCCGACTTCGACTGAATGACTTTCAGTAGGTTGGGCTGTGCCCACCACCAGCGGTTGCGAATTGGTGGGCACAGCCCAACCTACTTTTGGCGAACTCAGACAGTCGAACTAACCGCCTGCCAAACGAGTACGAGTGATTCGTTCCACTTCTACCACTCAGAAACCCTCTCCAGACGTGAAGCCGCCGCCGGTGGGCGGTCGGCCTTGCTCGACTTCGTGCTGATGGCGTGCGGGGGCGCGGCGTTCGACGCTGCTTTGGGCCAGCGCGCTGAGAGCCGCTCCTGCAACGTGGCCCATCGCGTGGACCAGCACGCGCGACATCGTCGGGTCGCTCAACACGCGAGCCATCGTGTGAGCCGCACCGGTGGCGAGGACCTCGGCTTGAGTCGGCTCGAACTGCTGCTGGCGACGGATCGTTTGCCAGAGTTCTTCCGGCTTGAGCAACCCGTCGTGGTATCGCGCCAGCTCGGCCGTCACGTTGAGAGACTCCGAAAACAACGAGCGATCCGAATCGAAGTTGTTCTGGCGGAATCGGCTCACGACCAGTTCGGCACCCTGCGCGAGATCGTCCGCCAACTTGCAGTCGAGCGCCCCCTGCGCGAGGCGCGGCTTGAGTTGCCCCATCTGGCGGTTCAACTCGGCGATGCGGCCGACGATCTCATCGTCGCGCGGATCGGGAGTGCGCTGCGCCCGCGTCTGCAACACGCCCGTTTCGGTCTGTCCGAGGAATTGCTCGAACTTTTGAATCGCCTCGGTGTAGAAGCGGCCCTGCGCCTGATCGAGCTGCCGCAGTTCGTCCTCAATCTGAAGCTGCTGCCGCCGATTAGTCTCGCGCGTGGCGAGGCATTCGTCGCGGCGTACTCCCAACTTTTGACCGACCTCACGAACGACGGTCAGTCCGGCCGCGTCGGCGTACCGGTCCTCAATCGCTTCGACCTGCTGCATGAGGAGCTTGAATTCGGTCTGACGCCGCGCGACTTCCGTCGCCATCAAACCCGGCATCGTGGTGAGGAACGCATAGCCTTGTTTCGCACGCGGGAAGTCGATGAGATCGGCGACCCACTTATCCCAGCGTCGCGTCCAACCGCGAGCCGACTCCGGCGCGGTGCCGTACTTCCGTCGCAGCAGGTATTGAAACAGAGAACTGCGTTGATAGGGCGGCAGCTTTTCGCGGGCACTCTGTTGCAGTTCACGCACGCGGGCTTCGTTCTTCTGCAATGCCTCTTCGGCCAGAGCCGCCTCGCGCGTGAGTCGCGGGAACTGAGCATCCTGCTGGAGTTGTCCGGCGACGGTCGCTTCGAGTACCTCACGCTGCCGGACTTGTTCGTTGAGTTGGGCGGTCACTTCGACAAGCTGCTGTTCGAGCTTGCTCGCGGCTTCAATGAAGCGTTCGCGCCGCGCCGTTAGTTCCGCATGAGTCCGCTCCTTGCGGCCCAAGACTTCGAGCAGACTCGACCGCATTTCAACGAATGTCGCTTCGATGGCCGGACGACTCATCTCGGGTAAGTAATGCCGGGCGAGTTCGAGCAGGGCGGCTCCCTTCCGTCCAACAAGCTCATCCATCTGACCGTCGAGCAGATCGAGGCTCTGCTTCGCGCGACGTGCCACTCCCCGTGCTTCATCAAGCATCGACTGCAACTGCGTGAAGAGGATCGAACCGGGCTGAGACACGGGGGAAAGTTCCGAGAAACAAGGAACCAGAAACAAACCGCTCGGGGCGAGAACTCAAACGCTCGAATTTGAGCGGCGGCATTCTGTCGGCCATCGCGCGGCGCGTCCACTCGCGCGACTTGGTTGCGACTCACCGAAGGGCTTGGTATCTGTGCCGCCCATATTCAGACGGCTCTGCCGCACGACTGACAGGGACAAAAGCGATGGATACCTCTGAACAAGTCCTGCGGCAGTTGAAGTGGATCAAGTGGTTGATGGCACTGATCGCGTTCTGCTTCATCGTCATCGCGGGATCGACCGTTTTTCTGGCATGGAACTTCGATTCGATCGTTGCGGAGGATGACGCACTGTTCATGGCCAAGGCTCAGTCGCTCTTGGATGCCGGGAAGGAGGGCGAGACCTTGAAGCTTGTTGAGGAGCGGGAGCGAGACCACCCGAAGGATGTCTACGTGCATTGGTACAGAGGCGTGGCCCATTACCGACTCGACCACTTCGACGACGCATTGAAGTCGTTGCGGGTCGCTCGTGAATTGGAACCGTCGTGGCGCGAACGCTTTACCGACCCGTTCATCAAATCTGTTGAAGAAGAACTTGCTCAAGTCCGTTGAGATTCGGTTCCGCGACAAAAATCAATAACGACACACCGTTATCTCAGAACTTCTCCCAAGGAACACTCATGGCTGGCCTCGATCACGGTGCTTCATTTCCGAAGGAGCAGGAGGACATGGTCCTCGCCGCCCGGAATGCTCGGTACGGCATGGTGCTGTTCGTCCTCTATCTGCTGATCTACGGCGGCTTCGTCGTCATCAGCGCGTTCTGGCCCGAAGTCATGGCGCGCGACGCCTTGTTCGGGGTGAACTTGGCCATCACCTACGGCTTCGCCTTGATCGCAATCGCGATGGTGCTGGCTTTGATCTACACATGGCTGTGCCGGGGAAAAGCTTCAAGCGATTCGCTTTTAGCTGCCAGCAAGTAGGGCGGGCCGTGCCCACCTTCTGCCAGTGATTGCGGTGGGCACAGCCCGCCCTACGGTTCTGTACTTTTTCAAGCTCACCGCTAAAAGCCCCTCCATGATTCACTCACCGTCCACGATGTCGGTTGTCGTGTTTGCCATCTTCGTGGCGTTCACGCTCGGTTTGAGTTTTTACTTCGCGGCGAAGACCAAATCGGCGGCGGGATACTTCGCGGCGGGAGGTCAAATTCACTGGTTCGTGAACGGCGTGGCCTTCGCGGGCGACTATCTGTCGGCGGCGTCGTTCCTCGGGATTTGTGGACTGGTCGCGTTCTATGGTTACGACGGCTTTTTGTATTCGATTGGCTATCTGGCGGGTTGGGTTGTGGCGTTGTTCGTCGTTGCCGAGCCGCTCAAACGGCTCGGCAAATACACGTTCGCCGATGCGCTCAACAGCAAGTTTCAATCGCGCGGCATCACGCTGTCGGCGGGAATCAGCACGCTGGTCGTGAGCATCTTCTACTTGATCCCGCAGATGGTGGGAGCCGGATCGCTCATCAAGCCGCTGCTGGGGTACTCGCATGAAGTCGGCGTCGTCATGGTCGGCGTGGTCGTCGTGCTGATCGTGGCGACGGCGGGGATGGTGAGTACCACTTATGTGCAGTTCATCAAAGGCTCATTGCTCGTGTTGTTCAGCAGCATCCTGACGGGAATGATTCTCACGCGTGGGCTGACGGTGGACGATCGCCTCGAGTCGATGCAGCCGCAAACGATTCTCACGAAGCTCGACGGGACGAAGATCGTCAACGGGAAGCCACACGGACACAAAGCGGGCGAGGCCGATCTGCGGCCGGTCGGTCACATCAGTCGGCTACCGGATGGCCTGAAAGCCACAGGGCCGCTCAGCCCGGCAGGCTATCTCGCCACGTTGCAGCGCAGCGATGTCGTCACATGGAAGAAAGAGACGAAGAAAACGGACGAAGGTGAACTGGTGACTTACACGCCGCAAATTACTCCCGGCGAGAAACTGCTCCGTCCCGGCAACAGCCCGACGTTCAAAGGCTTGCAGACGAACTCGCTCATGGCGCGGCTGGACTTCATCTCGTTGATGCTCGCGCTATTCGGCGGGACGGCGTCATTGCCTCACATTTTGGTTCGCTATTACACGGTGAAGGACCAAGCGGCGGCGCGGCTCTCCACGGTGGTCGGCATCGCGACGATCGGCTTCTTCTATGTCCTGACGCTGTTCCTCGGACTCGGTGCCATGACGAGCGGCACGCTCGATCTGACCGACAACAACATGTCGGCTCCACTCCTCGCGAAGAGCTTCGGGGAACTGTTGTTCGCGATCATCTCGGCGATTGCCTTCACAACGGTCCTCGGCACCGTGAGCGGCTTGATCGTCGCGGCCAGCGGTGCGGTCGTTCACGATCTCATGACGAGCGTGCTGCGGATTGAGATGACCGATCACGGCAAAGTGCGCGTCGGCAAGATCGCGGCCGTGATCGTGGGGATCATCGCGATCCTGCTCGGCATCCTGTTCAAAGGCATGAACGCCACCTTCCTCGTGGGCTGGGCGTTCAGCGTGGCCGCGTCGGCCAATCTCCCTTCGCTGGTAATGCTGCTCTTCTGGAAGAGGACGACGAAGCAGGGGATTACGGCGGCGATCTTCGTCGGGATGATCAGCTCGCTCAGTTGGATTTTGCTGAGTGCCGATTCGTTCGAGAAGGTCTACAAATACACGGCCGCTCAAGCGGCGGAACTATCATGGGTACCGTTCAGCCAACCGGGCTTGGTAACCATCCCGCTGGGTTTCCTGACATTGGTCATCGTGTCACTCATGACAAAGCGTCAGCCGATCGAAGACTGAACGCAGCCTAGTTGCGAAGTGGCAGCGGTATCGAAAAGAGAGCGGCCTTCCGCGTGAGAAAACTCGCGAGGAAGGCCGTGTGTGTTTCTAAAGGCTGTGAAAGTCTGTGGCCGCTGGAACGCCTCCCGTGTAATTCGCATCCGGATTCAGGGCTGAAGCTTCGCGCACGCACTAGAAGTTCTCGCCCAGCATTTTCCCGGAGGTTCAAAGCGGGGATGCTCGTCGCGTGATGGTCGAAGTTTAGGAACAGGTTCTTAGAAATGAATTTCGCACTCGGGAAGTAGCGTTCTCAATTTCATAACTCCGGTCAGTGTGCATTTGGAGCCGAAAACATCCAACTTTCTCAGCTTCTTGTGTCCCGCCAGTTGTCCCAGCGACACGTCGTTGATGCCGGTTCGTGACGCGTGCAACACCTCCAACTCATCACAGGCTTTCAGGGCGCTAAATGCCTTTGGTCCCGTAATACTCGAGCAGTCGTTGATGTTGATGTGCTTCAGGTTCTTCATGCCCGTCACAATCGAAGTGAAGCCGACATCGTTGATCCCCTGCACCATTTGCAGGTCGATGTGTTCGAGCGACTTCATGGTGTTGATCGCTTTGGCTCCCTTGTCGGTCATCGGCGTCACGGAGACTCCGAGCAACTTCATGTTTTTCAACCCCCCCCCCTTCGTAACCGCCAAGAAGCCTTCGCTCGTCACTCCACTGCGGTTGATATTCAGTTCCTCCAAAACCTCCAGCTTGGCGAGTGCGGCCATACCGGAATCGGTAATGCCACCACAATCGCGGAAGTTCAGCCGTCGAAGCGTACGTGCTTCGCAGATGAGATCCAGCGTGATGTCATTCAGGCCAGGCGTGACTTCAAAGTTAAGCTCTTCGAGTACCGGCATCTTGCCAATCGCAGCAAACCCGTTGGGAGTCAACTTGCAACCGACGATCTCCAGTTTTTTGAGGTTGGGGCAACCGTTGAGTATCGAAAGGCCGCTATCCGAAATCGACGTACCGTTCAGTGTGAGCGACGCCAACATCGGCAACTGGGCCAGTTGTTGCATGTTCTCATCGGCGATCTTCGTGGCGCTGAGATTCAAAGAGCTGAGAGCTGGCAGCTTGCTCAAACTTGCCAAGCCCGCACCCGTAACATTGCTGCCACTGGCATCAATCTCTGTGACCGCCTCCAACCCCTCAGTGAGTGTCCCAAGCTCAGACAATGTCGCGTCGGAGATTTCATACGGCTTCAGCGAACGGAAAGTCGCCAACACCACCGCCGCGTTCGGCTTGGGAGGCGGAGTCGGAGCCACTGTTGGCTGAACTGGAGCAGAAGGCACGACAACGGGAGCCTGTTGTGGAGCCTGCTGCTGAGTCAACTCATTCCACGTCGGCACCTTGCCACACCCCGTTGCGAAGGAAATCGGCAGCAGCACAGCCACCCCACACGCCCACCGAATCTTTCGACTCTCAAGCACACTGTTTTGCATCACAAACCCTCTCACTGAAATTACCTGATGAATCGAACACTTGAACAAAACTGCGGAGCAAACTGCGGCAATCCAACGCCAAGTTCTGCGTCGATGGCATAAGACGACGGGCAGTATCTAGCGATCTCTTGCGGCGTCAAGTCGCGAAGCTTTGAACTGACAACGGTGCTGCCTGTCGCGGCCTGATCCCGATGCCGTCAGTGAAACCAAGCGCGCGTGCGAGTCGCACCCACTTGAAATCCACGCCGACGCCTTCCAGCACGCTTCATTCCCAACATCGAAGAGCGTTCTTAGAATGCCGAACCTCTTTGAAACGCGGCACCTCTCCGACTGAGATTTCTAGCTGTCGCCTGATCGCCGCCTTTAAGAACATGCCTGCGTTGTCAGGCATGCTTCCACTGAATCCGTGTGGTGAACGAGCCACTTTATTATTACTCACCCGCCCTTCCAAGATTGTGTGCCGATGTTTCAGAAAGTTGCCGACGCCGAGTTCATCAAGGGCGAGCACGAAGTCCTTAAGTTCTGGACCGAGCGTTCCATCTTCACCCGCCTGCAAGAGCAGATCGCCGGGCGTAAGACGTGGAGTTTCCTCGACGGTCCCATCACGGCCAACAACCCGATGGGAGTCCACCACGCCTGGGGCCGCACGTACAAGGACGCCTTTCAACGCTACCGCGCGATGACGGGGCATGACCTGCGCTACCAGAACGGCTTCGACTGTCAGGGTCTGTGGGTTGAGGTCGAGGTCGAAAAGCAACTCGGTCTCGGCGCGAAGTCGCAGGTCGAGGCCTACGGCATCGACAAGTTTGCTCACGAGTGCAAGAAGCGAGTCTTGAAGTACGCCGCCATCCAGACCGAGCAGTCGATCCGGCTCGGCTATTGGATGGAGTGGGACGATCCCGCGCAGCTCCGTAAGCTGGCCGCCGCCATCGGCACCGACGAGACCGTTTCGTTCACGCCGCCAAAACGCCCGAACGACGTTTTGCGCGACAAGGCGGAAGCGATCGTCGCGCGGCTCGGCAACCCCGACTGGGGCGGCAGCTACTTCACGTTCTCGACCAAGAACAACGAAACGATCTGGACATTCCTGAAGAAGTGCTTCGAGCGGGGCAAGGTCTATCGCGGCTACGACGTGATGCCTTGGAGTGGTCGCGGCGGTAGTGCGTATTCGCAAATGGAAGTCGCTGACGGCCGCAAGCTGACGGTGCATCGCTCGGCGTTCGTGCGGTTCCCACTCAAGAACCGCAACAACGAATTTCTTCTCATCTGGACGACCACCCCTTGGACGCTGACCAGCAACGTCGCGGCAGCGGTCAACCCGGACCTGGACTATGTGAAACTGAAGGCGAAGCGCGACGGGGCGGTCTACTACTTCGCGAAGGACAACCTCGACTTCCAGCGGTTGGCGACCGAGTTCAAGGATGGCTTCGGTCGTGAAGAATGGGCGTGGCCGAAGTCGGTCCCCAAGCTGAAGACGCTCTCGCAAATCTTCAAAGAGAACGGCGGCTTCGACGTCGAGGAAACGCTCAAAGGGGCCGATCTGATCGGCTGGGAATACGCCGGGCCATTCGATGACCTTGCCGCACAATCAACTCCCGGCGGCTTGCCGTTTGAAGAACGTGTGGCCGACAAGACGGGCGTCGCTTGTCACCGCGTGATCGACGGCGGACGCGACTTCAAAGGCAGCGCGAACGTTGTCGCCGGAGAGGGGACCGGCATCGTTCACATCGCGCCGGGATGCGGTGACGTGGACCATGTGCTTGGTGCGCAAGCGGGCCTCGTGGGAATTGCGCCGCTGGGCGAAGACGGCTGCTTCCTCGAAGGGTTTGGCGAGTTCACAGGTCGGTCGGCGACTGACCCGGCCACGGCGGACCTCGTGTTTGCGAAGCTCAAGGAGAAGGGACTGCTCCTGAATGTCGAGCAGTATCCGCACATCTATCCGCACTGCTGGCGGACGGGCGATGAGCTGGTGTTTCGTCTCGTCGATGAATGGTTCATCAACATGGACTGGCGGGAAGAGATCATGGGCGTCACCGACGCGATCCGCTGGCTCCCCGAGAGCATTCAGGGGGGCGAGCGGGAGCGAGAATGGTTGACCAACATGCGCGACTGGATGATCTCGAAGAAGCGCTACTGGGGCCTCGCCCTGCCGATCTGGGTCGATGAATCGGAAGACATTCCATGGACCGATCCCGCCAAGTTTGAAGTGATCGGTTCGCTGGCCGAACTCAAACAACGAGCACTCGACGGCGGCGCAGGCTGGGACGAGTTCGAGGGACATACTCCGCACAAGCCGTGGATCGACAAGGTCAAGATTCGCAGTCCGAAGACCGGCAACCTGATGACGCGCGTGCAGGATGTCGGCAACCCGTGGCTCGACGCGGGGATCGTGCCGTTCAGCACGCTGGGCTTCAACACGCACCCCGATTACTGGCGCAAGTGGTTCCCCGCCGATCTCGTCACCGAATGCTTCCCCGGCCAGTTCCGCAACTGGTTCTATTCTCTGCTGTCGATGGCCACGATGATGAGGTCAGACGAGCCTGACCCCGAAGAAAAAAAGCCGTTCAAGACGCTGCTCGGCCATCGCCTCGTCACGAACGAAGCGGGCAAGCCGATGCACAAGACCGACGGCACGGCGATCTGGTTCGAGGAAGCGGCCGAGCAACTCGGGGTCGATACGATTCGTTGGATGTACCTCCAGCAGAACCCGGCCAGCGATCTGCGTTTCGGCACGCGGCACCCCGATCAACCGGTGACGCTGCAAACCCCGAACGGCCCGACCGACCTCACCATCGACGGCGTGAAGACGCATCTCGTCACGAGCACCCCCGCCGACGAAACGCGCCGCATGGTCCTGATCCCGCTCTGGAACAGCTACGCCTTCTTCGTGAACTACGCGCGGCTCGACGAGTTCGATCCGACGCCGGTCTTGAACGCGATGCTTCGGCAAGGTAGCCGTCTCGCTCCGCGAGACGAAGCGCGATCGCAGGGAGAGGCAACAACAGTTGGTCACGCTAGACCACTCGCGCCTCCTGTCGCGGAGCGACAGGGCTACCTTGAGGCGGGCTACATCCAACCCGCCGACCGTCCCGAGATCGACCGCTGGATTCTCTCGAACCTTCAAGCCCTGACGAACGGGATGCGTTCCGCGCTCGACGACTACAACACGCCGGAAGCCTGCCGCCTCGCCGCCGCCTTCATCGACGACCTGTCGAACTGGTACATCCGCCGCAACCGCCGCCGCTTCTGGCGCTCGAAGGACGCCAGCGACACGGACAAGCTCGCCGCCTACCAGACGCTGTACGAGGTGCTGGTCACGCTGACGAAGCTCGTCGCGCCGCTGGTGCCGTTCCTGAGCGAGCGGATGTATCAGAATTTGGTGCGAGGCGCGGAACGAATCGTAGGGTGTGACGAGTCTTCGACGGCACACCCTTCTTCGGAGGCAACGTCACCGACTGGTGTGCCGGCGCAAAGCCTTGTCACACCCTACGAGAATCCCGAATCCGTCCACCTTTGCGACTACCCCGAGGCCGATGCGGCTCTGCTCGACACGGATCTCAACGCGCGAATGGCTACGGCGCAGGCGGTCGTCGCGCTGGGCCACAAGCTGCGCGACATGGCCGATCAGCGGGTGAGGCAGCCTTTGGCCGAACTGCGAGTCTCCTCAAGCGACCCCGCCGCGCGGGATGCCATCGAGCGGTTGGCCGATGTCATCCGCGAGGAACTCAACGTCAAACAACTCACCGTTGTCGAGAGCCTCGCCGACATCGTGAAGTACACGTACAAGGCGAATCTCAAGACGCTCGGCCCGAAGTACGGCAAGCTGCTGAACGTCCTGCGCGCGAAGCTGCCGACCGTCGATGGCGGTCTGCTTGCGCCACTGAGGTCCGGCGAATCGGTCACGATCACGCTCGACGGCCACGAGATCACGCTGGCCCCCGACGACGTGCAGGTCGGCACTGAACAAGCCCTTGGCTGGGTCAGCGGTGACGATCGAGGCATCCAACTCGCGATCTCCACGTCGCTCACGCCGCCCCTCCTGCGAGAAGGGATGGCCCGCGACTTCATCCGCCAGATCCAACAACTCCGCAAAGACGCCAACTTAGAAATCGAAAACCGCATCCGCGTCAGCTACTCCACCACCGACGAACAAGTCCAAGCGATGTTCACCGAATGGAGCAACCTCATCCAAAGCGAAACGCTGGCCGACAGCCTGACCCCATCCATCGTCGCCCCCGGCGACGCGAAAGAAGTGAATGTGGGAGACGCGAAGGTCTCCGTGTGGGTTGAGAAAATGTGACGAGTCCGCAGCGGGAGCAAGTACAATCCGCCTGTCGTACCGCCTTCCAAAGGAGCCGCCATGCCGATGCACGATTGGACACAGGTCGAGGCCGGGATTTTCCATGCGTTTCATCATCGCTGGATTTCCGCAATCAGCGACGCGTTGAATGATGGTCGCCTTCCATCCGATTACTACGCCTTGCCCGAACAAATCGCGGCGGGATTTGGACCGGACGTGCTGGCGCTTCAGGGCGGAGGCGACGAACTGGATGACGAAGCGGAGGACTTCGCGGGCGGGCAGGGGGGCGGAACGGCGACGGCATTGCAGACTCGACCGCGCACGCGGACGGTTATTGAGACCGAAGTGGCGTTCTATCGTCGTCAGAAGAGTACGGTCGTCGTGCGGCACTCCAGCGGGGATCGCGTCGTCGCGATGCTGGAGATTGTCTCGCCCGGCAACAAGTCGAACAAACACGCCTTTCGCGCCTTCATCGACAAGGCGTGCGAGTTGTTGGAGCGGCGCATCCATCTGCTGATCGTCGATCCCTTTCCTCCGGGGCCGCGCGACCCACAAGGCGTTCACGCCGCCATTTGGGAACAGATTGAAGACGACTCGTACCAGCCGCCCGCCGATCAGCCGTTGACGCTCGTGGCTTATGAATGCGACCTCCTCACACGCGCCTTCATCGAGCCAGCCGCTATCGGACAACCGCTTCCCCCGATGCCGTTGTTCCTCGAACCGAACGGCTGCGTGATGGTCCCGCTTGAAGAAACCTACTCGACCGCGTTCGCCGTCATGCCGCAACGCTGGCGGAGCGTGTTGGAGGCGGATTGATGGCACTGTCTTCTGTGGTGCATTCGCTCCGCGAATGCCTGCGGCGACGAGTTCGGTTGACACTGCCCAGCAATGGCCGATGGATTGGCTGGGCATTTGCGGAACGAATGCACCACAGAAGACGGGCACTACAAGACAGGCACTACAAAAAGACCGGCGTGTTCCAATTGAGGTGATGCCATGACACAGAATCGGATCGACGATGGTGGGCGGCGCGGTGGGCTGACTCGCGTTGAGGTGGCTGTGCTGTTGGGAATCCTGGCGCTGCTGGCGGCGTTCTTTGCTCCGGCAGTTCGGACATCAGGACCGGTGTCAAAAAGGCTTGAGTGCCTGAACAACATTCGCCAAGTCGGCATTGCGATGCAGAACTTTGCGTCGGCTAACAATGGTGAGCTTCCGTGGTTGGTTGATAACTACGTCATCAAACGCGGCGATGCAGAGACGCCAGCCGGGACTCTCACGGTCGGTTGGCCGATCCAAATCATGCCTGCAATGGACAGCTCGAAGTTGGTGAAGGCGATCAGGAGCAATGCCGTTGTTGTGTCGGGCAAAGGTGCGGATGCGGTGCTGAGAATTGGCGGAGCCGAGCGGGTGTACTTCAGGGGCTACACATGCCCGCAAGACACTGATTCTCACATGAAGCCGGGCGGGTTGAGTTACGTCGTGAATGCCGGGTTCATGGTGAGGAGTCTATACCACGGCGACCCTGAGGGGCGGCATCGAGTCGATCAGTTGAGTTGGGATGGGAACGATGTCGTGGGTGAAGAGGCTGACATCGAAGTGGCCGCGGCGACCGGCGTGTTCTGGCGAAAGAGCAAAGTGTTTCAACCGTCGCTCGATTACGTCGGTGAGGGAGACGGGACGACGAACACGCTGATGCTGTCTGAGAACCTTCAGGCCGGAAACTGGTGGGACACGGATACGACTCGGCTGGCGTTCGGCATCCCGGTCGAGACGATCAGCGGTCGAGTTCCGTTCGGGAAGGGGGCGTTCTTCGAGTCGGTCGAGCGGCCGCTGAACACGCAGTTCGAGGGCGGGACGCTCTCCACCGTGTCGCCGCTTGGCTGGCGGATCAACAGCGAACTCAAGGCGGCCACCGACACGCGGCCTCGTCCGAGTTCCAACCACGAGCGCGGCGTAAACGTCATCTTCTGTGATGGATCAGGCCGGTTCCTCAGCAGCCAAATGGACCTGCACGTCTATGCCAAATTGCTCACGTCGAATGGCGTGAAGTATGGCGAAGGGGAACTCGGGCAATCGAGCTATTGAACAGACTCACCTGATGAACGATGCCGTTCTGAACGGGCGGGAGAAGACTCATGCTGCTGGAAGGACGACCGGCGGGTTGGATAACCTCGAACGTGGAACTGTTGTTGAACGGGCGTTCGTTGGGGAGCGTTCGGGCGCGGTGGTTCAACGAGGGGCTGGACCTTGATCTGAGCGGGCATCGGGTACGGTTTGAAAAGCGGTCATGGTTGAGGAGCCATTTTGTGCTGAAGGATGCCGACGGGAATGAACTCGGTTCGGCGAAGCTGACGGGGTTCTTCGGGCGTCGCTGGGAGATGAACCTCAAGTCGGGAGACGCGGTTCTCGAACGAGCCGGTTGGTTTACGTCGGACTATGTGTTGAGGCAGGGCGGGGCCATCGCCGCGACCGTCGGTCTCACAGGCTGGTTCACGCGGGTCTGGCAGGTACTCGCGGACGAGTCACTTTCGGCAGAGGATGTGTTGCTGGTCGGCCTCGTCTACACGACGATCCGGCACCGCGAGTCACAACAGCACGCCCATTCGAGTTGAGTCGTGAGCGACGAAGACGTTGAAGAGCCGCGATCTCACCGCCAGATTGGAGTTCTTGAGATGAAGTCTGTCTTGAGCATCGCCGTCATCGCTGCGGTTGGCTTGGGAGTTGGATTGCAAGCCGCGATGGCTCAAAATACGAAGAGCCTCGCGGACGGTTTGATCGGTCACTGGCCGCTCGTGAAGGACGCGAAGGAGGTCTCGGGGAACGGGCACGATGCGAAGGTGAACGGCGTCGTGTGGCGAGCCGACGCGTTGACGGATGCGAGTAAAACCGGGGCAGCGTTCGATGGGCGAGGCGCTTCGCTGGAGGTGCCCGCTCATCCCGAACTGAAGCTGGGTCGCGGAGACTTTTCGGTCGCCGCGTGGGTCTGGGCGGATGCGTCTACTGACGATGTGCCGGGCGACATTCTCAGTCAGTACGACTCGGCAACACGGCGCGGATTTCATCTCGGCGTGAAGACGAACACGGGGGTCACGTTCAATCAGGCGAACTTTCGGCAGCTTCAATTTGGGGTCGACAGCGACCGAATCTCGGACTGGCGTAACTGCGGCAAACCGGGGAAGGATTCGTTGCTGGCGTTTGGCCTCATCGCACACAAGGGTCGTCTGTTCGCGGGGACGTGCGAGCCGAACGAAAGTGATACGGGGCGGGTTTATCAGTACTCGCACGGCCAAACGTGGACCGACTTGGGATCGCCCGCGCCGAGCAACGCGATCACCGCGATGACGGCCTTCAATGGCGAGCTATATGTCGGGACGGGCAAGTACCGTGCGGCGGGGTCAGCGCTGGCGGAGTCGCCCAATACCAATCTCGGTGGGCGCGTCTTTCGATATGACGGGACGAAAGGGGACGGCACCTCAACGTGGACCGACTGCGGGCAGCTTCCCAACGCCGAAGCGGTCTCGGGAATGGTCGTCTATCAAGATCGACTTTACGCGGGGTCGCTCTACAAACCGGCGGGCTTCTTTCGGTATGAGGGCGATCACACCGAGGGCGACAAGAATTGGAGCGACATTGGCGTTCCCGACGGCAAGCGGGTCGAGGCACTCGCCGTCTACAACGGCCACCTATACGCATCGAGCTACGACGGTGGTCACGTCTATCGGTTCGACGGCCAGACTTGGACCGATCTCGGGCAACTCGGCGATCCCGAGATCAACACGCAGACGTATTCGTTCGCGGTCTATGAAGGGCGGCTCTACGCAGGGACGTGGCGCAGCGGCAAGGTTTATTTGTTGGAGGAGACGCAAAGCGAATCGAAGAACCCCTCACCCCCGGCCCCTCTCTCCGCAAGGCCGGGGCAAGGGGAGGAAACCCGTCGCTCTCATTTTGAATGGCGCGATGTCGGGCGGCTCGGCGAAGAACTCGAAGTGATGGGAATGCTCGTCCACAACGGGCGGTTGATGGCGGGAACGCTGCCGCTGGCCGAGGTCTATCAGTTCGATGGCGGCGAGCAGTGGCGAAGGCTCACGCAGCTCGATGCGACTCCCGGCGTGAAGTATCGCCGCGCGTGGACGATGGCCGAGTACCAAGGCCAACTCTTTTGCAGCACGCTGCCCAGCGGCAAGGTTCATGCGTGTGAGGTCGGCAAACTTGCCACATGGGATGAGTTGTTTCCCGTCGGCTGGCATCACGTCGCGGCGGTGAAGTCGGGTGGCAAGCTGCTGCTGTTCGTCGATGGCAAACTGAAGAGCAGCTCGACCGACTTCAACTCGGAGGACTTCGATCTGTCGAACGACCAACCGCTGCGAATTGGCTCCGGCCCAAACGACTTCTTCCATGGACATCTGCGCGACGTGAGGCTGTACCGACGCGCGTTGACTCAGGCTGAAGTCGGTTCGCTCGTGCCGTAGGATGGGCACTCCTGCCTGTCCGCTCTTCAAAGCCGGACGGGCAGGAGCGCCATCCTAGGGGATCGCGTAGTACGTAGTAGCAGTGGAGGAGCTCAGTGTCCGTCGCCCTCACCCTCGCTCACGCTTCGGGTTGGTGTGCGAGGACATTAGGTCGCGGTAAGTTCGCTGACGATGTGGAGCTTGCCCGCGCAGTAGCGGCAGGCGACTTTGACGCCGATGTACTTCTTGGCGAACCGCAGGTCTTGTTCGCAGTGGGCGCACTTGGAATAGACATCGGCTTCGCTGACGTTGGGACTGCCGGGGTCGAGTTGGAAACCGGCCGCGCAGAATTTGCATTGCACGTTTTGACCGAGGTACTTCCGGTTGACCTTGAGTTCTTGTGAGCACTTCGGGCAGCTCGTGAAGAGGCCCACCGGCATGATTTCGATCATCGCGCCGATCTCCTGCAACGGGATGAAGACGGGAACTTCCACACTATCGCGTTCCAAGTCGGTGTTTAGCAGCGTCCGGCAGGAGCGGCAGTGAATCATGTTCAGCGGCATCTCATCGCCGCACTTCGGGCAGGGACCACCGGGCCAGGCTGGCATCTGAAAGGTTCCGAAAAGTGAGTGGTCTATGAAAAGAAGAAGATGTGCGATGCGAACTGGCCTGTTGGACACTCGGGGCTTCGCCCACGTCGTCTTTCAGTTCTCTACCAGAAGCAAACCAAATTTGACGCGAACAGTTTCGCCTCTGCCCAACATTCCCCCCCGGCTGTCTTCGTGCGACGAGACGAAGGCTACTTTGATGGATTGGCTTGCTTACCGTTCAAACAGGCAATTCGATGAAATGAGCGCAGGTAGAGTCGGTCATTGGCGACGGCGGGGGTGGAGTAGCTGGGATCGCCGAGAGGATTCTGCGCGAGCAGTTTGTAGGCGGGACGAGCTTCAACAACGACGACTTTTCCGGACTCTTCGATGCAGTAGAGCTTCCCATCGATGCAGACAGGCGAGCCGCTAAAGTTGCCGCCGACTCGCTCTTGCCAGACGGTCTGACCGGTCTTGGAATCGAGACAGTTGATGACGCCGTTGTCGTTCCAGAGAAAGAGCAACTCACCGACACCCGTCATCGCGGGGACATAGGGGAGTTCTTTCTCGCGACGAACTTTGACGTGAGTCTCGCTGACATCGCCCTGGCCGGAGGGATCGACACCGATCAGTCGCGTTCCTTTGCCGCCCTGTCCGCAGGTGGCAAAGATCAGTCCGTTGGTGAAGGTCGGGGTCGCCACTGTTCGCTGTGGCAATTCGCCAGACGACCAATTGACATGACCGGTCCACGGATCGAGGCTGGTCAAACCGGAGGCTCCCGCGAGACAGATGAGTTGTGGCTTTTGATTTTTGGACTCGATCAGCAGTGGACTCGCATACGAGGCTTCACGTGCGGTACGCAGGGAACTCCAGACGACTCGGCCGGTGCGGCGATCACAAGCGACGATGGCGCTCGGTCCATCTTGATCGTTGGCGACGATCACCAAGTCTTCAAAAACGAGCGGCGAGGCTCCTTGACCGTGCTGGCTCACAAACGGACCAAGCCACGTTCGCCAAGCAAGCTTTCCGTCAAAGTCATACGCGGCGAGAGCGAAGCGTTCCTGATCGGAGAACGCCACGTAAACGTGTTCTCCGTCCGTGGCAGGCGTGCCAGAAGCAAAGCTGTTTTTGGTGTGCTTGCGGTTGGTGTTGTAGCCCGCCGCTTGCATCCATTTGATCTCTCCCGTGATCGAGTCGAGGCAGCACAAGTACCGAACCAACCCGCCGTCCGTGGCCGTTGTCACGAACAAGTGCTTGTTCCAAACGACGGGCGACGAGTGCCCTTCACCGGGCAGGGGCGTGACCCATGCATAGTCTCCCTCACTCCATTCGGTCGGGATGCCTGCTTGGGAGCTCACCCCCAAACCATCTGCTCCACGATACCGAGGCCAATTCTCGGCATTGGCGGCTGAAATTGCAGTGAGTGAAATCGCCAAAACGAGGAGGATCTGCATCCAAGCCCAAGAAGTGGAATGGGGCAAACGATTCATGAGGCGGTCCCGGCAGCAGGAATTTTCGACGGACTTCACAACGTTCCAAAAATGAAGAGAGCGCATTTCAAAACCGACCCGGCGCGCAAGCGAGGCTTCACCGTCATCGAATGTCCAGTCCTCACTTGCGCGTCGGGCTCGTTTTCGAGGCAAAAACAGGTTTTGAATCTGCCTCCAATAATTTCGTGAGTCGGAGCATGACGCCCGGTCACAAGTACTGCAAGAGTTTGCTGGGCTTCCTCCCACAGACTCGGCAGTGTGGATCAGATGCAAATCTTTGGGAGTCGCAACGCTTCGCGCAGTGAAGCACGAGCGTCCACAGGTCAGGCCCGAGTCAGAAATCATGACGGATCCAATATCGATACCTCGCACGACTGAGCGGAGGATGTTTTAGGCGAGCCGTGTGCCTCCGGCCACGGGTTTCTGGCTGTGATCAAGAACCCGCAGCCGGACGGCATGCGGCTCGCCAAGCCCTCACTCCCAGCTGCGTGAAGTATCGATAGGACCAACATTCACTTTCAGGTGACACCGTTCTTGCCAAAAACGGGCGATAGACTCCTGTCTCGGATTAGGGGCGATTGTATTCCGGCCAATGTGAATCGAACTGTGCCATCAAAACACAACGATTTCAGGGGCGGTGAACGAAATTTTGTCCTGAAAGTAGTGCCAAATGGGTTGCGAACTCACAATTGAAGTTCGTATCGTCGGATCATCGAATTGATCCCCATTTCCGCTCCACTCGCCAAGTTTTTTGGCATCTCGCCAGTTCTATTGATTCTCGTTGGACCTCAACGCTCTGGCGAGCCATCCTCGCTTCAAAGCGGCTCGCAACTTTTGGAACCGAACATGAGCAGCAGCAAACTGTCTTCAATGGACCAAACCGGCCCCGTAACTCAAGTGGCTACTGCGGACGCTTTCTTGTTAGTGCGGAGTGGCCCAATGGAAGGGACGATGTTCCCACTTCAATTGGGGCAGAGTGCAACTATTGGGCGAGCAACGTCCAATCGCATTGTCATTGCCGATGAAATTTGCAGCCGGAATCACTGCGAGATTTGGTTTGATGGAGGGCGATGGAAGCTACGAGACTCGGGCAGCCGTAACGGGACTCGCGTCAATGGGGAGCCGATCGTTGGTGACTTAACCCTCTCAGAAGGTCGCCTGTTCCAAATCGGTAACTCACAAATTTGCTTCTCCCTCAGTCGAGGTACTTTCAACGATGATGAGTCGTGTGATCGTATGGAAGCGGACACTGATTCTGCGATCCCCATCAACACCTCCGATTCTGAAGCGGGGGAATCGACCGGGCAAACGGAGCTACGGCCGGAGATCGTGCATCGCACGGGAACGACGCGTTATTCGAGAACAGACTCCGAAGCGGTGTCGTCGCGAGACCGAGACGGCCAAGAGGCTCAGCGATTGGTACGACTCGGACTGAAAATGGGGGCTGCGATAGACATTTGTTCGCTGTCAGAAATTGTTCTGGACGGGCTGTTTGAAGTGACGTCCTCAGACATCGGCGCGGTACTCCTACTCCCGCTGGACGCGATCGGACAATCTGCGGCACCGAGTCAGTTGGAGCTGGCGGCTTATAAGTCGTTGGATTCGCGCCCGTTTGAACGGACTTCGGACTACCTTTCAGGTGAGGTATTGGAAACACGCGTCGCTGTTGTTGCTCAGGACGTGAGCGCCAACGACCGTTTTAAAAGCAGTGACAGCCTTCGCGCGATGCGGGCAGAAAGTATTGTCTGCGCTCCGATTCGCTCCGGTAACAACCTCTTCGGAGTGATTCAACTCTATTCAACCAACCCAGACAACCGTCTCGATCCGGATGATTCGGAGTACGCACTGGCCGTTGCCGATCAGATGGCGTTGGCGTTGGAGCGAGTCCACGAACGCAATCGTTTGGCGGCCGGACTGGCTCGGGTTGAGACCGAAAATCAGACTTTGCGTGAACAGCTTCAGATCGAAACGGAACTAATCGGCGACAGCGATTCCATCCGCAAGCTGCGAGAACGAATCCTGCGAATCGCCCCAACGGGGGCTACGGTGCTGATTCGTGGTGAGAGTGGAGTTGGCAAAGAGTTGGTGGCCCGCGCGATCCATGAACACAGCAATCGCAAGTCCGGTCCGTTTGTCACGATGAACTGCGCCGCACTCAGCGAAAGCCTGCTGGAGAGCGAGTTGTTTGGTCATGAGAAGGGATCGTTCACCGGTGCGATTGGCCGGAAGATGGGCAAATTTGAACAGTCTCACTCGGGAACTCTATTCCTTGACGAAGTGGGCGAGATGAGCCCGGCAATTCAAGCCAAGTTTTTGAGAGTCTTGGAGGGCCACCCGTTTGAGCGCGTGGGCGGCGGCTCCGAGGTAAAGGTTGACGTTCGTGTGGTTGCGGCAACGAATCGAGATCTCGAACGCTCAGTCGAGCAAGGACAGTTTCGTAAGGATCTCTACTTCCGACTGCAGGTAATGGAATTGCTCGTCGAACCGCTTCGCGATCGAAAGTCGGACATCACGATTTTGGTGAAGCACTTCGTCGAGAGATCTGCGAAGAAGGTATCCAGTTCTGTCACGGCCATCTCGCCAGCCGCCATCTCGACGCTTATCAACTATCCATGGCCGGGCAATGTACGAGAGCTGCAAAACACGATCGAGCGAGCAGTAATTCTGTGTACGACTGATACGGTTGGTGCAGCTGACATTCAGTTGTCGGCACTCGGAGCGGGAGAATTAAAACCTAGCCGAGAAGTGAAAATGGACGGTTTTCGAGCTGTCTCCCTCGACTTGATTGAGCAGGAGCAAATTCTGGCAACACTGGCTTGGACCAACTGGAATAAATCTCAGGCAGCGCAAATCTTAGGGATCGAACGCTCCACATTGGATCGAAAACTCAAAAAGTACGAAGTTGAGCGACCTCGAAATTAAGTGAGTGATTCCGAAAAACGGTCGGCACTTATTCGGTTTGAATACTGCTTGTACCTCACGCGGCCACAAGCTTGGTGCGACGAGGTAAGCCGCGTGTCATCAGGCTCGCTCAAGAACCAGCAGCCTTACGGCATGCGGCTCGTCAATCTCTCAGCTTGGATCGTGTGAGATATCACCCCCCTCAAAAAAAGTAATTCGCCTCCACCGGCAAATTGATGCTGTTGATGAAAAGACGCGGGACGACATGTTGGCGGATCTCCTTTTCGCATGCTCATCTTCAGGCTTCGGCGACGTGTGGGCTATTGCATGAGCCGTGGGCGGCGTTTCCAGGAAGTTGGGGTTGTGTCGATCATGACTCTCTCGTGTGCTTGGATCGACTTCATCAGCCGAGATGACGATCTGCGTGCGGGTTGTTGCTGCACACCAACCCCGTACTTCTGGCGAATCAACTGCAACAAATGTTTTCCAGAAAATCTTGTTGACATTTGTTGAGATCGGCAGAGAATACGCCCGCTTCATTGCTCGGTCCTGCCTGCCTACTGCATCCACAATTGCCAAAAAAATCGGCTGTCTGTCTCGCCACCCGCTTGCGTGCGTGCTGCGTCCGGCGTGTTTGTTTGTTGTGGGTCGCCAGCGAGTGCTGGCAGTTGATTCTGGTATGAAGTTCAACTGTTGCATGTTCTTGGGTTCCTGTTTACTTGGAGATGTCGCGAATGTCGTTCGACTACGACGTTGATGAAGATGTAGAAGTTCAAGAAACCGCGTTCGTTGAGGGGGCTTCAGGGGACGGTTATTCCTCAGAGTTTTCTGGCGAATTCGAGGAAATTGACTTCGAGGCACTCGGGATCGATCCGAGTGGGCCGACAGCGGCGAAGCCTGGAACCGAAGAAAAAGTGTTGATGCTGGCGGCACGCTATGCCGCTGGCGTTCCGCTCTGGCATGGAAGCGATTGTTATGATCATGGGCCGGGACAGTCGGTGACACGATTGATTCGCAAAGGTTGATTTCGATGTGGTGAGTTTTTGCGAACAAGTCCCCGTGAATTGAGAGCGAACTCCCGTCACAGCAACTTGAAAATGGAACAGCCCCGCTAGTCGTGCTTGAGTCATGACCAGCGGGGCTTTCATTTTGGTGGCTCATCACCGACGATCCATCAAACGTCAACGTTCTCGCTCGATGCTCGAAGTCATTCGGATCTGCCTCTACATCACCTCGTGCTTTGACCGTTCATTCCCGCCGTTCGGTCTTGGACTCCAAAGATGGCTAGCCCTGCCGCTTGTGATCCATCGCAGACTCGGAATGATCTGTCTCCGGCAGGTTTTCAACGGGCAGTGTTTGGAGGAGATCGTTTTTGTTCCGGGCGACACTGCACTTGGATCGTTGCGTTTGCTTGCGCGATTGTCGGCTGGTCGTTCAGCCTGACCGCCCGCCTCATACGGGCTGATGACGAATCAGCGGCGTGGACGATGTGTTATCGCGACCGAACGCTCTCAAACGCACTCGCTCAAGCGGAGGATTGCCTGCGAAAAAAGGCAACCGCCAATGCGATTGTGCTGCTGCAGTGGGTACTCGACCAGCCGTTCGATTGTTTTATCAACGATGGCGCGAATCGTGGCGCTGTGTCGGCCAGATGGAAAGCGGAGCGACTCCTCAGTGGCAATTTGGCGGCGCAATACCAGCGTCAATTTGGTGCCAATGCGAACGCCTTGTTTGTGAAGGCCAAAGCTGATGTTGATCACGTCGGGCTGCAGGCCATCATTCAGCGGTTCTTTCTGACAGATGCGGGCTATGCCTCTGCAGAACGATTGATTGCCATTTGGCGGGATCGTGGCGAGATCGACTTGGCCACTGCGATGGCAGATCGAGTCCTACGAGAACCCGCTCACACCGCGCGAATCACCGGGTCGTTGCGTCGATTGGCGGAGACTTTGAGGCCCGAGTCGCAGGGCTTGGAGACATCGGGCAGTGACCGGGCGGGCGGGCTGTTCCGGTTTGGGTGGATGCTGGGTGGAGGTGATGGCCAACGAAACCGTGTGGTGCGTGGAAGTATTCCACTACTGAGAGCTTCGTGGGTCGCGACCAATCACGCCTCACCGCCGCGATCACCCCCGGCGACCAGGGATCGACTCGGAATCCAGGCTAACCGCGATTCTTTCCGGCGAGTGGACGCGGAGCTGCTGCTCAAGCAGTATGAAATGCGGCAGCGGGACTTGGATCGCCAAGTTTGTAGTGCCTCATTTCCGATTGTCGTTCGTGACAAGATTATCGTCCGGAGCATAGGTGAACTGCGTGCGATCCATGTCGCGGACGGTCTGACCGCATGGTCCTTTTTCTGCGAGTCGTCGCCGGCGGAGGAGGGCGGTCGAGGAGATGCGGATGCCGTTCTACGGCGCGAGCAGGGGCGGTCATCAAGTCCACAACTTTACTCAACGGCGGAGTCGTGGTTTGAAAACTCGCGGACGGGGATGTTGTCATCGGATGGCCGGTTCGTTTACGCAATCGCGGAAACCACGGCGTCGGGCACTGATGACGACGACGATTTGATTGGGACAGATCCGAGACTGAGAGGATTGCGTCCCAGTGCTCGCAACCACCTGATGGCAGTTCCGGTTGATGCTTCTGAGTCGGGGAGCCAGCGCGCGGCGTGGATTAACGACGGGCGGCTTTCGGCCCCGCCCGGTGCGAATTCAGCAAACTCAACCTCCGCAGGTTCAAACGTACGTGGCAAGAGTCCTCTCGATTGGAATTCCGCGCTGAGTCAGGCCGTGTTTCTCGGTGTGCCGTTGCCGGGATCGTCCGAGTTGCTGTGTGTGACCGAACAGCAGGGACAGATTCACCTGACATCGCTCGCCCCCGGTTCCGGAGTGTCACTCTGGACTCAACCGGTCTGCATTTTGGGACGGTCCAGTGAAATGGACGCGGACCGACAACTTCGAGCGTGCGCTCCGGTGCGGTCGAATGGAGTCGTGATTTTCCCGACGAACACCGGCTTGGTCGTTGCACTCGACTTGGTGCAAAGACGATTGTTGTGGGTGACTCATGTCGATGACTTACCCAACGGGCAGCAATCGCGCGAGCGGGGCGAGTATCTCCCGCCAACTCAAGGTTACGCCGGGTTCGCATCGGGTCTTGTGATGGCAGCGGGGCGAGTCGTCTATCTGCCGCCTCGCTCCACGCGAGTTCACTGTCTCGATCGAGAGACCGGCAAGAGTTTGTGGACTTCGCCGCGGCGCGATGGTGAGGTGGTAAGTCACATTGTGGACGAGCGCGTGCTGGTGGTGGGGCGTCTGAATTGCCAGTGTCTTTCGCTCGCTGATGGATCCGAACTTTGGAGCAGCCCCACGGGACCATCGGTCGGTCGCGGCGTTTGCTTCGGTGATTCTTTCATTTTGCCCGTGGAGGGCGGAGGGTTGGTGACACTCGACATGGCGACGGGCCGTAGCGTGGAGAGTTCGATACTCCGCAGTCCGGTCCCGCTCGGACATCTCATCGCGGTGGGAAATCAGGTGTATTCGATGAGTCCACGCGAATTGATCGCCTTTCCGCAGGCGGATCACGTTCGCGCTGAACTCGATTCACCAATCGCCGCCCAGCGAACAAACTCGGAACGAGAACTGGTGCTCGCCGAGATCGACTTGGCGCACGGTCGCGCGGGGGCGGCAGAGACGCGGTTGCTCGGTGTTGTCACTGGTGAACTGCCAGCGGCGGAGAGGCTGCGAGCCAAGCGGCATCTCAAGCAGTTGCTGTTGTCCAAGCTCAGCGATTCCGACGCGCCCTCAACGGCCGACTGTGATCGACTCGAACAATTGATCGAGACGCCCGATGAACAGTTTCAATTTCTGGCCGGTCGCTTCCGGCACCTGCCGCACGACGAGCGTGATCGGCTGTCGGCAAGTCTCATCGAGAACGTCTATCGACTGCCGTCAGGCTTGAGATACTCACCCCCCGGTGATGGTTCGTGGACGATCTCGCCCGCCGTGTGGAACCGACTCACACGGATCGCTCGTGCAGACGGTGAGTCACAGCGACAAGGGCCGTTGCAACGACAACCGCCACCGCAGGCCGCTTGGATTGAGCAGGAACTCACTGCGCAGGAGCCGAATGAGCGAGTGCGATTCGTGCGTGCATTTGATGATACTGCACTCGCGCAACCGGTGCGAGCCAGTCTTGCGGCACAGCTTGCGATGAACGGTGAGGCTCAAGCGGCCGAGACACTGCTACTGCGAAACAGAATGTCAGACGCTCCGGCTGTCGCAGCCGATGCAGCGGTTCAATTGAGTGAACTCTGGGAGCGAGCTGGCTTCCTTGATGAGGCTGCGGAACAGTTGGAGTCACTCGCCACGGAGTTCGTTCGCATCCCGTTACCGAACGGAATGACGGGCGGTGAGTACGTCGCGAATCTCTCCGCGAATCGCCCCGCGTTGGAAGCGTGGCAACGGGCGCAAGCGCCAGCGTGGGACGTTGATCGCGTGGAGATCGTCAGCTCCCGTACCGACGAAGACAATGGCTGGCGACCCGATTCTGATGGCCGTCTGTCCACCATTCCGGGGCGCGCCAATCCTGAACGAACCGGCTCGTTCGCTCGTCAATTCAGACTTTCCAACGAGCAGTCGTGCGAGTTCTTCATTCAATCGTTTCCGAACGGAAATACCCGCGAGGAAAACGTCGTCGTGATGGACCGGCGGACGCTGTTGCCGCGCGGCTCGGTGCGCATTGCAACTCCAAACGACTGGCCGAAGAAACAGAAGTTAAATGTGCCGGGACACTTGCTTCCCATCGGACTCGCTCATGGCGTAGCCGGCCTGTCCACATTGCAACTCGCCGAGGAACAATCCGTTTGGACGCAGTACCCGCCTGAGTTGCAGGATCGCAGCAGTCCGGCGACCCCCGGACCTTTCGGTCCCACGTTTACATCGTTCCTGTGGCGCAATCGACTGTTCGTTGTCGATTCTCTCGACGGTGAACTGCTCTGGCAACGAACGCTGTCACTCGGTTCGATTGATCGAGTGGCGAACGACCAACTCGAAGTCACCGGCGATCACTTGGCAATCATCGTCCGAAGTCCCGACCGCACCGTGTTTGAAGTCTTCGAGACCTCGACCGGTCGCAAGCTCAAGACCGTTCGTCCCGGCTTCGATCCAAGTCAACCGCAGTTCACCTACGGACGCCGCCTCGTCGGTATCGCCGCCACGCCCGAGGGACGGCGTTTGCAGATTTTCGATCCACTGAAGGACGTACTCGATGTCAGCCTGCCGGTTGGTGAACGCATCCTCATTCACGAAATGGGGCAGGGGGAGTTCGCTCTGCTCGGCATGGACGGCACGCTGCGCGTGTTCGATGTTCCGCGCGGGCGAACGCGGGTCAGCGTGCAACTCGACTCCGAAGAACTCGGCAAATTCGGTTCGTTCCGGGTTCTCTCGGATCGTGACCGCTATTACGTCAACCTGTGGCGGCAAGTCCCGTCTGTGACCACCACGCACTACAACTACTCGGTGAATGACTCGCGACTATCGGGCGGCCATTTGCGTGATGATGTTTACGCCTTCGATCGCACCACGGGACACCTGCTCTGGAAGCGAGCGATTGCCACCCGCACCACGATTCCGTTTCCGCGTTGTCGAGTCCCGTTTCTCGTGACCTACAGCGTCGTGAAGCCTCGTAATAACACGAACCACCAAACTCTGACGGTGGAAGTTTTGAGCGGCCTCACTGGTGAGACAATCGGCTATCGCGAGAACATTCGACACGATCAACTCCAAACCGCCGACTACGATTCGCTGACAGGCACGATCACACTCGCAGGCCAAACATCGCAAATCGAACTCAAGTTCGGCCCTAAGGTTCAGCCAAGCGATCACTGAAGAAGTTCGACTTTCAGAAATGGAGTACGGCGAACATTTCTGAGGATCTGGCCCGGTGTGAACGCTGTTGCGACGCTCGATGGCCCAACCGAATCTTCCCCTCAACCGTTGACCACAGGCGGGGGGCGTGTCGATAATCGCATCTCCGAAAGGAATCGGGGCGATCCAAAGGTGGGGATCGCGAACATCACACTGGCAAGGAGGCCGAAGGATGATTCAGACAGATTTGCAGGATGTGGGATTTCGGTGGACGAAGCCAACTTGGGAACGAGCCGCAGATCGGACATGGTTGCTGATTGTGCCGAGCCAGTTCTCCAGAACGCACGAACGCGAAGCGACCACCGACCCGCGATACGACCGATCTCAACGGATGTACGAGGTCTTCGAGTTCGACGGCACATGGCTCGATCAACTCCATGAGATGCAGGTCGAGCAAATTCTGCACAGCCCTCGCTGGCGACGTGATCTAGAACTGGTCGCCGCGTGAGTTCTGGCGAAGTCCGGCTTAGCTTTGTTAGCCGGACTTCCTTTCGGAGTTGCTCCTTGCCGTTGAAGAAGTCCGGCTTTAAAAAAGCCGGACTTCTAAGGGACGCTCGTCATGCAGGCAATCATCGTCACGTTGGACAGACTCGCGACAACGGCCCTCGGGTGTTACGGCAATGAGTGGATCGAGACTCCACACCTTGATCGCCTCGCGTCGGAGGCCGTGGTCTTCGACAGTCACTTTGCGGAACATGCGGGTGCTGCTTCGGGAACGAGTCTCGGCACGGGCCGGTTTCCACACGCGGCTTCGTCGCCCCTCAACGAGACGGAATCTGCTTGGTCGAGCATGACGGCGGCAGCGGGCGTTGAACTGCATCTGTTTCACGAGGCGGGCAGTCTGCCGTGGTCGATGACGCTAAGCACGACGACTCGCACGTTGATCGCGGCGCAAGCCGATCCCGATCCGAAGCCAGATGAAATTCCATTCGCGCGCCTGGTTCAAGCCGCTCTCCCAAAGCTGGTCGAGCCGCGTGGGACAGCATCGCGCATCGTCTGGCTCCATTCGGAAGGCATCCCCGAACCGTGGTTGCCCCCCGAGGGGTTTGCCACGCTCTACTTTGAGGACTTTGAAGAGCGAGGCTGCGACATGACCACTGTCGCGCCAGGCAACTGGGGAACTCATCCCGCCGTCTATGCAGGCTACGTGTCGCTGCTCGATCACTGGCTCGGTGAGTTATTCGTCGCCGTGAAGGCATCCGCGTTGAACGAACCAACGCTGTTGGTGTTCGTCGCCGCGCGCGGTTGCGACTGGACGAAGGAGCCGGGACCGCGCCGTGAATTCATTCCCCGCGACGATGATGCGGAAGAAGAGTCGCCAACCGTCGCAGAGTCACCTCCGATTGAAGCGGACGCTGCTGATATCGCCTCCGTTACTGAGATCACGGCCGTCCGCGTCCATCAACCCGCCGTTCCGCGTCCGACACATTCGCTCAGAGAATCGGTCACGCGCACACCACTGATTTTGCGTCTGTTCGATGAAGTGTCTTTCGACTCCGAGTTCGCGGGGACACGCTCGAACCGGCTTGTTCAAACGGCAGACCTCGCGGCAACGCTGCTACATTTCTTTCAGTTGCCAATGTCTCCCGCAGTGACCGACGGACGCAGCTTGTTAAACGAGTTGACCGAGACCGAACCACCGCGCAAATCGATCTGCTTCACGGATGGCAACGGCTCACGCGGAATTCGGACATCCGAATGGAGCTGTCTCGTCCAAGTCGCCGCCTCATCCGACGCGACCGCGTTCACTGACCACGAGCCAGCAGTGCAACTCTTTGCCAAGCCTGAAGACTATTGGGAAGTGAACGATGTCTCAGGCCAACAGCGCGAAGTGACGGCATCGCTGATCGAACGGCTGAACGCGGCAAACCCCTGAATTGCATCTACAGAACGCTCAAAGTCAGGGTCGCGTCTCGCTCGGTGTGCCGCTACGATTCGACCGCTCACTCGTGTTTCATCACCGTCAAAATCAACGACTCCAATTCGGGAGACCGCCGCGCCATGAGCGACTCCGCATCGTCTGCTGGTTCCTCCTCTGGAGGCTCCGTGTCACAGGCTGAGATCGAAGCCTCCATTCACAAACTGGGGAAGGCTTACCAAGCGATCCGCGATCAAATGTCGAAGGTCATCGTCGGACAGGACCATGTGATCGAGCAACTGCTCATCGCGATGTTCAGTCGCGGGCACTGCTTGCTCGAAGGCGTGCCCGGACTGGCGAAGACATTGATGATCAGCACGCTGGCGCGGTGCCTGTCGATGACGTTCGCCCGCGTGCAGTTCACGCCCGACCTGATGCCCGCCGACATCACCGGGACCGACGTGTTGCAGGAGAACCGCGAGACGGGCAAACGCGAATTCCGCTTCATCAGCGGGCCGCTGTTTCACAACGTGATCCTTGCGGACGAAATCAACCGGACCCCGCCGAAGACACAGGCCGCGCTGCTGGAAGCGATGCAGGAGCGACAGGTCACGGTCGGCCAGACGCGGCATGTGCTGGCTGATCCGTTTTTCGTTCTTGCCACGCAAAATCCGATCGAACAAGAGGGGACGTACTCTCTGCCCGAAGCGCAGCAGGACCGCTTCATGTTCAAGGTCTTCGTGAAGTACCCGAGCTTTGACGAGGAACGGCAGATCGCGAAACGCACAACTTCGATCCAAGTGGACGACATTGATAAGGTACTCGACGCGAATGAGATCCTTGCGTTGCAACGGCTCGTCCGTCAGGTTCCCGTCAGCGATCACGTCATCGATTACGCACTGGCACTGGTCCGGCAGACGCGCGTCGGCGAGACCGGAATCCCGGCGTTCATCCAAGAACATTTGAGTTGGGGAGCCGGTCCCCGCGCGGTGCAGTTCCTGCTGCTCGGAGCCAAGGCGCGAGCGCTCCTCAATGGTCGGACGTATGTCTCGACCGACGACATCCAGGCGCTGGCCGCTCCCGTCCTCAGGCACCGGCTGGTCGTAAACTTCTCCGCCGAGAGCGAGGGGATCACCAGCGACAAGATCGTCGAACAACTGATCCAGTCCACTCCGTCGAAGGAAGGCGAGCTGACCCGTGACCCAAACCTCGCGAAGATTTTTGCCGCCTGAAGCCGTGGCGCGGATCGCGCGGCTGGAAATCCTGGCCCGCAACGTCGTCGAGGGTTTCCTGTCGGGCCTCCACCGCAGTCCTTACTTCGGTCAGTCGGTCGAATTCGCGCAGCACCGTGAGTACGCGCCGGGTGACGACATCCGCCGTATCGATTGGAAGGTCTGGTCCAAGACCGACCGCTACTACATCAAGCAGTACGAGGAGGAGACGAATCTCCGCACCACGCTACTGGTGGATCTGTCCGAGTCGATGCTGTTCGGTTCGGGGAAGCTCACGAAGAATGAGTTTGCCTGCCAGATTGCCGCGTCGCTGTCGTACCTGCTGCTGCGACAGCAGGACTCGGTTGGCATGGTGACGTTCGACGACGTGATCCGCTCGCGGGTTCAGCCCAGCAGCAAGCAGAACCATCTGCAGGCGATCCTCACGTCGCTCGACCGCGAGAAGCCGGCCAAGAAAACGGACCTCTATCAACTGCTGGCCCAAGTTGCTGACGAGCAGACTCGGCGCGGCCTGATCGTCCTCGTCTCAGACTTGTTCGTGGACCGGACCGGTCTGTTCAAGGGTCTGAAGCTGCTGCGCACGCGCGGCCACGACGTGATGGTCTTCCATGTGATGGACGACGAGGAACTCGACTTCACCTACGCGGGGACGACGAAGTTCGAGGGTATGGAAGAAATGGGCGACCTGATCTGCGACCCGCGTTCCCTGCGCGAAGGCTACCAGCAGGCCGTCCAACAATTTGTCGAAGACCTCCGCCGCAGCTGCGCCCGTCAGATGGTCGATTACCAAACTATCCGCACCAGCGAACACCTCGACGCGGTTCTGGCCCACTACCTCACGCACCGCGTCGGCATGAGGCAATCGGTGAGGAATTGAAAAGTAGGGTGGGCACTGCCCACCAGATACCGGAAGCAAATGAACGGTGGGCACTGCCCACCCTACGAGAATGAAATGACCGCCTGGCTGGCCAATCACTTTTTCAATCCGGCGTTTGTCGCCGGCGGTGCGATGCTGCTGGCGTCACCGATCATCATCCATCTCATCAATCGGATGCGGTTCCGGCGCGTGCGGTTTGCCGCGATGGAGTTCCTGCTGGCCAGCCAGCAGCGAAACCGACGTCGGCTGCTGCTCGAACAGCTTCTGTTGCTGTTGCTGCGGCTGTTGATCGTGGCCGCCATTGTGCTGTTGATCTCGCGGTTGATTCTCGATCCGTCGCAGATGTCGATCTTTCGCGGAGCCCGCGCCCATCACGTCGTGCTGCTGGACGACAGCCTCTCGATGCGCGATCGCTGGGGTGAGACCAGTTCGTTCGGCGAGGCCCTGAAAATTGTGAACCGACTCGTCGCGGGAGGGGCCGAGCAGCCGAATACGCAGAAGTTCACGCTGCTCCGGCTGTCGAAGCCCGAGCAGCCGGTCTTGTCCGAGCGGGACGTGAACGAGGACTTCGTGACCGAGTTGTCGGCGAAGTTCGATCCGCAGGCGTTCCCCTGCACGCATCGGGCGCTCGATCTGGTCGAGGGCCTGCTCGCCGCGAGGAAGCTGCTGGCGGAAGAGAAGGGAGCCGTGCAGCACCTGCACGTCATCTCCGACTTCCGCGAGCGAGACTGGCAGGACCAGAAGGCGATCTCGGCGGCGGTCGAGGAGCTGACCAATGCGGGAGTCTCGGTGAACCTCGTTCGGACTGTGCCCGAACTTCACGCGAACCTCGCCGTGACTGAGTTGGCCGGTGATGTGCAAGTCGCCGCCGCCGATGTGCCGCTGCGGCTGAAGGTCGGTGTGAAGAACTTTGGGTTGCAGGTTGCCACCGATGTGCGGCTGGCCCTGTTCGACAACGGCGAGAAAATCCCGACCAGCGTCGTGTTCGATAAGATCGACCCGCAGACCGAGGTCACGCACGAGGTCGATGTCCGGCTGACAACTTCCGGCAAGCACAAACTGCGGGTGAGCCTCGACACCGATTCGCTGGCCGAAGACAACGCGAGGTCGCTCGCCGTCGATGTGCCGAAGGCGGTGCCGGTCCTGATCGTGGACGGCGATCCGTCGGGGGACGACGGTTCCTATGTGGCCGATTCGCTGGCGGCCGATCCGAAAAGCACGGGCTTCGCGCCGGTGATCGAGAACGTCGAATACCTGCGTCGCCGCCCGCTCGATGACTTCCGCGCGATCTACCTCATCAATGTTCCCGAGATCCCCGCCGATGCCCTCGACGCGCTGGAGAAGTACGTCTCGGCGGGCGGTGGCCTCGCGTGGTTCGCGGGCGAGTCGCTTCGCGCTGCGCACTACAACGACGCGCTGTATCGCAAGGGCGAGGGCCTCTTCCCCGTGCCGCTCGATGCGTCGCCGAGGGAACTCATCGCCGACTCGACCAACCCCGGCGCGGACCTGCGCACGGTGAACCATCCCCTCTTCCGCATCTTCGAGGGCGAGGACGATTCGACCATCGGTCGCGTGCGGATCGACAACTACTTCCCCGTGTCGAAGGACTGGGTGAAGGACGATCAGCAACGCAAGGACCGCGTGCGGACGTTGGGCACACTTCGCAACGGCGATCCGCTGCTGTTCGAGCATTCGTTCGGCAAGGGCCGCGTTGTGACGTGCCTCACCACGGTCTCGCCCGACTGGAACAACTGGGCAACCGACTACAGCTATGTGGTCGTGCAGTTGGAGCTCATCAAGCACATCGCGCGGACCGACCGCAGTCCCGAGACGCGGCAGATTGGCGAGCCGATTCAACTGTCGCTCAACCCCGCCGATTACACCGACACGGTTGAGGTGCTCTCTCCCGGCGCAGACGGCGAACACACGACGAGGCTTCAAGCGTCGCCCGAGCAGGTCTCCGGGGGGCTGACGCCGCCCCGCTCAGAAGGAAAGCCCGGCCCGCTGCGACTGGCCGCCACGTATCGAGACACCGACGAACCAGGCATCTACACCGTTCGGTTGATGACTCAAAGTCAGGTCAGCGAGGACCGTCTCATCGCCTACAACGTGTCGCCGCGCGAGGGCGATCTGCAACTGGCGACCACGCCCGACCTGCGCAAGCGGCTGGGTGGCAACACCCACGTCACGATTCAAGAGTTCGGCCAACTCGAATGGGTTCAAGGCAAAGAGGCAGGTTCCGAAATCCGGCATTGGCTGCTCTGGGCACTCCTAGCGTTCCTCATCGCCGAACAGGCGCTGGCTTACAAATTGAGTTATCACCCTTCGGCTCCGTCCGAGCGACCGCAATCGCCCGCGCGGAGAGGCGAAGTCAAACGACGAACTGTCACCACCGCATGAGCACGCCCGATCCCACATCGCTGTTCCTCCTCGCGGCCGATGCCTCGGCGACGATCATGTCGCGCGAATTCGACTGGCCCGAATCGCCGTTGGGCTGGCTGCTGCTGCTCGGCGGTGGGCTGGCTCTCGTATTGTGGGTCGTCTGGTTGTATGTGCGCGACACGCGCGATCTGTCGGCGGGATGGAAGCTCTGGCTGACGGCCTTGCGATTGAGCGTGCTGGCCGCGCTGTTGGTGATCGCCCTCAATCCGTCCGACCGAACTCAGAAGCAGGCGTTTCGTCCGTCGCGGGTCGCCGTGATGATCGACACGTCACTCTCGATGCGACATCCGAACGAGTCCCCGGGTGCGGACGGTTCGCCCGCCGCGAGTGCCGGGCTGTCGCGGGCGGATGCCGCGAAGAAGCTGCTCGCGCAGACGACGCTCATCGAACGACTCCGCAAGCAGCACGAGGTCAGCCTGTTCACGTTCGACTCGACGCTGAACGGGCCGCATCGGGTTTATCCGTTGGTTCACGTTGCGACGGATGGTTCGACGAAGCCCGTCGCAGGCGGGACGCCCGCGACCACGAAGGTCGAAACACCGCTCGACTGGGACGAAACATTGCGGCCGCGCGGATTGGAATCGCGGCTGGGTGAGAGTCTCGGCGAACTGATCCGTCAGGCGGCGGGACGGACCCTGTCGGGGATTGTCATCGTGACGGACGGTGCCTCGAACGCGGGAGTCGATGTGGCGACGGCTCACGAGCGCGCGGTCTCGACCAAGACGCGGCTGATCGCGGTCGGCACGGGGACGACCGAGCAGCCGGTCAACCTGGCGGTGGCCGAGGTCGCGTCGCCGACCGATGTCGCCATCAACGACCCCTACGAAATCAAGGTCTTCGTGCAGGGGCAGGGACTGGCGGGACGCGAGGTCGAAGTGGAACTGCTCGCGCAGGGTGAGGGCGAAGAGGGTGAGCCGACGCTCGTCGAGAAGAAGTCCGTCACGCTGCTCGAAGACGGCGCGCGGGTCGAGGTAAAGTTTGACCGCTCCCCCACGTTGGCCGGTCGCACGAACTACACCGTCCGCACGACACCCGTCGTGCGCGTGGCCGAGTTCAATCCGCAGGACAACTCGCAGACGTTCGCCGTCACGGTGTTCGACCGGCCGACGCGCGTGCTGCTCGTCGCGGGAGGCCCGATGCGCGACTATCAGTTTGTCCGCAACATGCTCTTCCGCCACAAGTCGTTCGATGTCGATGTGCTGCTCCAGACGGGCGCGCCCGGTACGAGTCAGGAATCGAACAATTTGCTGCTCGCCTTTCCCGCGACGAGGGAGCAGCTCTACGAATATGACGCGATCATCGCGTTCGATCCCGATTGGAAGTCGATTCCCAGCGATGCCCTGCCACTGATCTACGACTGGGTCGCGGATGAGTCGGGCGGACTGATCCTGGTCGCGGGCGATGTCAACACGCCGCAGGTTGCGACCGGTTCCGAAGGGGCCGACGAGGCGACGGACGAACTGTCGCCGTTGCGGAAGTTGTACCCGGTGTTTCTCAGTTCGTACTTCACCGCGGCGCGGTTCGATCAGGATTCGAGCCAGCCGTGGCCGATCGCCTTCACACCGGAAGGGCAGGGGGCCGGCTTCCTGCAACTGACGGACGACCCGACCACGTCGGCCGCGCGTTGGAAGGAGTTCGCCGGGTTCTACCGGGCCTATCCCACCGGAGGCCACAAGGCGGCGGCGCGAGTCTTCGCGAGGTTCTCCGATCCGCGAGCGGTTGCCGAACCGCCCGTCTTGATGGCGGCTCAGAACGTGGGCCGAGGTCAATCGTTCTATCTGGGCAGCCCCGAAATGTGGCGGCTGCGCGCGGTGAGCGACGAGGATTACGACCGCTTCTGGACGAAGCTCATTCGTGAGGTGGCCCAGGGCCGCACGAAGAAGGGAGTCAAACGAGGCTCACTGCGCCCCGAGGCCGAGAAGGCCACGCTCGGCCAGACGGTGCGCGTCTTCGCACGGCTGCTCGATGCGCAGTTCGCACCGCTCGATCTGGAATCGGTTCCGCTCGAAGTGTTCGATCCGACTGGCAAGCCTCTCACTCCGACGCGGCAACTCCGCAAGGAGCCGTCTCAACCGGGCGAGTACGTCGGCGACTTCCGAGCCAGCCTGCCGGGAACCTACAAGCTCGAACTTCAGCTTCCCGAATCGAGAGAACGGATGGCCGCCGAGGTCGCCGTCGCGATTCCGAAACTGGAAGATGAGAACATCCGCCAGAACGTCCGCCTGCTGACAGAACTGGTTCGCGACACGGGCGGTCAATACCTCAGTATCGACAAGGCCGCCGATGAGCTCCCCGCGCTGCTGCCCAACCGGGGGGAACAATTCTTCATCCCCGAACGTCTCCGAACCCTGTGGGACCGCGACTGGGTGATGTACCTGCTGGTCGGCCTCTTGTCCGTGGAATGGCTCACAAGAAAACTGTTGAAGCTGGCGTGAGACACTGATCGAAAGTTTGACGATGCCCACCGTTCCCCTGCCGCAAGAAGCCGTCTCCGTCTTGGATCGCCTCCGGTCGCGCATCCGTTCCTATGTGCTGTGGGAAGGGATCGCGCTGGTGGTGGTGTTGCTCGGGGCGTTGTTCTGGGGCAGCTTCCTCGTTGATTGGTGCTACTTCCAACTGAGTCGGCTCGAACTGCCGAGGTGGTTTCGGGCGACGGTGCTTGTCGCGGGGATCGGTCTGCTGGCGGCGGGAGCGGTCAGTTGGATCGCACTGCGATTGTTCCGGGCTTTTCGGACGAAGGCGCTCGCGCTGGTGCTTGAACGGCGGTTTCCGGAACTCGACGACCGGTTGATTACCGCCGTGGAATCGGCCGAGGGAACCGAGGCGAATACTAGTCCGATCACGTCGGCGATGCTCAGGCACACGATAGTCGAGGCGGCTCGGACGGCGAGCGGTCTTGATTTGAGAAGCGTCTTCGACCGGAGGCCGCTGCGCCGCGCGGTCGTTACGGCAACGGTGTTGGTGGCGTCGATCCTCGGTCTCGCCGTGACCAACGGAGCCGCTATGGAGCGGTGGGTCGCCGGGTATCTTGGTCTGCGCGATGGCTACTGGCCGCGTGAGACCGAGCTGATCGTGAAGGTCATCGTCCAGCCGGGCGACCGCGTTCGCGAGTTCACCGACGGACGCTACAAGCATCCGAAGGGATCGGATCTGTCGCTTCAGATCGAAGTCGCGCCCAACAAAAAAGCACCCGAGCAGGTGCGGCTTGACGCTCGTCTCGCGAATGGTCGAGGCAACGTGCGGGCGTATCTCACGCGCGTCGGCGATCAGCCGTTCCGGCACACGCTGGCGGGACTGCTCGATGACGCCGACATCTGGGTCACGGGCGGAGACTTCGTCAACGCGCGGCCGTATCGCGTGCAGGTCGTCCAGCCGCCGGAAGTCCAATCGGTCACGCTGCACTGTCTCTACCCCGAGTACACCGGGCTGAACGAGCGTGTTGAGGGAAAGGCTGTCCGCGCGAAGCAGCAGGTCAACGGTGCCCAGACCTCGTTGCCGCTCGCCACCGACTTCGTCCTCGATCTGACCGCCAACAAGGCGCTGAGCCACATTCGCATTGAGGGCGATGCGGGCACGGATCGCTGGGAGATCGAACTGCGTGCGCCGAACTCATCGACCGGCCCTGCATCGGTCTCGCGCCCCGAATGGCCGCCCGAAACGATCTCGCTCAAATCTCAGGACGGTCGGCCGGAGATTCGCGTTCCGTTTGTGGCCGCCGCGTCACAGGCGATCTGGTCATCGAAGCACGATGCCGTCGCGTTGCCGTTCGTCCTTGCACCCGATGGTGCGGTGAGTCTGCCCGAAAGAATCAGGGCCGCCGCCGAATCGAAACAGCCGCTTGAGTTCCCGCTACCGCTGCCGCCCGATGCGATGATCCGAGTCACTCTCGAAGACACCGATCAGATTCAAAGCACAGCCCCTGCCAAGTTCACGATCAACGGCATCGTCGATCAACCGCCGCTGGTGACGACCGAGCTTAAGGGGATCGGTTCGTCGATCACTCGCAAGGCCCGCATCCCTATCGCCGGGCTGCTGACCGACGATTACGGAGTCGTCTCGGCCCGCTTCGACTACAAGGTGGACGACGCCGAGGCGTGGTCGCCGCGCGAATTCCAATCGACTCCGCCACGCAGCCTGCGCGAGTTTGAACTGCGTCGCGGCGAGGAAGAGCCGTTCGAGCGGTTCGATGTCCTGCCGCTCGACCTCTCCATCAAGCAACGTCTGACGGTGGCGGTCTCGGCCTTGGACGGCTGTAACGTCGGTGAGGCACATCGTGCGCTGGGCCAGAAGTACGTATTCAACATCGTCTCGGAAGAGGAACTCCTCTCGATGCTCTACGTTCGCGAGATCAACATCCGCAAACGGTTCGAGCAGATCATCACCGAGATGAAGCAGACTCGCGAGGTTCTTTCCAAGGCGCGCGGCCAGGCGGACGAAGCGGCCGCGCTGAAGAAGCAGGGGAGCAATCCGGACGACGAAAAATTGGCGACGCTGGCGTTGGGATTGTCATCGAGCACGGATCGGTCGCTCCAGGCGATTCGCAAGAACTCGGTCGAGACCGCCGGAGTCGAAACGTCGTTTGCCGACATTCGCGAGGAACTCGTCAACAACGCCGCCGATACGCCGCTGCTGCTCGAACGGCTCGACGGAAAGATCATCGCGCCGCTGCGCCGCATCAACGGGACCGACTTCCCGAACGCCGACAGTTCGCTCGGCCTGTTCAAGCTCGCGCTGGAGAAGAATACCGACCCGACCGGCTCAATGGACGAGGCGACCGACACGCTCGACTCGATGATCGAGAAGATGGAACTGATCTTGATCGAGATGCGCGAACTGGCCAAGTTCCACGAGGTGGTCGAGCAGCTCAAGGCCAACATCAAGGCTCAACAGGATCTGCTGGAAGAGACCAAACGCAAGCGAAAGGAAAACGCAATCAAGGCGCTGGAGTGAGGGGGCATTGGCGGCGCGTGTTTTCCGGTCCCCTCGCCCCGGCTCTGCGGGGAGAGGGCTAGGGTGAGGGGTCTTCTACAGCAGAGAACGATTGATAAATGACAAGTGCAAATTGAATGACGCGGAGCCACTTTGCAGTTCTCATTTTTCACTGGCCACTTTTCATTGCGGCCTTCCTGAACGAGAAGCCCCCTCACCCTAACCCTCTCCCCGCAAGGCCGGGGCGAGGGGACCGGAGAATAAAACCACACCAAGACGCCGCCCCCGACCGAGGATATACTGTCCGCCGTTCCATTCAGTCCGTTCGGAGACTGTTCCATGACGAGTCGCTTCATTCGCTTCGGCTGGCTCCTGCCGCTCATGGCTGTTGCAGCCTTGGTCCTCATTGGCCAGACGGTCCCGGCGCAGGAGGCTCCCACCACTGGAACCGCTCCTGCGGCCGAGGCTCCCGCGCCACTGGCCTCATCGCAGGAGGCCATTCGCGCGCGATACCTGCGGTTCGAGAACACGCTGCAACAACTATCCGAGTACCTGCGCAAGACCGATCCTCAGCGGGCCGACCTGCTGGTGCGAACCATCGGCAAGAGCAAGGAGGGGCGCATCCCTGACCAGCTCCAGGCGCTGACCGATCTGCTCAAGAACGACCAGCTCGGCGACGCCATCGAGCGCGAGGAGGATGTCATCAAGCAGATGCAGGTCATGCTCGACCTGCTCATGAGCGAAGACCGCAAGGATGAGATCGAGAAGGAGAAGGCCCGCATCAAGGATCTTATCAAGGATGTGGACAAGCTGATTGGCAAGCAGACCGATGCGCGGGCGAACACGGAACGGGGTGGCGAACCTGGTGATTTGCAGAAGCAGCAGAAGCAGGTGGCCGACGGGGCGCAGAAGCTTGTTCAGAAGATCGACGGGCAGGATGCGGAAAAGAAGGTGGCCAAGCAGCGCGAACGCGACGGCAAGTCGAAAGAGGCGAATGCGAAGCCGAAGGATCCGTCCGGCAAAGATGATCCCAAGGACAAAGACGGCAAGGATGGGAAGCCCTCCGACGACAAGAATGCGAAGCCGGGTGACGATAAGGACGGCAAGGACAAAGATGGAAAGCCAGCCGACCCGAAGGATGCCAAGCCCGGCGATCCGAAGGACGCGAAGCCGGGTGATCCGAAAGACGGAAAGCCCGGCGATCCAAAAGATGGCAAACCGAGCGACTCGCAGGGGAAGCCGAAGGATGGCAAGCCCAAAGATGGGAAGCCGCAGAAGGGGCAGAGTGGCGATCCGCAGGACATGCCTCCTCAGGACGGCGATCAGCCGAAGGATCAGCAGGATCAGAATGACGATGCCAAGAAACCGGACAAGACTGCCGGGCGCGATGAGGTCGAGAAGGCCAAGCAGGAGATGGAGCGCGCCATCGAAGAGTTGAAGAAGAACCGCAACGCCAATGCCTCCGACAAACAGGACCAGGCGCTGGCCGAGTTGCTCAAGGCGAAGGAGAAGCTCGAAGAAATCCTGCGGCAACTTCGTGAGGAAGAACGGGCGATGGTCCTCGCCGCGCTGGAGGCCCGTTTCCGCGACATGCTGCTCAAGCAGGAGGCGGTCAACAACGGAACGCTCGGCATTCACGCCGTCCCTATCGACAAGCGATCCGACCGGCACCGCAATCGAGCGGTCGAACTGGCACGGAACGAGGACGAAATCTCGCTGCTCGCCGCGAAGGCACTGACGTTGTTGAAAGAGGAGGGGTCGTCAGTAGCCTTCCCCGAGGCGGTCGAACAAATCCGGGACGACATGCTGACCGTCGCCCGCCGCCTTGAACGGGCCGATGTCGGTGAGATCACGCAGAACATCGAAGCCGACATCGTCGAATCGTTGCGTGAAATTCTGGAGGCCCTCCAAAAGGAGCTTGAAAAGCTCAAGGACCAGAAACAACAGCAGCAGCAGCAGCAACAACAGCAACAGGAGAAGAAACCGCCACCACTCGTCAACAAGCTGGCGGAACTGAAAATGCTGAGGTCGCTGCAATACCGGGTCAACCGCCGCACAAAGCAGATGGGGCGGTTGGTTGAAGGTGAGCAGGCCCTCGACGCGGATGTGGTCAGCCAACTGAGGCAGCTCTCCGAACGACAGGCCAAGGTCCAGAAGGCGACTCACGATCTGGCGA
>JAYVDI010000017.1:0-11531 GCA_043749505.1 Schlesneria sp. | reverse complement strand
CGCTCGTTCCCCATCTTCGTGCCGGGATAGATCGTGAACGCGCACCAGTAGCCGCGATCGAGCACCTCGCGGTACGTCTCTTCATTGTTGTGGTCGATGATGACCATGTGCGGGGCGATGCCGTGCTCCTCGATCACGTCCATGCTGCGGTACGTCCCCTGCTTCTTGTTGCGGTGAGGCGTGTGGATCAGGACCGGCAGCCCTACCTCCTTCGCCAACTCAAGCTGCTTGCGGAAGAACTTGTCCTCAATCGGCGTCTGGTCGTCGTAGCCGATCTCACCCACCGCGACGACACCCTCCTTGGTGAGGAACAGCGGCAGCAGGTCCATCACCTGTTCGGCGAGCGCCTCGTTGTTGGCCTCTTTGGAATTGAGGCCCATCGTGCAGTAATGCCGGATGCCGAACTGAGCCGCTCGAAACCGCTCCCAGCCGACCAGCGAGGCAAAGTAATCCTGGAACGAGCCGATCTGAGTCCGCGGCTGCCCCTGCCAGAACGCCGGCTCGATGATCGCCTTCACTCCGGCGGCGGCCATCTGTTCGTAGTCGTCCGTCGTGCGCGAAACCATGTGAATGTGGGGGTCGAGGTAAAGCATGATGTTCCTTCGTAGGATGGGCACTCCTGCCCGTCCGGCTTTCGTTTTCTGTCACATATCAAAAAGAGGACGGGCAGGAGTGCCCATCCTACGAGTAGAGGATTTGTTTCGCTCGTGAATCGGGACAGCGTCGCAAAGCGTCTGCTGCAGCTTGTCGTTCTTCAGGCGAACCGGTTGTCAGCACGAGTCGCAAGTCATCGAGAGCACGCTCGTCCGCGAAGGGACCGACGCAGCGCCACAGGTCGGTTGGGATCGGGCGGTGAGCGGCTCGGCGTTCGTGGGCGAAGTCGATCAGCGTCGTCATGAGCTTGGCGTTGGCTCGACGATCGACGCCGATCAACGGGTCGAGCGGCACGTCGATGAAGAGGCATTTCAAGACGAGCTGGTTCCACTGCTCGTCGTTGAGTTGCTCGGCGGGGTACGGGTTCTGGTGGGCGATCGCGCAGAAGACCGACTTGATGTTGCTGCGGATTCCCTCGGCCGTCCGCAGGACGTGCGAGGCGGGATTCGGCAGAAGCGGCAATGCTTGGTAGAGCGCCACCAACTCACCGACCTCGCCCGCTTGGAAGAGTTGGTCCAACGTCTGGACGTACAGCGAAGCGTCCTCCGACGGGAAGCTCAACACGAGGAACGTCCGCGCGAGTTGATCGAGGCTCCATCCGCGCGGGTTCCAGCCGGGACGAGCGACCTCGGCCTGAGCCAACTCGGAGTCGGAGAGAATCACGTCGGCCTTGCCGACCTTGCGCGGGACCATCCCGAAGCCAAGAAATAACGCCTTCTTGTCGCCCGTGGAAATGGCTGCGGTGCGGTCGTCGAGCCACATCAGCGCAGCCGAATCGACGCGAGAGGCGATCCACTCATGCACGAGGTTTGTGAGTTGCAATCTTTGCTCGCTCAATCGGTTTCTCTCTGTCACGGATGCGGTGATGCTCGCAGGCCACCAATGGGAAATTGCGGCGGACGTAAGCTACGAACTGCACTGCCAGCCGTCCACATAAGCGTGCGGCACGCTTTATGAACTCGGGGCAGACTGTTCATGGGATCGTCACCTCGTTCCACCGCCAGAACGCTGAGTCAGAAAAAACGAAAGCCCGGCCATCATGAGAGAGCCGGGCGGTTGAGTCGTTGTTGAGCGCGAACTGTCTCGTGCCGAGAGTCAAATTGCGGGAGCGAGTTCTGGTTTGGCGTAGCCAAGACTGCGGACGACTTCGAGGACTTCGCTCCAAGTGGGGAACATGCGTCCGCTCCTTCGTTTGTAGTCGTCCATCGCCTTCATGAACTCGACTTCGTCACCCGAGTAGTCGCGTTCGCAGGTCGTGGGATCGATCAAACGGCGACGTTCGACTTTGGCGCGACGCGGAGTCGCTCGACGTTCCTCACCGGTGAACTTGACCTCACCGTCGGCGACTCGCCGCTCAGGCTTGTTCCGTCGGTCGCCTCCAATTCGCTGGTTCTGAATGCGTCGTTCAACCGCTTCGATCGAGTCCGTGCTGCGAGCCATTGCTGCCACCTTCTGTCGTGGAAATCCTGGGAGAGCGATCCTTCGCCGGGACTGGGGGAGTCATTCCATGTCAGAAAGAGTATTGCCGCTACTTTGCGGGCAGAACGGATCGTAAAGATTACAAAGCAATGTTCGCTTAAAGAATCACTGCCGATGGCGCAGAGTTGCCAGTCGTAGCGGTTGTTGAGATCGCGCTGATTGCAGGGGACGAGACTTCGGTGGTCGCATTGATTGAGACTGCGGAGACGTGTTGTGAGGGCAGTTCGCCATGCGGCCGCAGTCCACACAACGTCGTTGATCCCTCTCGCGGCCGAGGCTGACACTCACCCGAAGCGTAAGCGAGGAACGCCACACATCTCCTCGTTTGCACTTCGGGTGAGTGTGCCGCAGTGACAAATGTCTCACTTTCGGCCGTGCAAGGTTGAACCGCGCCGCCCACGCGCGGGGCGTTGCCCACGCGGTTAAGCGAGTCAGTCAAGCGCCACACCAAACGTCACGCGCACATGGTCCTCGTTGAGATTCCCGGCGAGGAAAGCCGCGTCGAAGATCTGTAGAACTTCGCCTAAGCGTGACAGGCGAACGGTGATGTCTGCTCGCGACTTTTCAGACCGCCCCGACAACACGGTGGCAATCCAACCGGAATGCTTCAGCAGAGCAGCGCGCGTCTGGATCGAGTCGAGCCAAACTAACTGTGTCGCTGCCGGGAAGAACCGCCTCTCATGATCGGTCAGGCGCGAGGATGCCTCGCGCTTCGGCAAAGGGGCCGACGACGAGCTGACTCGCAGTAATTCGGCCTTGGAACTGGCGATGAACAGGCGATCCGCAACAACGCCGTAGCCCAGTTCCCAAACCGACAACCCTTCGAGCCAGCGCCGCAGCGTCGTGCCGTCTCCGTTTGATCTCACGACCACTTGGGACTCGGGATGCTCACTGGAAAAGCTGCCACCCAAGAAGTTCAGTCCGAAAGAGAGTGCGTTGTCGAGACTGGCGGCCAGTTTCTGTTCGTCTCCGTTGGAAACGGTCACGCTATTTTTGGCCATCCACGAAAACTGACCGAGCAACTCGAACGGAGCCGCGCGATCAGCAGCCCGCTCCGATGCCGTTGCGAGAATGGTGATGTCCGAGAGCAGGGCAGGGAGGACATCTTCGAGGAGATCTCGCCCACCAAGCAAGCTCTTCAGGACGCGACGTATCCGCACGAAGTCATTCGATTTGACTGCGGGGTCAAGGGCCAGCCACGCCTTGATGAGCGGCCGAACATCGGCTCCGCCTGAAACCGCCAGCAGAGCCGTAGCGGGAATCCGCTCGGACCAGCGCGAGTCCGATGAAGTCTGTTGAGTAGGCGTTACAGTCGAATGCACAAACTCCGTCCAGCCTGAAGGGAGTGACTCGCGATCCAACTCGGCAACCAGATTCAGCGCCAAACCCTCGTCGAACCGAAGCGATCCTGCGAGAGCCGACACGCAGCGCCAGACCCCAAGGATCACAGCCGCTTCCTGTTCGTTCTTCGCGCCGTCACGCAGTGTCTGATCCCACGCGCGACCGTTCACATGAACGAAGGCAATACTGCTCTCGGGCAGTCTCGCGCGAGCCGCTCGATAGGCAGCCGAGTCACGCAACGTGCGGGCAGTTCCGTCGGTTCTCTTCCGGGACTCGGCACTTGCCACCGCAGCCTGCTGCAGTTCGATCGCCTGCCGGACAAGAGCCTCTTGGTCTGATAAGACTAGCGTTCGATCGAAGAGGACATAGAACAGGAAGTCCTTAGTTCCCGGCGACTTCAATCGCCTGATGTAAGTCTGGCCGAGATGCTGCTGCGGTTGATCGACGTGCTGCGGTTCGAGCTTGTCCAAGACGGCGATGGAACGCGACAAAGTGGCCGCATCGCGCGCTCTGACAATCATCATTCCTTGTGGCTTTTCCCCCTCTGGCAGATAGACCGCCAAGACCAACGACTCTGCACACAGCCCGCGCAGTTGCCTGGACAACGGCAGACCGGTCAATTGAGCGACGTAGTTCTCAATCGCCGTCCACTGCTGAAATCCGGCCCCGAGCAACAACCGCTGAAACGGCCCGAAGGCTCGCACCCGTTCGGCTAACCGCGATCGCTCGATGCGTTCCCACGTCGCGTCCAAGTCCGGAACTTCCAAGCAAACGGCCACCGAATCCGTCACGAGATCCAACGACGAGATCTCAACGGCCCGCACATCCTTCAGTCCGAAGAGTACGACGAAACTCAGCGCGATCGGGATCCATCGCAGCGGCCGGAACGTAGTCATGAGGATTCCAAACGATGAGGGGGGAGATGAAGCAGGTGAACGAAGTGGATGAGCTGTACGGATGATTCTCTCGTCACAACGTCAGCGAGCGGTCTGTCCAACCTTGCCCAAGCCTGATTCGCAAGCAGACGAACCCATTACAGCACCCTTCGCTTGCGCTTCAGGCTCCAATGAAAGACCATTCACTTTCTTACGGTGATCTCAGCCTGAAGGAACTCGGCTGGGAACGGTCTCCCACAAAAAGCCAATGGCCTGACCAATCTGGTCTCCGATGGAACGGCCGAGTTCGGCACCGGGTTGCGGCGCAGAGTCGGTTCCGTCGTTCACGAGAAGCTCCTCTCGCACTGGCAAAACGGTCTGAGGCCATGCGACCGATTGCGGCATCACGGCGGCGATGTCTCGTGCAGTGGCAGTGGTCTCCCTCGCCAATTCTTGGTACTCAGCGTTCAAGTCGGCGAGAACAGCCACAACCGACTCGGAAACTCCGACCTCCGAGACTTCAACTCCCGCGCCTACAGATTGCCGTTCGCCTGTTGAGGGACGGCTGCCATTCTGAGTTGTCCGAGCAACGGCTGGTCCGTTTTCTCGAAGTGAGTCCATGCGGCGTGTTGCCATCCAACAGGTCATCGCGACGCACACGACCGTCGCCGCAACCACCCAGTTCTTCCGATGCGACTGCCTAGGCAAGAGACCAGCCGGTTCAACCAAATGCGATCGCAACGTGACAGTTGGCAGTTCGCCAGGCAACGGGGAGGAGGGATCAGCCAGACTCCGGAGCACCTGGTCACTCAGCGACGCGGGAACTTCGACCGGACGCCAAACGAAGATCGCCGACTCCAGCAGACAGTGATCATGCCAGAGCGACTCACACGACGGGCATGACTGTCGATGGGCGACAGCCGAGTCAGATTGATGGTGGCCGCGCGATTCGACCAGTTCATCTAGGGCCGCTTCAAATTCAGAACAGTTCATAACCATCCTCCGTCACCACGCCGCGTTCTCGCAGCAGTTCTGCCAACTCGCGTCGCGCCCGGTGCAACCAAGTTTTGATCGTCCCCTCGGGGACCTCCATAATCTGAGCCACCTCTTGAATGCTGAGGTCTTGCTGATGGAACAACAGAAAACAAATTCGATAGTCGTCCCGCAGTTGGCTGATCGCCAGTTGAAGTTCTTCTGCGAGGTCGAAGCCACTCAACCGTGCGGCCCGCGCTTCAGGCTCAACGACAGACTCCACGGTTCGAGTTCGCGTTTTGAGTTTCGATTGATGTGTCCGACAGCGATTGACCGCGATGGTCAACACCCACGGCTTCAACGGGCGCACACCATCCCAGTGTTTCAAATAACGAACCGCCCGGACGAGCGTCTCCTGAGCGACATCTTCCGCGTCCTGGCGATGCCTCAATTGGCGCACGCAGACCGCGAAGACCAGCCCTTGAAACTGCTCGACAAACTCCAGCAACCCGTCTTGGTCGCCAGCCAAGCAGCGTATGACGAGTCCCCGGTCATCCACCTTGCGGCTTCCCTTTCCGGAGACGAATACCCACCAAGAGAGACGCGGGTTTCAATGGCGACCAGAGACCGGCAGGTGAACAGTGGCGACAACGACGACTCGTGCAGAAAGCGTCTGCTCGCGAGTCTCATCCGCACGATCGAAGCACCCGGAATCTCCGGTGACACACCAAACAACCGGCACAGAAATCCGAAGCGCCCCACAGCCGTGGAAGCAGCGACATCAGCGCAACTCGTCTCAGCGAGTGATCTGCTCACGAGCAAACTGCCGGGCCATTTTGTAGGCGTGGCGCATCGCAAACGCGCGTGTTTCCATCTGCTCTTCGGTGTAGTACTTGCCGGTGTCGCTGGTGGGCAGCCCGGCAAAGGCGATCGTGAGCGGCATCAGGTCAAGAAACTCACGGTAACGGCGTTGCTGTTCGGCGACGTTGGGATCGGCGTTCGACATGGTTGCGGCTCCCGACTCGAAGAGTCTGCTACACAAAACGTTCGCGGGAAAAAACGACACTCGGCAGAGAACTTATGCCGAGTGATACCAAGTTGGGCGGACTAGCGAGTCCTCTTTTGCATGTAGTTTTTAATGATGTCGGCTGCCGATGTCGAAGGCTTCTCCACGGGAGCCGCTGGCGCGCCGCCCGGTGCAGGAGCTGCCGGAGGAGGGGCATCCTTAAAGCCGGTCGATTCCGGCGGAGGCAATCGAACGGCTACTTCCGAGACGGGAGGCGCACCCACTGGCTCAACAGAAACGGGCGTTGGATAACCGGAAGGCATCGGATAACCGGGGGGCATTGGCATCCCGCCCTGCATTGGCATCCCTATCGGATAACCCGGCATCTGAGGATAAGCCGGTTGACCATAACCGGGCGGATACTGTTGCGGGTAACCCATCGGTTGCTGGCCGTAACCCGGCATCATCTGAGGATAACCTTGCGGCATCATCTGGGGATAACCGGGAGGTGCCATTTGTGGGTAACCGGCGGGATAACCCGTGGATGCTGACCCCGCCAAAATCGCGGTGTCGTTGGCAATCGCCATCGCCGTGTCTTGAGCAGCCGGGCCGACGATCTCTGGAATTTCGTACGCCGTCTCGTTCAGTTCGGCATTGGCGATCTCACCGTTGGAGTCGCCGAGGTAAATCGGGATCTCCGCAGTAACGCCGCCGGGAACGGACTCGATCTCGGATGAGCTGCCCGCCTTCGTCGAAACCTGCGCGATCACAGCAGCTGGTTGCCGGATCACAAGTTCGAGTTCCATCTTGCCAATGCCAATCTGGTCGCCCGGCTTAAGAACCACCTCGCCACGCAACGCCTCGCCGTTGACGCGCGTGCCGTTGGTACTGCCCAAATCTCGGAGGCGAACCGCATAGTCATCAATGGAAAAGACGCAGTGATGGCGGCTGACCATATCACTGTTCGGCCGCAGATGGCAGTCTTGCTCACGCCCAACCAAGAACTTCTTGGTGGAGAGGGGAATGGCCTTCCCTTGATGTTTCCCGCCCAGAATTTTGAGTTCAGCCTGTAGCATGAACCAGGCACTCCCCTACGTCAGTGACGCCACTCAACCCGCCGAAGCGGCGAGTTCGATCAAACTCTAAATAGAATAGATTATTGCTGTCGCCACAAGACGTGAATTTCACCGTCGAACCCAGGTCGCAACAAACCCGACTCCGGACACACGGCAGCTCCGCCAACACATCAAATCCCGCTTGCCAAGATACGGTACAGTACGCTAACGCCCGAATCCGGGCCTGTCAACGAGCCATGTCAGCGCAAGCAGCCCGTCAAAAATGAAACTTGGTTAAGGATGCTCAGGGACGGTGGAATCCGGACACTCGGCCTCTCAATGCCGATGCCCCGACAACGACAAGTACACTTCATTCGCCAATTGAGCCGCGCGCAAAGACTCTTCATCCGCCATCTGGACTCGCTCGCTGTTCGTTGCCAGCACAGTTGCCAGTTCTGAGGCCAGCTCAACTTCCAGCCTCGCCAACGATGACATTGGAAAGAGATCAACGATCCCCGGCAGCTCGGGTGTCACGCGGGACGCCTCCAGTACCAACCCGCCGTGTTGAAGGATTGCTCCGCGCCGACGACGTTGCGCACTTCCCAACAGCTTGTGGCCGAATGCCACCAGATCGTGTTCGTCCTCGCGAGCAAAGCACAACAGCGGCTCGTGCTTGAGCAACACGGTCGATCCGCGCATCTCAACATCCACACCGCGCGATCTCAACACCGCGATGAAGACCCGGTGAACGAGTCCATACAGTTCAACGGGATGCCCGACGACTCGTTGCGACGGTGGCAGAATCAAGCTGTACGTCAGTTCGAGATCATGGATGAGCGTCCCACCACCGGAAAGCCTCCGCACCGCAGGCAACTGCGCGAACCGAGCCTCTGCGTGGAAGTCCACGTCACGCTGGAAGTGCCCGAGTGACGCCGTCGGTTCACTCCAGTGATAGAACCGCAACGAAGCCACGTCGCGTTCTAAGGCCGACTCCAACAACACCTCATCGACTGCCATGTTCCACGTCCCCGCACGCGGTTCATCGTCAAACAGAATTCGCAGTTGAGGTAGTTTGAACATCGCACCCAATCAAAATCAGCGAAGGTCAATGAGAATCATCCCCCCTCATGTCCGTGTCGTTTGAACAAGCTCACTGTGAACTCGCTCCCAAGTGAAGGACATCCCACCCGATTCTGACGCATCACTCCACCGATTCAAGCCGCATCGCGGCAAACTGAGATTGGCATCCCGTCGAACCCGCCCATACGTCGGGTGCCATCAGCTTCGGACAATCAACAAATCCGGATGAATCGACTTTTGACGCTTTGACCTTGGATGCCTCATGCAGTGTCCGTTCTCGACGAATGTGCGTAAGCATCTGGTCTTTTCCAAGCACATAGCACACCTTGAGCAGTGCTGCTGCGACACTCGGAGCAATCCGCCACCTAGTCTGGGCCTGCGATATCACCTACGTTCCCAAGTAGCGAGGCGACCTGTACCTGACGGCAGTGTTTGACAACCCATCTAGGCCGTATTGGCCTAGAATAGGTTACGGCCAAGGCACTGTGGAACTCGCGATACCTGATCAGGTGGTCGGGATGTTTCATGGTGAATCGTTCGAGTTCGGGATTTCGCGGAGGACGCTTCATCTACAGGAATCGCTGCGGCGAAAACGCGGCGGGGTCGATGTGTGGCGAGTGGTCGGACATCAGCTCGGCGATCAGTTTGCCCGTTGCGGTGGCGAGGCTCATGCCCAGCATGTTGTGGCCGGTGGCGAGGTAGACGTTTTCGAGTCGCGGGGTGCGGCCGATGATGGGCAAGCTGTCCCACGTCATGGGACGCCAGCCGTACCAGGTCTGAAGTTCTCCGACCGACGAAGGCGAAGCGAGGTAGTGCGCGGCCGAGTCCTGCAACTGCTGGATGCGGCGGGCGGGGATAGAGGTATCGAAGCCGGCAAACTCCATCATCGAGCCTAAGCGGTAGCCGTGCTCGAAGGGAGAGACTCCGACGCGGTGCTCGGGAAACAGCATGGGATAGCGCGGACACGGGTCGGGCCGCGACATCGTCACGGAGTAGCCCTTGCCTTGCTCGATCGGGATCGGGCATTCGAGTTCGGCCGACAGTCGAGAACTCCACGCTCCAGTTGCGATCACGATGCGGTCCGCTGGCAGAGTCCCCTGCGACGTGACGAGCTGCACGACTCGACCATTCGACTTCTCGAAGCGCTGCAACTGGCAATGCTCGATGAAGGTCACTCCGCGTTCCTTCAGTCGCTGCGACCAACTGGCGTTGAGCAAGTCGGGGCGGATCGACGTGTCGTTCGGGTAGTGAAAGGCTCCGGCTAAACCGGGCTTCAAGGCTGGATCGAACGCGGCGAGATCACGCCCTTCGATGCGACGGGCCGCCACGCCGAAATGCTCGGTCAGCAGCCGGTCGTTCTTGGCGAAGTCGGCCATGCCGTGCTCGGTCTGCAAGACGTACAGCAGGCCAGTCTCTTTCCATTCGCACTGCAACGCTTCGTCGTGCATCAGGCGTTTGTATTCCTGCATCGAGGAATCCAGGATCGCCTTCAAGTGCTGACCGGCGACCAGCATTTGACGGTGATTACAACGCTTGGCGAATTGCCACATCCACTTCAGCAAGGCGAGACTCAGACGCGGCTTCACTCGGAAAGGTGCCTGCGGATTGAAGAGCGACTTCAGCGCGGTGCCAATCGCTCCCGGTTCTGTCAGCGGCAGCACATGACTCGGGCAGATGTAGCCGCAGTTGCCGTGCGAGCACGCGCCGCCGATCGTCCCTTGATCGATCACGGTCACGCGCAGACCGGTTGCAGTCAGATAATGAGCGCACGCAATCCCGATGATCCCAGATCCGACAACGATGACGTCGGGCTTTGCGGTCGAGGTCACAAGGCACTCCCGATGGCGATGCCGTTGCGAAAGGGATCATCCGGTTGTTGAACCAGCGTCGCCTCGGCGCAGACGTAAGCGTGTCCCGAGACCGTCGGGATGATTCGCCCCGCAGAGTCCTCGCGATATGAGCCTGTGAAACGACTGCCGATGATGCTCTCTTGAATCCAGGCTGTACTAGGCTTGAGTTTTCCATCAGCCGCCAGGCAAGCGAGCTTCGCGCTGGTGCCGGTCCCGCAGGGCGACCGATCGAAGGCTCCGCCGGGGCAGTACACAAAGTTGCGACTGTGCCCGTCGGCTGACTGCGCCGGACCGAAGAACTCGACATGGTCGATCTCCGCACCGTCATCTCCGGTGATCTGCTGGTGTCGCAAAGCCATCCGCACTTGATGAGCGGCATCGTTCAGCGGGCGGATGTTGTCGGCGGTCAGTGCGAACGGCGACTTCTCGACGAGGAAGAACCAGTTCCCGCCCCAAGCAATGTCGCCGAACACCGTGCCGAGCGACTCGACCTCGACAGCCACCTTCGAGCGATACCGATAGCTCGGCACGTTTTCGATGGCGACTTCATTCGCCGAGAGCAACGTCACTTCGACGACTCCGACCGTCGTCTCGAAGCGATGCGTCCCAATCCCAATCCGGCCCAAGTAAGCCAGCGTCACGGCGACGCCGATCGTGCCGTGACCGCACATGCCGAGATACCCGGCATTGTTGAAGTAGATGACGCCCGCCGCACAAGTCGTGTCCACCGGCTCGCACAGCAACGCTCCAACCAACGCCTCGGACCCGCGAGGCTCCAGGATCACCGCGCGGCGAAAGTCATCGGCCGTCTCACGGAATCGCTGCAAGCGTTCGCGCAACGATCCGTCGCCAAGATCCGGCCCGCCGCTCAACACGACGCGAGTCGGTTCCCCTGCGGTATGCGAATCCACCACGCGAATGCCGGAACCAGCGTCGTTCAATTGCCTGCTGCCGACCATGTGCTCCACCAATTCTTGAAGAGTTGCCATTGTTGCCGTGCGAACTCGCGCTGAGACGGACTGAGAGCATCCGACTCGTTGAAGTTCAGCTCGTACTCGGGGTTGCCTTCCAGGACCAGGAGGTACTTGTAGAAGAGCACCAAGTCCGGTCCTTCATCGAACTTCGAGAGCACTTGCAGCGCCTCTTCGAGTTCCAGCGCTTGTCGTCGTGCGGCGGCGTCTCCGGCAGCGGCTTGCTCGCACAAGGCGATCAGTCGCAG
>JAYVDI010000016.1:0-31191 GCA_043749505.1 Schlesneria sp. | reverse complement strand
CAACACACGCAACCCCAAGCCGCCAAACGAGTCAGACGCAACCGCCACCGCGAACCGACACTGGCAAACTTTGTAAGAATGTGGGTAAGTTCAAGGCTTCTCTCCCCGCAGAGCCGGGCGCGGGGAGTCGAGAAGCACTACGAGTGCGGGGCGAGTGACATCGCGCTGCGGGACTGTCCCATGTGTTCGAGGCACGCGGCGATCAGTTGGTCTTTTTGAATCGGTTTGGTTGCGAAACCGTCGAAGCCCGAATCGAGGCAACGTTGACGATCCTCTTCCGTGGCGTGAGCCGTCAAGGCAATGATGCGGCCCTGATAGCCAGCTCCCCGAAGTGTGGCTGTGGCGGTGTAACCATCCATTTCAGGCATGGAAATATCCATGAGGATCAGATCGTACTCGCGACTCGTTCGCTGGGCCGCGAGTGCATGCTCTACAGCGAATCGACCGTTTTCAACGACTTCCACACTCGCGCCGTTCTTCTGCAGCAGGAACGAAATCAGCTTCTGGTTTGCGGGAACGTCCTCTGCAAGCAGGATTCGTCCGCTGAGCTGGGGGCCGAGAGCGGCCGCCGAGGGGAGCGAGACGACGATTTCGGGAATGGTGACGGCCTGTTGAGTCGGTTCCGTTCCGGTCAGCAACGGGGAATTTGAAGAGAGTTCGACAGCGATGGAGAACGTGAACGTGCTGCCTATTCCTGGTTGACTCTCAACCTGAATGTCTCCTCCCAGCATGCGCGCGAGGCGCTGCGAAATGGACAGTCCCAAGCCCGTTCCGCCGTAACGGCGCGACATCGACGAGTCGGCTTGAGTGAACGGCGTGAAGAGTCGTTCCATCTGATCGGGATGGATGCCAATCCCGGTGTCGGCCACAGAGAATCGAAGTTGTCCCGCTTCCGGGTCGTATCCCAAAGTCAAAGTCACACTGCCGAGTTCGGTGAACTTGATTGCGTTTCCGACGAGGTTGACCAGGACTTGGCGGACTCGCAGTGCATCGGTCGCGACGCTGGCTGGAATGGGATAGAGCGCTTCGCAATCGAGCGTGAGACCTTTCTCTCCGGCACGCAGGTTCATGAGTCGCAGGACATCCTGAGCCAAGTCGAGGGGTGAGACCTGAAGTTTTTCGAGCGTCATATAGCCGGCGTCAATCTTGGACAGATTGAGGATGTCGTCGATCAGCTCTTGGAGATGCCTGCCGTTGCTGCGAATGATCTCGAGCGTCTCCAGTCCACTGAGCTGCGCCCGTGCCAAGTCGCCCTCGTCCGACAACAGATCGGCATAGCCGAGAATGGCGGTGAGCGGGGTCCGCAATTCGTGACTCATATTGGCGAGGAACTGACTTTTGACCCGTGCCCCCGCCTCGGCTTCGTCTTTCGCCTTCGCAAGCTCTTCCGACTGCCGGATCAGTCGCGTCGTTTGCTGTGTGATCCGGTCTCGCGATTGTTCGACCTGCGCCAAGTACTGTCGATTCTCTTCTTCGGCTCGCTTGCGGTGCGTGATATCCGCATACGTGCCGATCATGCGGAGTGGCTCACCGGTGGCTGTGTGGCTGACGACCATGCCTCTGTCGAGAATCCACTTCTCGACGCCGTCGCGACACTGGACGCGGTGTTCGTTCGAGTACGTGTCTGTTTGGCCATCGAAGTAGGCTTGCAGATCGCTCATCACGCGCGGCAGATCGTCCGGATGAATGTGACATTTCCATTCGTCAATCGTGTTCGCGCTGGCGTTCTCGGGGAGTCCCATAATTTCCATGAACCGCTTTGAGAACACGACCTCACCGGTCTGAATGTTCCAATCGCGGACTCCGTCACCTGCTCCTTCCAGCGCGAACTTCCAGCGTTCTTCGCTCGTGCGCAGGGCGTCTTCCCCCCGCTTGCGCTCGACGGCAATCCCGGCCAGCTTGGCGGCCATTTCAATCAGGCGGATCTCGGATTCTTTTGGGGAGCCAACCTCGGCAGCATAGACGGCGAGCGTCCCCAGCACCTTGCCAGACTCACCGAGAATTGGCTCGGACCAGCAGGCGGCCAGCCCAGCGCGGGCGGCCAGTTCCTTGTAGGCCGCCCAGTACGGGTGCGTTTGGATCTCTTCGACAACGACCCGTTCTCTTGTGTGAGCCGCCGTTCCGCACGAGCCAACTCCCGGGCCGATTTCGACACCATTGATCGCCTCACAGTAAAAGTGAGGCAGCTTGGGAGCGGCAGCAGTGAACAGATGCCGTTCCGATTTGTCGAGCAACAGAATGGAACACCTGCGGGAGGGAAATTCTTCTTCAACACCATTGGCCAGGGAGTTGAGAATTTCTGTCAACGATTCGCCGCTCGTCAGCAATTCCAGCACTTGCTTTCGAATCCGTTCACGGTTTTCGGCCACTTTGCGTTCGGTGATGTCGGTCGAGATGCCGCAGACCGCGTACGGCGTCCCGCTCGCGTCGCGCATCGGGAATCTCACGGAAAGATAAGTGTGGAGACCCTCCGCGTGTGACACGGACTCTTCCGATTGCTCCTGCCGGTTGTTTCGCTGCACTCGCTGATCCCGACGAAAGAACATGTCGGCGATCTCGTCCGGGAACAGGTCGAAGTCCGTCTTGCCGACAGCCTGTTGCTGACTCTGATGGAACACCCGCGCGAACTGTCCGTTGATCAGCTGATACCGACCCTCAAGATCCTTCACATAGATCACTGCGGGAGTGTTATCGAGAATGGCTTGGAGTTGATCTTCGCTGGCCCGCAACGCTTCGGCGGCTTGTCGCGCCGCAGTCACGTCGCTGATCGAACCAGCCATGCGAATGGGAACGCCGTTCTCGTCCCAGACGGCCTGTCCGCGTTCCAAGTACCAGCGGTACTCGCCACTTTTGGTTCGCAATCGATGCTCGATGTGGTACGGAACGTGGTCTTTCAGATGCCGCTCCACAGCCTCCCATGTGGCCTCGAAGTCATCCGGATGAAGTACATCCGCCATCGCCGACAGCCAGACTCCAAACTCCCCATCATCATAGCCCAGCAACTCTTTGAAGCGGGTCGAATAGAAGACGTTATCGGTTCGCAAATCCCAATCCCAGATTCCATCATTGGTGCCGCACAACGCGAGCTTGAAGCGCTGCTCACTAACTCGCAGCGATTCTTCAGCGGCCGTGGCCCGCGCTGCTTCGGCATTCGCCACAGCCCATTCCTCGCGCAGGCGACCGGTCACACGGCCGAAGTCTCCAATCATGCGCCCCAGTTCATCCTGCGCTTCGATGGGCGTCGCATCGTGGCCGCGCCAGTCGTTGGCGAGGACCAGATCGGTCACATCACGCATTCGGTCCACCGTCCGAATGACGGCCAGACAGAAGCCGATTCCCAAGTAGATGGCAATCGCAACCGGCAACAATGTGAGGCACAACAGCAGGTCACGACGAAACGCCGCCGCTGCGGAGCGATCTCCCACCACGTGATCGAACGCATCCATACATTCGGCCAGGAGCGAGAAGGTGTCACGCACCGCAGTATGATTCAGTTGTTCGATCTCAGCGACGGTGGGCATGTCTTCCGAGCCACGCATCACGGCGCGCATGGCGCGTTCAGCAGCAGTGAGTGACTTGCGGCATTTGGCCAACGGTTGTTGGAGCTGCTTGGCCAGACCCGATTCGGTCTGCACTGCAGTGAACAGTCCTTCGCGAATTTGGTCCAGCGACAGTCGCATATTGAAGAGTGATTCGGTGGCTTCGACATCGAATTGCAGCGTGGCAGCCTCTGGAGTATTTCGTGAGTAGAACAACTCGCCCAGCCGCTGCTCGGCTTCGATGAGTCCCGGCAACAACCGCGTCGAAGCAATTGCGAAATTCTGACTGTCCAGGCGAGTATCCGCGGTGAGCCGTGAGACATCGGCGATTTGCCGGAAGACCGTGAGCAGGTCGCCAATCAACTCGGACAACACCGGAGGACTGTCAAAGACACCATCGCGGCCCGGCGGCAAGTCTCTCATCGCCCGCAGCTTGGACTGAAACAACTCCCAGCGGGCGCACGACGCCAGGACACGACGAGTCGGCTCATCGGCGTCACCGCCTCTTTTCAGATGACGATCCAACTCATCACGAACCTGATCGACCGCCTCTTTCAGCCCTGAGACATCATTGTCTGGCAACCGCAGCACCGTCCGCCGATGGTCACACAACGTCCGCCAAATCGGCACCATCAACCGCAGTGCGCGACTACCCGCCTGGGCTTTTTGTGAGACTTCCACCTTCTCGGTCAACGTCGAAATATAAAGGCCCGTGACCAGAAACAGCGGGAGCGCAAACAATGTCCCAGCCACCGCAAACTTGCGTGGATAGGACAGACGGTTCATCAGCCAAACCGCCGGATCAAACGGGCTACGCAAGCCGAATTTCACACGATGCTCCCGGATGAACGGCAAGGCTGGCCTCACGGAATTCGCGGCACGATTTCCGTGAAAGCCGCACCGATTTCGGGTCAACTCCGGGAACCAACCGACATGAATTGAGCCGCAATCACTCCGCGTCGATCATCTTCCAAAGCATCGACCGCTCGCGGACACGACGTTCAGAAAAGTGTCACTGCCAAGCAACAGTTCAAAAGCGGACATCGACTTCAGCGATGGAACCACCCGTCGCGGTAATGCCGGTCATAACGAATGCCCGAATTAGACGAATCAGGCGAGCGGCAAGAGTTGTCTGACCGCAGATCAAAACCTGACGCTCGCCTCATGAGTGAAATTCCTGTCGAACTCAGCCGACAACACGACCGGCAGTGGACGCAGGAATCACTTCAAGCCCGAGTGCCGCAGCAGCGCCGTCGCGTTGGGTTCGCGACCACGGAAGGCGCGGAAGATTTCCATGGGGTGACGGCTCCCGCCGAGCGCGAGAACCGTGTCGCGGAAGCGGCGGCCTGTGGCGGCAACAGCCGCTTCATCGTCGAGGCCCGCTTCTTCAAACGCACTGAAGGCGTCGGCGCTCAGAATTTCAGCCCACTTGTAGCTGTAGTAGCCCGCCGCGTAGCCGCCACTGAAGATGTGCTGGAATGAACAGAGCGAACGATCCTCGGGCAACAACGGCAGGACACTGGTCTGCTCGCTGAGCCTCCGATTCACATCGTGCGCGGTCTCGCTGCCGTGCGGATCGAAGTCGGAATGGAGCGCCATGTCGGTCAAACTGAACAACAGTTGTCGCAGCATCATGGACCCCGCGCGATAGTTCTTCGCGGCGCGGACCTTGTCGAACAGCGCTTCGGGCAGCGGCTCATTCGTTTGGTAATGACCGGTCAAACTGAGCAGCGTCGGGCGGTGATAACACCAGTTCTCCATGAACTGACTCGGCAGTTCGACCGCATCCCACTCGACCCCGTTGATCCCGGCCGCATCGGCGTCATCAACTCGCGTCAGCATGTGTTGCAGCCCGTGCCCCATCTCGTGGAACAGCGTCTCGACTTCACGGAACGACATTAAACTCGGAGTCTCTCCATGCGGCGGCGTCTGATTGCAGACCAGATGCGCGACAGGAATTTGCGTTCCGCTTGTCCCCTCGCCCCCAGCTTGGTGGGGGAGAGGGTTAGGGTGAGGGGGGCTTTCATCTCTTGTCCCCTTGCCCCGGCCTTGCGGGGAGAGGGCTAGGGTGAGGGGTTCTTCTCTTCCCGCGACCTTCCTCCGCCCCATACAGTCATCCATCCACGCCCCCCCGCGTTTGTTCTCCGGCCGCGAATACGGGTCGAGATAGAACGACGCAAGGTGTTCGCCGCCGTCTTCGTACACGCGATAGAACCGTGCGTCCGAGTGCCATACGCTGACGTTGTCTGTCGCCTGCTCAATCGTGATCCCGAACAAACGGCCGAGCAGTTGGAACAATCCGTCCAGCACTTTCTCAAACGGAAAGTAAGGCCGGAGTTCGTCGTCCGTGTACGAATACCGTTCCTCGCGCAGTCGCTCGGCCCAGAACGCCACGTCCCAAACTTCCAGCGGCGACGCATCGCCGCGCGCGGCCTTCAGCGATTGGATGTCGTCCAAATCTCGCACCGCCGCCGCCCACGAGGCATCTCGCAATTGAGCCGCCATCTGCCTCACGGCCTCCACGCTGGGAGCCATCTTCCGCGCGAGACTCACTTCAGCAAAATTGTTGAAACTGAGCAACCGCGCCTTCTCTTGACGCAGCGCCAGCAGCCGCGTGATGAGCGGCCCATTGTCGAACGGACCTGACGACGCGCGGGTGACGAAGGCGCGATAAAGCTGTTCGCGCAACGTGCGGTTGCGGCAGTGTTCCATAAACGGCTGAAACAGTGGAATCTCCAGCGTGATGCGCCACGGCCCCGCTTCTGGCGTCGCGACTCGCGCCGGTGCCGGGCTGGTCGAGTCGCCTTTTGAATGAGCCGTATTCCACGATTTGGCCGCGAGATTTCGGAGCGTACTTGGCCAACCGACCGCATCCGACGAATCGGTCACTTCCAGTGAGAACGCCTTCGTCGCATCGAGGACATGATTCGAGTATTCGGTTGAGACTTGAGACAACTCCTGTTCAATGGCATTGAACCGCTCACGTTGTTCGCCCACGAGAGCGATTCCTGACAGCTCTGCACCCTTGATCCGGTCGGCGATGATTCGTTGCTGAGCCTCATTCAATCGCGGCCATTCATCGCTGGCTCGCAATTCCTTCAAGGCGCAATAGATCGGCTCGCTCTGACTGGCTCGCAGTCCAAACTGAACGACCTCAGGCAGCGCGGTCTCATATGCGGCACGCAACTCGTCCGAGTTCAACACGCCGAACAAGTGCCCGACCGGCTTCCACCCGTACTCGAACGGCCGGTCCAACTCTTCCAACTTCCCGATCGTTCCCGCCCAAGTGGGGACCAACTCCCGCTCGATCACCTCTAACATTGCCGTCGCCTCTGCCAACAGATGCGTGACTGCCGGAACGACGTGTTCGGGCCGAATGGCGGCGAAGTCGGGCAGGCCAGAGGAAGCCAGCAACGGGTTATTCGTGAGGGAGACAGCATCGGCCATAATGGGAGATTCCTTGTGAGTCAGGACGCAAGTTTTTCGGTCAGCAAACGAATTCGGAGCGCACCGTCTTTCGGAGCGGGGAGGGGTCAGCCCCTGACTCTTGGGCGTCAGCCGTTTCTTCGATCAACGAGGAACCAGGGGACTGACATCCCCCACACCGAAGAACAGGCGAGAGCTTACGCTCAAGAGTCGCACTCACACGAATCCGACGCGCGGGCGGGGAGTGTAGACGGATGACCGAGCGGAATCATCCCGACAACCGGCATGATGCGACTGCGTGTTGCAGCGACCACGTTGAGTCTCAGCACCGGCTGGCAAATCGTCGTTGCAGCAGAGTATCTTGATGCAGGCCCGCCACGGATGCCCGCCTCGGTTCCTCCCCCCTTCCATCGCTTGGAGTCTTCAATGGTTCTTCGCCGCTTCACACCGCGTCACTGGTCTCAATTGTTGGCTGTTGCTGTTCCGATCCTGTTGGTGGCGGTCGTCACCTCGCATGAGACCGGTCTCGTGCTTCAAACGGTTCAGGCCGAAGATGCCAAAACGGCGGCGGCGGTCACTGCGGCCGAGACCGATCCTGACTACGCCGTCCCCGATGGCTCTCCTAAGGAAATACTCGCCTTCATCGCGAAGCTGCAAAAGAAGCAACCGAAGTTTGCCCACCGCGAAGAAGCGATCGACCACGCGGTCAAAGTGCAGCGAGCCATCATCGTGGCCGGCGACAAGATCCTGAAGCAGGAGCCGGATGAAGAGTTGGTCACACAAGCGGTCGAGATGAAACTCGGTTCGCTCATCATGCTCGCGGCGAACGATATCCCCGGCGCTGGCAAAGAAGCGCTGGATGCCGTCGCTCTGATGAAGCAAGACGCCAACCAGATCGTTGCCAAAGCTGCGACCGAGAAATGGATGACGGTGCGCATCCTCAACGCTCAAGAACTGAACGATGCCGATCGCAGCACGCTGGCCGAAGAAGTCGTCACCAACGCCGAGAAGAAAAAGTTTGATCGCTCGGTGATGAGAGAAGTCATGCAGCTTGGCAAGGTGTTGGAAGCCACCGCCACTCCGAAAGAAGTCGCGGCCTACTACAACAAGGTCGCCGACTTGGCCGAGCATCAGGGAACGCCTCAGATGCGCGACACGGCGACGCGCATGCGAGGGACCGCGCGGCGTGCCGCTCTGCCCGGTAACACGATGGAAATGGAAGCCAAGCTGCTCGACGGACAACCGTTCGACTGGGCTTCGTATCGCGGCAAAGTGGTGTTGGTCGATTTCTGGGCGACGTGGTGCGGCCCGTGCATTGCCGAACTTCCCAACGTCAAAGCGAACTACAAAAATTTCCACGAGCAGGGCTTCGAAGTGGTCGGCATCAGCCTTGATCGCAGCCGCGAACCGCTCGAAAAGTTCATCGAAAAAGAAGAACTCCCTTGGGCACAGCTCTACGACGAAGAAATCCAAAAGGGAACCGGTTGGAATCATCCACTGGCTCAGTTCTACGGCATCTCCGCCATCCCGGCCGCCATTTTGGTCGATCAAGACGGCAAGGTGATTTCGATGAAGGCCCGCGGCCCGGAACTGACGAAGCTGCTGGAGAAGTTGCTCGGCAAGGCAGAGTGATGCAGCCGGGTTTGAACATCTTCACGTTCACGCGAGTGAACGAGGAACGGAGGAAATCGCCATGAGTACGGCGACGATCGACGAATCGGGGCTGCTCCAAATTCCCGATGACTTGGGGAAGCGGCAGGATTTGTTGCCAAACACCAAAGTGCGGATCGTTGAAACCCGCCGCGGCATGTTGGTTGATTGTGCCGCTGGATGATGAGTCGATACCTAGAGCGTATTTCAAAACTAGCCCGACGCGCAAGCAAGGGTTTCACCATCATCGAATGTCCAGCCCTCGCTCGCGCGTCGGGCTAGTTTTTCGAGGCAAAAACAGGTTTTGAAATGCCCTCTAGAAAATTGGCTGAGGAGTTGGCCGCATGGCAATCGGTGGGAGCGGCGGCTTGGGAGCAGTTTCCGTACGAGGGATGAGTTGTTTGGGCGCTGAGTTCTTCGGACTGAGCGTTCCTCGCGTTCAAATCAGCCGACTTGGGAAGACGATCATGCGGCGAGTCTCGTGGTTAGTTTTGTTGTTCGTCGCTTCGACCGCTTGGTCAGCCGATGACGTTCCGCCCAGTGCCCTCAAGCCGGCGAACGTGGTTGATCCGGGGCACTCGTCGCATGGCGAAGCGTTCGACGAGGGGCCGCGCCGGGCGGCGTACTTGATGGGGACGACCGGCAACGTGTCGTTCCCGATCACGTCGAAGGAACCGCAGGCGCAGGCGTTCTTCAACCAGGGACTCGGCCAGTTGCACGGCTTCTGGTACTTCGAGGCCGAGCGGTCCTTTCGTCAGGTCTGCGCGCTCGATCACTCGTGCGGAATGGCCTACTGGGGCATGGCGCTCGCCAACGTGAACAATGAGAAGCGGGCGAAGTCGTTTCTCGCCGAAGCAGTCAAGCTGAAGGGGACCGCCAGCGAACGAGAGCGGATGTACATCGAAGCCCTTGACGCTTGGTACAAGGCCGAGGCGGGTGACGAGAAGAAAAAGAAGACGCGTGCGCAGAACTACGTCAGCGCGCTGGAGAACATCCTCTACAAGTTTTCCGATGATGTGGAAGCCAAGGCACTGCTCGGACTGACGCTGTGGCAGAGCCGCTCGGACCTCGGACTCAGCACGTACTTCGCGATTGATGCCCTGCTCAACGATGTGCTGGCCATCAACCCACTACATCCCTGCCATCACTATCGCGTCCATCTGTGGGACACCGACAAGGCGTCACTGGCGGTGAACTCAGCAGCGAGGTGCGGTCAGTCGGCACCGGGTATCGCGCACATGTGGCACATGTCGGGGCACACGTTTGCCAAGCTCAAGCGTTACGCCGATTCGGCTTGGCAGCAGGAGGCATCGGCCCGCACCGACCACGCCTACATGATGCGCGACGGCATCCTGCCCGATCGCATTCACAACTTCGCGCACAACAACGAGTGGCTCGTGCGAAACCTGCAAAGCGTCGGCCGCGTGCGCGATGCGATCGCGCTGTCGCGGAACACGATCGAGTTGCCGCGGCACCCGAAATACAACCAGTTTCCCGGCGGCGGCAGCGCCCACTACGGGCGGCTGCGGTTGTTCGAGACCTACACGGAGTATGAGTTGTGGGACGCACTGATCGCCGACGCGCACACGCAGTACCTCGCCCCGACCGACGATCACGCCGAACAAGTCAAACGCTTCCGTGCTCTCGGGCGAGCCTACTTCCGCAAAGGCGACGTTCAGAACGGGAAGGCTCAATTGCCGCTTCTCGAACATCGCCTGAAGCGACTCCAACAGGATCAAGACGTAGCGGTCGATCTGGCTGTGGCCAAGACGCGGTTCGAGGGCAAAGATGCGAAGGCCATCGAGGCCGCGCAGACTCAAGCCAAGCAACCGACATCGGAAAAGATCCGCGTCCTCGAACGAGCCATCGACGAGTTGCAGGGCTACGTGCTGCTCGCTGACGGCAAACCGGCCGAAGCGCACGAACGACTCAAAAAGGCGACCAACGTCGATGAGCTGTACCTCGCCGAAGTGTTGCGATTCGCAGGCAAGAACGATGACGCGCTGAAGGCGCTGCGCGACCACGCCAACTCGCACGAGCACGAAGTCCTCCCGCTGGCTCATCTCATCCAGATGCTGTGGCAACTCGACAAGAAGGATGAGGCGACGCAGTCATTCGAGAAGCTGCGTGCGATTTCGGGGCAGCTCGATTTGGATGCCCCTCCGTTCGCGCGACTCACACCGATCGCCGTCGAACTCGGTTTCGGTCAGGATTGGCGCGTAAAAATGCCCGCGAAGGAAGACACCGGTGACCGACCAAACCTCGATACCCTCGGGCCGTACACTTGGCAGCCGTCGCCCGCTGCCGATTGGTCGCTCCCCGATGCCGATGGAAAACTGCGAACGCTCGCCGAGTTTCGCGGGCGTCCCGTGGTCGTGATTTTCTATCTCGGCTTCGGCTGTTTGCACTGTGCCGAGCAGTTGCAGGCGTTCGCTCCGAAGACGAAGGAGTACGCCGACGCGGGAATCTCGCTGATCGCCATCAGTACGGACAGCATCGACGATCTGAAGAAGTCGCACACGCGATACAAGCAGGACGAAACATTTCCGTTCCCGCTGGTCTCAGACGATTCGTTCGCGGCGTTCAAGCTTTATCAGGCGTTCGACGACTTTGAAAAAGTGCCGCTCCACGCGACGTACTTGATCGACGGTGAGGGCCGCATCCGCTGGCACGACATCGGCCCCGAACCGTTCCAAAGCGTGGACTTCCTACTGAAGGAGGCCAAGCGGCAACTCAGCCCCAGCCACATCGACCTCCCTGTCGAGCCGACTCTGCTGGACATGACGCCCCCGGCCAATGCCCTCGCCCCGCGTAATGTCTTCCCATTGCCAGCGCCTGCCGCCAAACCAATTGCACCCGGCCCGATGAGCAAGGAACCGGACAAACCCGATGTCGCAGCCGGGTAGGAAATTGTCGATCGCCTGCTCATTCCGACGACTTTCCAATCGGGGTGGCGACAGCCGAATGGCACTCACTTTGTCGCATTTCTCTCCGCGAAAGGGCGATCTTTCGCGGAGAGAAAGGTGACAATCACCACATTCACATCCCTAAGTGAGTGCCATTGGGCGTTAGCCCCTACTTCAATAAACGCGGAGCCAGGGGGCTGACGCCACCCCGCTCGGAAAAGCAACGCGGGCTAACGCCGAAGAGCTACGAGCCTCATCGAAAGCCCAGTTCGCTCAACCGGCCTCGTGTTGCCTCATCGGCAAGCAGCGCCAGGAATGCCTTCACGGCGGGGCGGTCTTTACGCTGCTTCGGCACCACGAAGTCGTACTGCTCCGCTTGGTAGGGGACGAAGCCGAGACTGTTGGCTTGAGCAACCGATTGAATGGCGAGGCCCCAATCGGCGCGATGCTGGACGACGGCGGCGGCGACCGCGTTGTGATTGGTCGGCTGAACGGCGTAGCCCGGTGGCTTGGCTCCTGCGAGCAACCGGTCGATAAGAATCCGCGTGCCACTTCCCTGATTGCGATTCACCATCACGCAAGTCAGAGAATCTTCCGCTGTGCTGCCATGACCGGTCACGACGCCAATGATCTCCTCCAGCGACCGACCTTCAAACCGTGCGTCTCCGCGACGGAAGACGATCCCCTGCGAACGGCCGTAGCCCGCGATCAACTCGACCGAGTCGGACAGGAAGGGGCGGTTGTATTCTCCGGTGAGCGGGTCGAGTAGATGAATGCCCGCGATGTCGCACTCGCCCCGCTTGGCGGCGAGCAGTCCGGCCGAACTCCCCACGTTCAGCAACTTGCTCGTCACCCCGCGCTGCTGGAGTTGTGAGAGCAAGAGATCGAGGCCGACACAGTGACTGCCCATGACGATCAGATCGGCGACTTCGAGCTGACGACCGATCAAGCGGACCTGAACCGGCTCGCCCGCTTCGACGATCTCGGTGTGACGCGGGATCGTAATGAAGCCGTCAGCGCGACTGAACGTCGTCACGGACCCCGATCCCTTGCCCATCGGAAACGCCGACAACCCACCGTCCGTTTGTACGAGACCGACGAGCAGATACTCAGTCCGACCGATCTCTGAGTTGGTCTTCACGGCGAGTGCCGCGGTGACGGTCTCGTGCGATTCGGGTTGTCGCCCGCCTAACAGCCGAATGACGGGCGCGACGAACTCGTGAAAGGTGAAGATCGCCGAGGTTGGAAAGCCCGGCAGAATGACGACCGGCTTGCCCACAGTGACCGCCAAGCAAAGCGGCTTGCCCGGCTTGAGCGCCACGCCGTGAACGACGATGCCGGGATCGGTCAGCTCTGCGACGACGCGATAACAGAGATCACCCTCGCCCTTACTCGTTCCGCCTGACAGCAGCACGAGGTCCGACTGAGCCAGCGCGGCGTGCAGCATCTCGCGCAGTGCAATGACATCGTCGCGCACGATGCCCCAAAAACGCGGCTGCCCACCCAGCTCGCGCACGGCGTCGGCGAGGACTTGTGAGTTCGAGTCATACACGGCGGCGGGTCGCATCGGCTCACCCGGCGCGATGATTTCATTGCCGGTCGAGATGATCGCCACGCGCGGCCGACGCCAGACGGAGACGCGCGACTCACCCAGCGCGGCCAGAACGCCGGTCTCGCGACTCGTCAGTACCGTACCACCGCGCAGCACGGTCTCACCCGTTGCGATGTCAGTTCCCGCGAAGGAGACACCCAATCCGGGAGTCACCGCGCGACGAATCAGAAGTTCATAGGAATGTGAATCCGGCGAATCACTCTTTTCTGGATTGGCCAATCGTGTGGCTGGGGTCCGCGCTTCGTGGCCCCCAGCAAAGCGGGACACGTCTTGTGGCGTTGAAACGCCTTCGACTGGGGGCGACGAAGCGCCGACCCCAGCCACGCACGGTCGCGTCTCGGAATGCTCGATCATCAAAATCGCATCGGCTCCACGCGGGATCATGCCGCCCGTCGAGATTGCGACCGCCTCGCCAAGCTGAACGTCCACGGAGGGCGCTCGCCCCGCATCGAGTGTCTCGGCCAGCAACCGCACAATCTTCGGTTCGATCTCGGTTGCCCCGAACGTGTCGGCCGCGCGCAGCGCGAAGCCATCGAAATTGGAACGGTCGAACGACGGGACATCCACGCGAGCCAGAACATCCTCGGCGAGCACTCGCCCCAGCGCATCGGCCAGCGGAATCACTTCCGCCCCAAGCGGCTTCAGCACGAGAGCCGAGCGAAACCGCGTTTCGGCTTCAGCGCGGTCGATCACGTTGAGGAACTGTTCTTGGTGGGACATGTCGCGAGTTCGTTTCACCGCGTGGGCCACGGCCCGCGCGTCGATGGAAGTGGAAATCTGTTTTCGCACATCGACACGCCGGGCATTGCCCAAGCGGTGAAACGAGCAAAACCAGTTGGGTCAGAATCTTGGCGATTCATCGCCAGCATAAATCCGCTCGCGGCCCAAGATGAGAGTTTGGCGAGCCGCATGCCGTCAGGCTGCGGGTTCTTGACCGTTGCAGGAAACCCGTGGCCTGACGGCACACGGCTCGCCAAGAACATCTCGCTTATAGCCGTGCGAAGTAGAAAACAATCCCCCGGTGGCCTCCGTGCTCCCGGGGGATTTTTGTTTTGTTCTGTGCGAAGTGGGGCGATTGAACTGATGAAACGGAAAAGCAGAGACCTTCAGTCGGGCGTTTCGACGGGGGCGGGAGACTCGCGCCGAACAGGCGATTTCGATCGAACGAACAATCGCGCCAAGCGGCCTCGCTGACGCTGCGGGTTGGTATCGCGGACTCATCCGGCGAGAAGTTGTTGTTCGAGTGTGGAGAGGATTTCGCCGATTGTCCAAGACTGCGATGCGACTTGGATTGTCGAGTTTTCGTCGAGCCATTGTTGGACTTTGCGTTCGGCGGACATGACGGTGCTGTGGTTGCGACCGCCGAAATGTTGACCGATCTCGTTGTACGCCGATTGCGTGTGCTTGCGGGCCAGGAACATCGCCAACATGCGGGGCTGACTGATCGTGCGGACTCGGCTCTCCGATTCGAGATCCTTCGATTTGACACCGAACAGCCCGCAGACGACTCGCACCACATCGGCTAATCGCACGATCCGCAGGCAGTCTCGTTCGAGATCGGCCAGAATCTGCCGTGCTGCGGAGAGGGTGACTCGTTTGTGTGTCATCGCGTGATAAGTCTGAAGGCAGTTGAGTGCCCCTTCGAGTTCTCGCACGCTGTTCTGAAAACGCTGAGCCACATATTGCAGAGCCTCGGGAGCGAAGTCACCCGACAACCGTGCGGCTTTGGTTTCAACAATCTTCTGGCGCGTGGCGGCATCGGGGACATCGAGACGGCAGACGAGACCCGACAAAAACCGCGTCCCCAATTCATCGCCGAGCTTTGTCAGCAGACGCGGATGCCTCGAACCGGACAGCACCACTTGGCGGCCGTGATCGACCAACTCGGCAAACGTGTGCAGGAACTCTTCTTGGAAGACGCGCTTAGATTCAAAGAACTCGATGTCATCAATGAGCAGCGTATCGACCGTGCGGAAACGTTGGCGAAAGCTCGGCAGCGTCTTGTCGCGCAGGGCTTGGGTGAAGTAGTTGGCGAAGGCTTCCGATGTCAGAAGCATCACGTTGGCTGTCGGCTGCGACCGCTTGAGCTGTCGGCAGATTCCCTCGAGCAGATGCGTCTTCCCCGAACCGACCGGGCCGTGAATGTAGAGCGGGTTGAACTGAGTCGGCTGTCCGGTGGCGACCTGCCGCGCGGCGGTCAGTGCGAGCTCTGTTGTGGGGCCGGGGATAAAGTCGTGCAACTCGGCAAACCGACGGCCGCGCGAGTTGCCCGATGTCGCGACGGGAATGTGAATCGGCTGTGAGCCGGTTGAGGCGGAAGATGATCGACGTGGAACGATCGCCTCGCTCGAAGCCAGCACCTTCGCGAGCGCCGAGTCATTGGCGGTCGCATCATCGCGAGAGCGAGACGGAGACTCGCGCAGATAAGTGCTGGCCTGGCACGGGATCGCATCGACGATCAGCGACTGCTCGCCGATCGAGCCAGCAACGGCCGACGCGGCGACGCTCGCACTGCGTCCGACGGAAAGCGTCGCATCGACAGCAAAGGCGACTCGAGCCGAAGGGCCGAGGACCGCGCGGGCGGCTTGCGTCGCGATCTCTTTGAACTGCTTCTGCATCCAGTTAAGCAGGAAGGGACTGCCAACGGCCACGGTCAGCAGATCGTCACGAATCGCGAGACCGATCTTGCCCTCGAACCACAGCGCGTAGCGCTTGGTTCCCAAGAGTGACCGCAACTCCGCAAATGCGGCTTCGACCAACGCCCCTTCGCACGTGAGTGTGCCCAAGGAAGTTGGCTCATCGCACGCCGCAGCATGTGAAGGATTGGCAACGAGAGTCGCAGTCATCTCTGCACGCATGGGCATCTCTGCACACTGTGTCGGCGTCATGCCGGGTTGCATCTTGCCACCCCTTAACACCGCTCGATCGACTTCAACTTGACCTCAGCGCGTACCGCAACCTGCCCGAGTTGACGGAAAGGTGCAAGGCGAGAAGAACCACGATTCAGAATTCAACATCGATAGGGATGTCAAAACCGAATTGATGGCTCATCAGCGATAGAGTTCGAGAGAAGACGGTCGGGCTGGACCTAATGGAAGAAGTCGTGTCTCGCAGGGAAGCGATCAGCGACTTCGTTGTGTGTCACGTAGGGGGCCGATCCTAGCCTGCGCGCGGTGAGAGTCAAACGAGATGCGTTCATAAAAACTGCGCGAAAAATTCTCGGTTCAGACGCGAGTGTGAAAGTCCCTCAACCCGGAGAACTTGAAGCGATCAGGCTCACATTTGTTCACGTCGCGCGGGTCGTCAGCGAGTGTGCATAAGCTGTGGATTACTGTCGTGCCGAAGCAGCGCGATGTCGGAGCATGACTCGGCGGCGAGCCAACTCGGCAAACGAGAACTGAGCGTAAACAGCATTTGCGTAGCGGTTTTGGCAATCGACGGCGAGAAACATCGCAGCGCAACCTCGCTGCGTGGCGAGTTGCAGCCCGCGCCGAAGCATCTCTCGCCCCAAGCCGATTCCACGCAGGTCTGGCGCCACACCCATGTAAACGAGTTCGATCGCGTTCTGATCGGGATGCTCATTCAACAACAACACGCCCGCGTCACGGCCATCGATCATGAAGAGCGACCACGCGGACGGATCGAAGACTCCCGACAGCTTGTGACTTGCCAACGCTTCGGCTCCGCTACGGAAGTCCTTCAGGTCGGGACAGTCCAAGCTGTGCTGGTACGACTGCTCAAGAACCGCCGCAAATCGTTCGGCGTTGTTGGCATCAAAGGTCTCCGTCGTGATGTCGTGCTGAGCTAACTGCGAATCGTATTCTAGGTTGCTCGCCGTGAGCTGTTCGTCCGCCGGTTGCAGCGTCCGCGCGAGAAAGAACAAATCAGCTCCCTGCGCGAAGCCATGTCGTGACAGGAGTTTCGATTCGACAACATCGTCGGGTGTGAGCAATGACTGCGCGAGCTTCGCGTCGGTGGCATCAATGCGCCGACAGAGTTCCGTCATGAGTGCATCTTCCACAGCGACCTCATCGGCGGCACCGCAACTCACAATGGGCGGCCAGACGAGCGCGATACCATCCGACTGGAACATCACGAGAGTCGCACCAACGGGAAGTTCGTCACCGGATTGCGTGTCATCAGGCTGTGGCCGCATCGTCGCGAGCAACAATCCGTCAAGGTTTAGGGTTCCTCGCTCGACGGCCAGCAGTGTCTCGCGCAGACGGGCCGCTTGCTCTTCAACGGGGAAGCGGGCAAAGAGCAAGCGGAGTGCGGGTTCGCGACGTGATGGATCGGCGGCAGTCACAACGAGCATCGGTGGGGACTTCGTTTTGGAGCGGGATGTGGAAAGGCCGGGTTCGGGCGTTCAAATTTCAAAATTGGCCGATCAAGCGGCACTCGATCATCACTCCTCGATCTCGGCCAATTTTGAAATTTGAACGCCCGAACCCAATTTGCAACCTCTCAGCAATTCGGAAGCGGCGGCGCGGGGATCGGTTGCGGTCAGGATGGCACCGCTGACGGCGATGCGACTCGCACCGGCATCAAGGACTGCCGCGATGTTGTTTGTGCCGATGCCGCCGATCGCGAACCACGGCAACATGATCTCGGCGGCAACCTCACGAATGAAACTCAGACCGGGAAACGACTCGAACGACTTCGTGCCGCTCGGAAACGTCGGGCCGACGCCGAGATAGTCCGCACCATCCAGGACCGCTTGCCGTGCTTGTTCGATCGTGTGAGTCGAGACGCCGATCAAACGGTCTGGTCCGACGATCCGCCGCGCGTCGCTGACGGACAGTTCGTTCTGTCCGATGTGAACGCCGTCGGCTTCCGCGAGAACCGCGATATCGGGACGATCGTTCACGATGAATAATACGTCCGCGTCGTGAGTCCAAGCTCGTAGGCGTCGCGCTTGCGCGACCAGTTCACGATCCGGAAGCGACTTTTCCCTCATCTGAATGAGCTTCACTCCAGCCGTCATTGCCGCGCGAACGACCGGCTCGCAACCGATTTGGCAGGCGGAGGCAGTGACCAACAGATAGAGCCGCTGATCGAACAGCCGCTCGCGCGAAAACCGCGTTCGCAGCACAGCCTTCTCGGCGGTGTAGAGTCGGTAGCGCAGTTGCTCGAAGCGTCGCGAGGTTGCAGCCTCTTCATCACCGATCAACTTGCCGAACTCTTCGAGTGTCCGGAGTGCTTCTTGAACTCGCTTGAACGATGCACAGGCTACATCCAGAACGGAGCCTCGCTGATATTCGGAAGCCGTGCTGATCGCAGTCCCCACGTCGCCAAGTGTGTCTCGCGCGGCGAGTCGTTGCGAGAGAGAAAGGGTCGTCAACGCGGCAGCCAGTTCGTGGCGGCACTCCTTCAACAGACGCGACAGATGAGCGTCATTCAAACCGAAGCGGGTGAAGTCTTCCACGACGCGCAGACCCTCACTGGCGCGGTTCGCGGCGGCGTCGAGAATGCGATACGTCTCGGTCGTGGGAGTCGTCACTGCGGCACTTTCCAAGGGAAGAGAGGCGGGTTGTGGTACGGGATGCCTCGCACCAAATCAAGCTTGTTTGACGCATGTTGAACGGTCTGCGCGAGGCTGGGAGGCTCCTTGCCCTCCACCAGACACGCCACTAGAATCGCCCGCCGTTGGGGACCGATTGAGGCGATCATCACAGTTTTTTTGATTGAGCTGGCTGTAGCGATTGTCGCGGGGAACTGTTCGACATGCTGGGCACGATCCTCATGCATCTGCCACCTCAAGACATTCAAAAATCGTATCGACATCCCAACCGTGACGTATTCTTGCTCGATATCTTCCTCTGACTCCAGCAACCTTCCAATACAGGTTCATTTGAAGGCCGGACCTCTTGGTCCGGCCGTGAGGGACAGCCGGACCAAGAGGCCCGGCTTACGAGATGTGTGTGACTCACGCCACACACAGTTCAATCCAACAGTTACCGTGGGACAACCCACTCACCCCCCTTCGGAGGCTTCCGCATGTACGAGCGATTCACTGATCGCGCCCGCAAGGTAATGCAACTCGCCAATCAAGAAGCCCAGCGGTTCAATCATGAATACATTGGCACCGAGCACATCCTGCTCGGCCTGGTGAAGGAAGGTTCCGGCGTTGCCGCCAACGTGCTGAAGAACCTTGAAGTCGATCTCCGCAAGATTCGCCTTGAGGTCGAAAAGATTGTGCAGTCGGGGCCGGACATGGTCACGATGGGCAAGCTACCGCAGACGCCTCGCGCCAAGAAGGTGATCGAGTACGCGATGGAAGAGGCGCGGAACCTCAACCACAACTACGTCGGCACCGAACATCTGCTCCTCGGGTTGATCCGTGAGCAGGAAGGTGTGGCCGCGCAGGTCTTGATGAACCTCGGGCTGAAGCTCGAAGACGTGCGAGAGGAAGTGCTGAATCTGCTCGGGCACGGCATGGATGGCGGCGAAGGTGGTGGCGGTACCGGCACCCAAGAACGAAGCGGTGGAGGCAGTGCCACCGGAAGTGGCGGTGGCAAGTCGGGCAAGAGCAAGACGCCGGCCCTCGACAGCTTCGGCCGCGATCTCACCGAGTTGGCTCGTCAGAACAAACTCGATCCCGTCATTGGTCGCGCAAATGAGATTGAGCGCGTCATTCAAATTCTCTGCCGTCGTCAGAAGAACAATCCCGTTCTGCTGGGCGAAGCGGGCGTGGGCAAGACCGCGATCGTCGAAGGCTTCGCCCAGATGGTCGTCAGCGGCGAAGTCCCCGAACTGCTGCGAGACAAGCGGATCGTGGTGCTTGACCTGGCGATGATGGTCGCCGGGACAAAATATCGCGGTCAGTTTGAAGAACGCATCAAGGCGGTGATGAACGAAGTCAAACGAGCCAAGAACACGATCCTCTTCATCGACGAACTCCACACGCTGGTCGGTGCGGGCGGGGCCGAAGGGGCGATTGATGCCTCGAACGTACTGAAGCCCGCTCTGTCACGCGGTGAGATTCAGTGCATCGGTGCGACAACGCTGGATGAGTTCCGCAAGTACATCGAGAAGGACGGGGCACTCGAACGCCGCTTCCAAAACGTCATCGTCGAACCGCCGTCTCCATCGCAAACGATCGAGATTCTCAAAGGTCTCCGCGATCGGTACGAACAACATCACCGCGTTCAAATCACGGACGATGCACTCGCCAAAGCCGTCGAACTTTCGACCCGCTACATCACGTCGCGGTGCCTGCCCGACAAGGCCATCGACGTGATCGATGAAGCGGGTGCTCGCATTCGACTCAAATCGATGGTTCGTCCGCCAGACCTCAAGGAAATCGAAGAGGAAGTCGAACGGCTGAACACGCAGAAGGAAGAGGCCGTTGCAAACCAGGACTTCGAGAAAGCCGCGTCGCTGCGCGATCAGGCTGACAAGCTCAAGAAAAAGAAGGAAGGTCTTAACAAGGACTGGCGTGAGAAGTCTAAAGAGAAAGACGGGGTCGTCGATGCCGAGGTCATCTCGGAAGTCGTCGCCAAAATGACGGGCATCCCGCTGACACGCCTCTCCAGCGAAGACGCCGTGCGCCTGATGGGCATGGAAGATGAGTTGCATCGCCGCGTGGTCAGTCAGAACGAAGCGATCAAGCAAGTGGCGAAAGCCGTGCGCCGTAGTCGCAGCGGCTTGAAGGATCCGCGCCGTCCGACGGGTGTGTTCTTGTTCGCTGGTCCGACCGGCGTGGGCAAGACGCTCTCCGCGAAGACACTCGCCGAGTTCCTGTTCGGCGATCAGGATGCTTTGATCCAGATCGACATGAGCGAGTACATGGAGAAGCACAACGTCAGCCGACTGATCGGTGCTCCTCCCGGATTTGTCGGTTATGAAGAGGGCGGTCAACTCACCGAGAAAATTCGCCGCCGTCCCTATGCCGTGGTGTTGCTCGACGAAATCGAGAAGGCTCACCCCGATGTCTTCAACATGCTGCTTCAGATCATGGAAGAGGGCCATCTGACCGACAGCTTCGGCCGGAAGGTCGATTTCAAAAATACCGTCCTCATCATGACGACCAACGCCGGTGCGTTGGCCATCAACAACGAGTTCGGTTTCGCACCGAAGGACAACGACACCAGCTACGACCGCATGAAGGAACGGCTCCAGCACGAGTTGGAACGTGAATTCAAGCCCGAGTTTCTCGGACGCTTGGATGAAATCGTCGTCTTCCGTTCGCTCAATGAGGAGCATTTGAAGCAGATCGTGGAGATCGAACTGTCAAAGGTTCGCGAACGCCTCGCCGAGAAGGGTCTCGCTCTGGTTCTGACCGACGAAGCGAAACAGTTCATCGTCAGCAAGGGGAACGCCACCGAGTACGGGGCACGACCACTTCGCCGGGCCGTCGAGACCTACATCGAAGACCCGCTCTCCGAGAACTTGCTTCAAGGGGCGTTTGAAGGTCACAACACGATCACCGTGCGGGCCAAGGAAGTCGGCGATCAGAAGCAACTCGATTTCGAGCCATCGACGGTCGAGCCGATTACTGAAGAGCTTGCTGTCGTGGGTGCCGAAGCCGCTGCCACGTAGTCCTTTCACGATTGAAAATGATCATTTCAAACGAAGCAGCCCGGTGAGAAAACTCTCACCGGGCTGCTTGTTTTTGCGACCTCATCGTTCGACTTGAAGCCGGCAGAGGAGGCCTTCGGTCGGGCGTTTCGGCGGGGTCAGGAGACCCGCGCCGAACATTGGGAGTCGAACATTACGAACATCAGCCGCGAACTCAGTAGGCCCACTCGACACCCAGGCTGAGGGTTCCGTTCGTGTAGGTCGTTCGGCGGTCCTGCAACTGAGGATTCACAGGAAACGCCTGCCAGTTGATGACTTGAGCCGGTCGGTAGACGGATCCCAGCACGAGGAACGTGTAACCGGCTTGGAACTCGGCGGCTCGCATGATCGAAGACTTCCGCAGGATCGGCATGTTCTCGAACAAGTGAGCCTTTCCGAAGATCGACTGCTCGAACATCGGAGACAGGAACGAAGTCGTGTCTCTGCTGGCGAAGGAGGTCGCAGCGATGTCATCGCGAGGCATGATCGGGATCGTCCGACCGTTTCTCGCGTAGTAGGCGTCACCGATGTTGAAGCCACTGAGTTTGCGAGTGGCATTGTTCCCCAACAGACCGACTTTGGTCTGAGTCCAGATCTTGAAGGAGTCTCCGCCCAAGTCGAGTCTCAATCCCGCCTCCGGTCCGAGCAGTTGCGTCTGCGTCCGCGACAACAACTGCGATTGCATGACATCGGGAACGTTGAACAAGGGATCGAACGCAACCGGGCCGAGGACGCCCCCAGTTGCTGTTCCCGCATTTCCAGCGGCCTGTGCAGTCGCTCCCCGGATGCTGTAGCCCATCCCGGTGTCTGCTCCGTGGAACGCGAACTGCTCGATGAGGTTGATGTAGCGAACACCAGCAATCGGACGGATCAGCACGCTCGATCGGTCGTATATTGGCGAGCCGTACCAATCGAGATGCGTCCCCATGATCTGCGATTCCAGACGCAGTCGGTAGAACAAGTCGAAGGGCTGAACGACGCCGGGGTGGAGATCTTGATCCGAATCCGCGCCTTGCAGAGGGATGCCGGTGAATGCGCGGATTTGTGAAGCGTCGTATCCCGGAAATGCGGACAGGATCGGGTCGTAGTGCAGTCCAAGACCGCTGTTGAATTCCCCGGTGCTTTGATTCAGCCAGAAGGCTGACAACTGAAAACCGGTCTGATCCGGATTGAACCAACCCCATGTGGAGCGCAGCCCTCCGGTTCGTTCCGGATTGGAAATGTCGTTGTAGTTTCTGGGAGTGAAGACTTGAATGTCACCGGTCGATGCACCGTTTCCGCCGCCACCACCACCACCAGTTGCCACAACAAATCGGTCCGGCGTGGTAGTGTTGGTGGCAAAGCTAATGCTCTCGAAGAACTGCTGGTTCTGGTTGACGATCGTCTGACCGGGAATCCGTGGAATGAGGTTCACCCCGGGAGCACCCACCAACACGCCGCTTCCAACGCTCGTTTGGCCGATCAAGGCTTCGGTCGAGAAGTAGTACTTCCGGCTGCCGGAGAGTTGCCGGTTGAACCAGGTGCCGTTCTCGTACGTCGTCTGATCGACGGCTGGCCCCATGTACGGGGAGACGTTGGGCCAAGGATTGGCTCCGGGCGGATAGCCTGCCTGTTCCATCCCCGTATACGACTGCGGAGCGACTCCGTAGTTCGTGTTGTACGGTGAGGGAAGCATCCCCACGGCGTCCGGGTTGCCGGGGCCGAACTGTTGGAACGGAGGCTCTTGGGCATGCGCCGTCAGACCTCCCGCCACAGCGAGGCACCCACTCAGTAATGTCTTCAACCATTGCCTAGTCCGCATCAGTCGTTCCCTGATTTGAACGCCGTGAGCCGGAACTGCGTGAGCCGTGATGACTCAGCATGGGCGCGAGAATCCGCACTTACCGTCTCTATCGGACTGACGACTTGGCAATCTGTATCGAATGTCCGGAAGAATCCGAAAATCGCGGTCGTCTGGACTATGGAGACCCTGCTGGGAGCGGGTGTGGCTCGTTCTGCCGATTCACCCACACCAACCCAAAGCGTAAGTGAGGCAACACCCAGGAAATGATTGACCCATCGAAGCCTAAAGTGCGGTACTCGCATTTCTCACCGGAGTTCAGGATTCATCCGGTACTCACGCCTGAGTCAGCATCGCCTCAAACAGCACAATTGTCGCGCGAGCCAACTCAGCGAGATCATGCTCGCGACGGACACTGGCGTGACCGCGACCGGCAAGATCGGCGCGAAGTCTCTCGTCGGTGAGGAGCCGTTCGAGTGCTGCCGCCAGTGCTGCCGAGTCGCCCGGTGCGACGAGTAACCCGCCGCCGGTTGATGCCACGAGTTCCGGAAATGCCCCGTGTGCAGGCAACACAACCGGGAGGCCGTTCGCCCACGCCTCTAACACCGGGAGTCCCTTCGGATCGCGATAGGCTGTCGGGAGGCAGAACAGATCGAGCGACTTCAGGAAGTCGATCTTTTCTCGCTGAGAGTCGGGACTGCCGACATACTCGAAGTCGCTCCCCAGCGGTCCCGCTTGGCGGACGACATCATCAAAGTACGGCTGGTTCTGCGGGCCGAGATAGCCGCCCGCGCGCAGTCGTACGTTCGGCAATCGTTGCCGCAGAATCAGGACTGCTTCGACCAGCCGATCGAGTCCCTTCTCAGGGCAGATGCGTGCGAAGTAGCCCACCGTCGACGGATTGCCAAGACCCGACTTCGGCCGTCCGTCGTGAGCCGCACAGTCGATGGCCAGCGGCAACCGGTAAAACTTCGCAACCGGTTGATGCAGGTACTCAGCCATGTAATCACGGTAGTAATCGCTGTGTGTGAGGAAGCCATCAAAGTCCGCGACCCGTTCGCGCAGCAGGGCCATCACTTGTGAGCGATACGGTTCGATCAGGCCATCCAAAAAAATGTCGTCTCCCTGTAAGACGCACAACGTCGGGCCGGTGAACTCTCGCTTGAGAACCCGCAACGGCGGACAGAGCAGCGCGTTGCTGAAGCAGACGATGTCCGGTTGAAGTTGCCGCACGTACTCAGCCAGTTCCCCACCCGCCTGTCGGTGCGGGCCTTCTTCGCCGCGCAGCATCGAGACGGTCATCGAGCCAAGTTGTTTGGCATCGTTCCCCACCGTACCTCGAGTCGCGCGGCGAATGACCCCGGGCGCATCGAGCCACCGCGTGAGCAACCTCGGCACGCGCCACCACCACGAGAAGCGGTCGCTCAGGTAGACGTTGATGCCGCCGTAAAAGACGGGCGACGACGTTTGATCCGCCTCGTCCACGCGAATCGGCGTGTACATCGGGATCAGACTGACCTCGATCCCCGCCGCGCGCAACGACTTCGCCCAAGCGTTGTCGTGCATGCACGAACCGCAAAACATCCCGGCCCCGCCTGCGGTAATGATCGCCACGTGCATCGGTCAGGAACTCCAAGGCCTTCGGGCGTTAGCCCCGGTGTTGTCTTCCGAGCGGGGCGGCGTCAGCCCCCTGGCTCTCACGTTGAGGTTCGCGGTCTATCAATGTCGCCTTTCGCTCCGCGAAAGGCGACAAAATGGGAGCCGCGGGGCTGACGCCGTCCCGCTCGGAAATTCATCGGAACGAGCTAACGCTCGAACATCATCGCTCAAACAGTTCGACTGTCTGAGTTCGCCAAATGTGGGGTGGGCTGTGCCCGCCAATCCGCAACCGCTGGCGGTGGGCACTGCCCACCCTACTGAAAGTCAGACAGTCGAAATAGTCACCGTCGCACTCCGCCCTCAGCATCAAGACGTTGTCGATAGTACTTGAAGCCGGGGACGAAGAAACTGGCCGCGAGGACACAACCAAGCAGGACCAGCCCCACGTCGGAGAGGCCCCATTTGTGAAGCAGGGCCATCACGAGTGAGGTCGCGTACAGCGCGACCGCTTGAATGTAGAACTTGCCCGACAGGATGCCCGCCTTCGCGAGGAACACGTTTCCAGCGATCAATGGCAACACCGGAGACAGCGAAAGCACCGACAGTCCGAGCAGTCCTTCCAAACCGAACAGCAGCATTGTTGAGAACGTACTACCCGCCCAGACGTGTGCGATCTGCCGTTCGACGAACGTGATCGGTCCCGAGCGGCGGCGCAGCTCCCAGAAGATCATCGCCCACGTTCCGGCCCCGACCGACCAGAGCGCGGCGTAGGGCCAGCGACTCGTCACACCCTGCCAGTGCATCGCAGCAGTGATGAGACACAAGAGCAGCACCGCGAGGCTGTGCCACATCCAGAGCAGGCCCCAGTTTTCGAGAATCGCCGCATGGTGCGTCTCACGAAACGCGAGCGAGATGATCTGCGAGAGATGTGTCGAGCGGGCCGAGATCGGTTCGTTCGCAAGGTACGCATCGAGATCATCGGCCAGCGCATCGGCCGTCGCGTACCGCAGATCGGCCGGTTTCTGAAGACACTTCAGCGTGATCATTTCGAGGTCCGCATCGACCTTCGGGTTGAGAATGCGCGGCGGCAGCGGGTCTTGCTCCAACACCATCAGTACCGTATCGACGGGCGACTCGGCCTGAAACGGCGGCCGCGCGGTGAGCATCGCGTAGAGGATTGCACCCAACGAATAGATGTCCGACGCGGCACTCACTTCACCCCGCTGTCCGGCCGCTTGCTCGGGTGCCATGTAACTGGGCGTCCCGAGGATCGCACCTGAGAGAGTCAGGCTGTTCGGAAACTGGTGGCGCGTTCCCGCCGGACCATCGATTGATGACGCTTCTGTTTTCAACCGCTTGGCCAAACCGAAGTCGGTGACGAACGTGCGGCCCTCGCCGTCGATCAGAATGTTGGACGGCTTGAGATCGCGGTGCAACACGCCGCGTCGATGCGCGTCGGCAATGGCTCGACAAACGGGAGCCAACATTTCGGCGACCAGGCGTGAGGGAAGCGGCCCGTCGGCGAGTCGTCTCGCCAGCGTCGTTCCTTCGATCAACTTCATGCTGAAAAACGGACGGCCTTCAATTTCACCGACCTCGTACAGCGGGACGATGTGCGGGTGATGCAACTGCGCCGCCGCTTCCGCTTCCGCTCGAAACCGCGCGAGGTCCATCGACGACGCGAGGTCGCCGCGCAGCACCATCTTGAGCGCGACGATCCGATCAAGACTTTTCTGTCGCGCCTGATACACGACTCCCATGCCGCCGCGCCCGAGTTCCTTCAACAACTCATAGTCGCCGCAGTCGCGCGGCAGCACGCCACCCGAGCCACTCGGTTCCACCGCGTTCGACCAGTCAGACTCGTTTTCATCGAGCAGGTTGGGAAAGCTGCCGAAGTCTTCCGCCATTTGGACCGTCGCCCACAACTCACGCAGTTCTCGTTCGAGTTCCGGATGCTGCGCGATCACGTCTTCCAACGACGAGGCTTGCCCGGCTTGAGCCTGTTCGACCAGTTCATCCAGCAGCGTGACCAACACTTCATCACTGTCACTCATGATGCGGATTCTCCCGTCAGCGAGGGGCGTTCGCCGAGGATCGCCCTCAGTTTGCGAAGTGCCCGCAGGTGTCTCATGCCAGCGGCGGCGGGAGTCATGCCGAGCGCGATGGCCGCATCACTGTTGCCGAGTTGCTCGAAGTGTCTCAGCAACACGATCTCACGATCAACTTCGTCGAGCTGGTCGATGGCGACGAGGAATCGCGCTTGAAGCTCGTGTCGAATCGCGGCCGCAGCGGGCGTGAGTTCACTCCCGGCAAGTTGGCTGGCCAGATCGAAGGACGATTGATCGCCGAACTGGGGCGACGCAAGAGACCGCTCGCGGTCCAGGCTTCTGCGCTGCGCACCACGATGTCGCCGGTGCATGTCGATGATGCGGTCCTTCGCCAGATGCCGCAGCCACAGATGAAACGGCATCTTCGGATCGTCGAGGTACTCGCGCAGCCGCCCATTCGCTTCGAGCAACACGTCCTGCACGATGTCGCTCGCGTCCACCCGCCGCGCCACCTGACGGTCGAGTCTCAACTGAATCAGCTTGCGCAGCGCACCCCGATGCCGTTCGAGCAGTTTGTTGACGGCCGTCCCTTCCCCTCGCCCGGCCTCAGCCAGCAGTTCCTGCGTCACCGTATGTTCGGGCCAGAGCATGGGGGGAGAACTTGGAAACTTGGGTTGGCAAAAAGCGAAAATGAAAGCGAGCCGCATGCCGTAAGACTGCGGGTTCTTGATCGTCGCAGGAAACCCGTGGCCTTACGGCACACGGCTCACCTAAGAACATCTCACCCAGAGCCGCGTCACACATCAGCAGGCTGACTTTGAAATCACGTTCAATTGGTCAATTCTCTACTCGCTCTTCAAGCGTCTCCGCTTCGTCCTCGCGCGACAGCGGATAGTCGCTGATTGGCAGCCCGAGTTGTCGGACCACTTGCAGCCGCTGCCACGCGCGGGTGACGAGTGCTTCGCGCCGCGCGACATCTTGCGGCTCGAGCAATCGTTTGTCGAACGGTCCGTCCACAACGACCGGCTCGAACTCGGGAACAACGATGAATTGCGACGTGACCGGATTGCAGCGCAGATGCCGCTCGGGCGCCGTCATCAGATGGCGCGCTTCGACCTCACCGAGGACGTACCGCAAATAGAGATCGCTGCCGGTGATGTCCACGACTTCGTCGCCGCAGACTTCGCACATGTAACCTTGATCGCATTTAGCCATGATTTACCGTGGTGGAAAGAAATTGAGTCGGTTTGGTGGCGGCACCGTAGTCCGGACGTAGGCGTCCGGACTACGGTGCCGCATCGCAGGATGATAAGGGAGTGGAAGGCGGCGCGGTGCTGGCTGGCGGATCGGTGACCGTCTGAATCAGCAACCGGTCCAACTTCGGGCCGTCCATATCGACGACTTCAATTCGCAGGTCGTTCCACGTCAGCACGTCGCCGATGCTGGGCGGGCGTTTGAGCAATGACAGGACAAGGCCCGACACGGTGCCGATTCCGCGCGGCGGCGGCTCGGACCAGCGGGTCACCTCCAGTGCCTCTTCGAGTTGATGCAAGTTCACCGTACCGTCGATCAGCAGGCTGCCATCTTCCCGTTTGACGATATCCTGCTCGCGGTCGTGCTTCGATCCCCGCTCATGCCGCAGCTCATCGTGAATCTCACCGACGAGCATCGTCATGATGTCCTCGAACGTCACCATTCCCTGCGTCCCGCCGTACTCGTCCAGCACGATGGCAAGCTGAGTCTTGTGTTCCTGAAACAGCTCCAGCAACCGGCTGATCGTAACCGACTTCGGGATGAACAGCGGTGGCCGGATCAGCCGGCGCAGGTCGATCGGACGGCCGAGATACTGCTGCAGGAACACATCCTTGATGTAAACGAAGCCGACGATGTGATCGATCGTCCCTTCACAGACGGGAACGCGCGAGAAGCCCGACATGGCGATCGCGCCGACAACTTCATCCGACGGCGTGTCGATGTCGATAGCGTCGATGTCGATGCGCGGTCGCAGAATATCGACGACTGTGCGGTTGCCGATCCGTAGTGCCTCCATCGCCATTTTTTGGCCGGACTCTTCCAGCACGCCCGCCTCGGTTCCGGTCTCGATCAAGTGCTGAATGTCTTCGACGGAGACCGTGCGCGGCGGCAGGTTTTTCTGCCCCAGCAGCCTCAGCACGAGTGATGTCGTGACGTGCAGCACCCAGATTGCCGGACGAGAGATGCGCTGCAACACGAGCATCGGGTAGGCGACGAATCGCGCCAGCAACTCGGCGTTCTGGAAGGCAATCCGCTTGGGAACCAGCTCACCAAGGATCAATTGCAGGAACGCGATGCCGCACACGACGAGCGTCAACGCCAGACCCACGCGACGTTCGGCAATCCACTCGAACGGGAGCTGGCCTAGCCACGCGGCGAGCGGATCGGCGAGTCTCGCTCCGGCATACGCCGACGTGAACGCTGAGACCAACGTGATCCCCACTTGCACAGTCGGTAGGAACCGATCGGCATCGTGCGCCAATTGCAGCGCGACGGTCGATGCCCCGTCTCCGTCCTCGGCCCATTGTTCAAGTCGCCCGCGTCGTGCGGTCAGGATCGCGATCTCAGCGGCGGCAAAGAAGCCGTTGAGCAGTGCCATCAGCACAACCACGCCCAGTTCCACAGCCCAGCCCGGCACGACAATCTCCCCGATCGGACCTGTAGGACGGGCACTCTTGCCCGTCATTTCCCCAGACCTTCTGACGGGCAAGAGTGCCCATCCTACGGCTGCGGTCGATTATGAGCATCGCGCTGGTCCGGGTCGAGTCGCGCCAGTTTGAGCGCATCGAGCTGCCTGTCCGGTCCCAAACGGCACGGCTACAATCCCGCCTCACTTTTGGAGCCGCCATGCCTACGACGACACCCGCTACCGCCCCGCCAGTTGATTCGTTGCCACACGACCTTCGTCTGCACAATTCGCGTCTGATGAGGGCGACTCGCCGCGAGCCGACTGACACCACGCCCGTCTGGATCATGCGGCAGGCGGGACGTTATTTGCCTGAGTACATGGCCGTTCGCTCGAAGGTCACGTTCATCGAACTCTGCAAGCGGCCCGAGTTGGCGGCTGAAGTGACGCTCACTGCGCAACGAGTTCTCGGCGTCGATGCGGCCATTCTGTTTGCGGACCTGCTCCCGATGCTCGAACCGATGGGGATCGACTTGGAGTACCAGAAGGGCGAAGGACCGGTGATCCACAATCCGATCCGCACTGCCTCGGAAGTTGATCGGTTTCGCGAGTTGGAGGATGTCTCATCGCTGCAATTTGTCTTCGACGCCGTGAAGCTGATTCGTCGCGATCTCCCCGCTGACATCCCGCTGCTCGGGTTCGCTGGCTCACCGTTCACGCTCGCGTCGTATGTGGTCGAAGGAGGCAGCTCGAAGAATTACCTCACGACGAAGAGCCTGATGTACCGTGATGAAGGAGCGTGGACGACGCTCATGCAGCGACTCGCCCGCAGCTTGGTGCGCTACATCAACGCGCAGATCGACGCGGGCTGTCAGGCGATTCAACTGTTTGATAGCTGGGCCGGTTGCCTCTCACCGTCGGACTATCGCCGCTACGCGATGCCGTTCACGAAGCAGGTCATTGACGGCATCCGACCCGGCACGCCGGTCATCAACTTTTTGACGGGCAATCCCGCGCTGTTGCCGCTGCTGCGCGAGGCCGGAGGCGACGTGATCGGTCTCGACTGGCGAGTCGATTTCGCCGAGGGCTGGAAGACGGTCGGCTACGACGTCGGCGTGCAGGGCAATCTCGATCCGGTGTCCCTCATGGCCGACCTACCGACGCTGCGAGCGCGCGCCAAAGCGATCCTCGACGCGGCGGGAGGCCGCCCCGGCCACATCTTCAACCTCGGCCACGGCGTCTTCCCCGAAGTCCCCCCCGACAGCGTGAAGGCCCTCGTCGAGATGGTGCATGAACTTGGCGCTCGATAAGCGAATGCCTTGTCCCCTCGCCCCGGCCTTGCGGGGAGAGGGTTAGGGTGAGGGGTCTTCTCTTCTCAGCGTCCTTCATCATGAGCCACCCTCCACCACTATC
>JAYVDI010000015.1:0-19580 GCA_043749505.1 Schlesneria sp. | reverse complement strand
ATGCTCGCCAACGCCCGCTCCAACTTCGGACTTGCTGTGATCGTCGTCGAGGAACTGCAATCGTTCGCCCTGCCCGATCGGGTCGAAGATCAGCACGACATAGCCCTGCCGCGCGAGGCCCTGCGCGAACGACTGATACGCCTCGGCCGCCTTCCCATTCACCGAATGCCCGCACGACCCGACCACGCCCGGCAGCGGAAACTTTCTCCCCTTCGGCACGTACAGGTTCGCCGTGACGAGAAAATCGGGACGGCTCTCGAAGATCACGTTCTCGATCTTGTACGCCTCGCGCTCAACGACGCCGGTCACGCGCGGCTTGAGCGGCGTCTTCTCGGGAAACGTCCCGAAACAGTCGGCGATCAGCGACCGGACGAGCTTCACGTGAGCCTCGGCCTCCGCCTTCGTCTTCAATGCCGCCAGCCGCGCGATGCTCATCCGTTCCACCTCCGCAACCTTCGCACCGACGTACTCCTGCATCATGCGCGGAAAGCGATTCAGCGGCATCAGTCCCTGCACCGCCGAACTGGCTTGCTGACCGAATATGCGGCGAGACCAACCGAGACCAACCGCACCTCCGGTGAGAACCTGAATGACTTCGCGGCGGCTAATGTGTGCCGTGCCATGCTGACCACAAATCGATAACCGTTCACGCACGACTTGTCTCCTAGAAAAGTCACCACCAGTTGACGACCCATTCGTTCTCCGGCACTTCGATGTGCCGTCGCGTTTTGTGGACAAGACGCCGATCAACATAGATCAGCGGAGAATAGACAAATCCAAACACGTCGCCGTCAGTGATGTATTTGCCGGTAACGTCGCGCCGACGTTCAAAGGTGATCCCATACGGATTCCATTGAGCCAACTCAAACGCAGCAAGACCGCCGCCCCAGCGGACTTCGCCGGATGGTCGATACCAATAGCGGCCATTCCAACTGAGAAAGCAGTAGATTCCGACGTAGACCGCAAGAATGATCACGGCAGTTATCAGGTAACGCAGCTTCAGATGCCAAAGTTTCTTCATGGTTCGTACGCAATGCACTGCGCTCCTACTGCGGACTCATGAACAGCTTGGCCACTCGCTCGCGATGCAGTTTCACCAGACGAACGTGATCTTCGTCCAGCAAATAGCCGGACGTTTTCAGCTTGTCGGACGCAGCGGTGAGTTGGCGGGTGTACTCGTCGAGTGAACTGTATCTCTCCTGAACCGACTGACGCGGGTCGCCGGTTTTCTCGCGGTCGGCCTTCGTTACCGGGAACGGAATGTATGAGCCGGTCAGACTGACGAGTTGGCCTTCCGCTCCGACATCGGCTTTGCGCGGGTTCCAACCGGTGTACGTGGCGACGGGGACCGCGACTTCGACGGGCAGCAAACAACCCAGTTCGTTGCCATCGGCTCCGCAGCGCGGGGCGAGGACGCGATAGTCGCCTCGCAAACGCGGCGGTTGGAGATCGATGATTCGCTCGGTCTCCCAGCGCGGTCCGAAGTCGAGCAGACTCGGTTGCTGAATGGTCTCGGGGTAGGTCACGCCGGGAATGTTCGGAAAGCCGGTTCCCGCGTGACGCCAATCGACGAGCGTCCCGTCGGAGATGGATGGCACGACACTGGGAGGCGGCTCGGCTCCGTCCTTGGCCCACTTGTCCAAGGCCAACAGCAGCGAACGCAAAAACGGTTTGTAGTCGCCTGGGTTCGCAAGGTTCTGTCCATTTCCGGCCGACGGTGGGAAGCCGCTCGGTCCGTGTTGTGTTCCGCCGAACGTGTAGAAGCGGACGTGTGCCAGTTGAGCGGCGGAATCATCTCTTGTCCCCTCGCCCCTCGCCTTGGAGGGGAGAGGGTTAGGGTGAGGGGTTCTTGCTTCGACTGTTTGCTTTGGTTTTGTTCCCTCCACTTGATGGGGAGGGCTAGGGAGGGGTGATGATAAAGTGGTCGGTGTCTCACGTTCATCGGCCCCGCTCCCCGGCCCTCCCCGCCGAGGGGAGGGAGGAAGAATTGTGTCGGCAGTGTTGATGTTGGCGTTCTCACCGTTTGGCCCCCTCACCCTATCCCTCTCTCCCGAAGACGGGGGCGAGGGGTCAAGAGTCGAATCGCGCGTTCCCAGCGGGTCGGTGTGGACCAGCGAGCCACTTCTCGTCCAGTACTCGGCGGCCGACTGGGTGTGCATCACGCGGGGAGCGGTCTTCGTCGCAAGCGAGCGTTTCAAGATGCCGTCTTCTCGGCCGGAGAGCGGATCGAGCTGGACCTCATACGCGAACGGAAACCGATCGGGCGGGTAGTCGTGGTGATCGTGCTGGTTGCTGTGCCGCGTCGGTTGAGCGAACCGGTGATTGAACGAACCGAGGCCGCCTCCCGCGACGTGCGGGATCAACCCGTCGAAGGCTTTTTTCCCGAGTTCGTCCTCGTTGAAGCCGGCGTGCAGGAACTCGCGCAGGAACCGGCCGCTTTGGGAGACGCCGAAACCGTGCGCGCGATGAATCATCGGCTGGCCGTTCTTCGTCAGCGGGTTCCCTTCGCCCGAGCCGCGCTTGATCGCGGCGATCAGATCTCGCACAGACGTGAAACAAACGCCCATGACCAGTGGATTCGAGGTTTCATAGATCAGCTCGTAGATGTAACCCGGCTTCATTCCGCCGGGCAGCTCGATCTCGACGTTCGGCAACTGGGTGGGCGAGTCGCTCGACACATCGGTGACATGCAGCGTCCATTGGTCTCGCGGAATGACGACCCGTGCCGCCGCTGGTCGCTCGCGCAGAGTCAGCGTCATGGCTTTGTCCCCTCGCCCCGGCTCTGCGGGGAGAGGGTTAGGGTGAGGGGTGCTTTCAAGGGTAGCCGTCGTCGGGCGATACGAACCGTGGTTGGCCCAATTCACGACGGAGCGCGTCATCCCTTTCGAGCCGATGAACTCGCAGCGGACGGTGCCGGTGATCGGTGTTTCACCATCGCCAGCCAACGGCGCGGTGAGCCTCAGCCGATCACCGCCCGGCAGCAGCTCGCCGTCCCAGCCGCTCCAGACGACGGTGAACCCGTGCCGCATCAGAAACCCGTCGCCCGCGTGTTCCTTCGTCGTCGGGTTGTTGTTGCCGCCATAGTTGAACATGCCGAGCGCCAGCTTGTTGCCTCGATTGTTCACGTCGTACAGCAGCGATCCGTTCCCCTTCGTCAGATCGACCGGCGCGAGAATGCAGAGGTCCGCCCAGAACTCGACCCGCCCGGCCGCATTTCTGGGCGCGAGCTTGAGGTCTACCACGGCCTCGTTCTGCCGCAGATTCGGATCGAGCGCGAAGTAGGCCCGCCCAACGATCTTCTCGTAGGGACCGACCTCGCCGAACGGGTGACCATCTGCGAAAGGGGCTCGCTCAGTGATCTCGAACCGAACCAGTTCGGCCCGAGCCGGAGCAGCCCAACTCAGAACCAACACGAACAACCAACACAGTCTGACACGCATGACAGCCTCTCCCTGAATGAGTCAACACAGGCTACGTTGCCGACTTCACGGGGACAACCACCGATAGGAATGCCCGGCCGTGGCGGGATCAGTCGTCCTTTTTTTACCTCCCGATGAAGCACTGTGGGACAAGCGTTTCTGAGAAAGTAGCCCTGTCGCAGAGCGACAGGGCTACCAACAATTGGCGACTTACACCCACCCGTGGCAACAGGTCCGGTGGTGAGTCGGCTATACTGCGGCGGTGTTGATCGAATCCACCGCCATCGAATCAGTTGAGCCTTCCCGATGACATCGCCTTCTCTTCCACGTCCTGAACTGCTGGCTCCGGCTGGTGATCGTGAGTGCCTGCGGGCGGCGGTCGAGAACGGGGCGGATGCCGTTTATTTCGGGCTCAACTGCGGGTTCAATGCGCGGGCTCGTGCGACGAACATCGAGCCGGATGAACTGGCCGACGTGATGGCCGGACTCCACCATCGCGGAGTGAAGGGCTATGTGACGCTCAACACGCTGGCCTTCACGGATGAGTTGCCCGAGTTGGAACGGCTGGTCCGGCAGATCGCGCTGGCCGATGTGGACGCCGTGTTGGTGCAAGACCTTGGTGTCGTGAGGCTGATCCGCGCGACCTGTCCCGATCTGGCGATTCATGCTTCGACGCAGATGACGCTCACCAGCGCCGAGTGCATCCGCGTGGCCGAAGAGCTGGGCATCGAGCGGGTCGTGCTGCCGCGCGAGTTGTCGATCCGCGAGATCGCCAAGCTGCGGCAATCGACATCTGTCTCGTTGGAGGCGTTCGTTCACGGGGCGCTCTGTGTCGCGTACTCGGGGCAATGCCTGACGAGTGAGTCGCTCGGAGGACGCAGCGCCAATCGCGGACAGTGTGCGCAGGCGTGTCGGCTTCCGTATGACCTGATCTGCGACGGCGAAGACGTTGATCTGGGAGAGCAAAAATATCTGCTAAGTCCGCAGGACTTGGCGGCGTATGACCTGACGACGGACCTCATCGCGGCGGGGGTCTCGTCATTCAAGATCGAGGGCCGATTGAAGACTCCCGAGTACGTGGCCAACATCACGAAGCACTATCGCGCAGCGATCGATGCGGCCGTGAAGGGGGAGCCGGTCGAGTTCACCCGCGACGAGGTGCGCGAGATGGAACTGTCGTTCTCGCGCGGGTTCAGCCCCGGCTGGCTAGGCGGTGACGATCACAAGATGCTCGTGCCGGGCTTCAGTTCCTCAAAGCGAGGGGTTTTGCTTGGCGAGATTGTTCGCGTGCGAGACGCCTCGGTCGAAGTGCGGCTGTCCGGTTCGATCGCGCGCGGTGACGGAATCGTCTTCCAGGGAGACCGCGAAGCGAACGCCGAGCAGGGAGGCCGCATCTTCGGCATCTTCCTGGGACGCGAGTCTCTCGATCGTGCCGAGTCAGGCGTCGTCGAGTTGGAATTCCAACGCGGAGGCATCGACTTCAATCTCCTTCACGAAGGCCAGTCGATCTGGAAGACAGACGACCCGCAAATGACCTCGCGCCTGCGAAAAACCTTCACCGGCCCCGACCCGCTGCGCAAGAGGCCGCTCGATCTGCGAATGCGCTGCGTGGCGGGTGAGCCATTGAAGTTGGAGGGACTGTTGGGGAATGGCGTCACCGTCAGCGTGACCTCTTCCGAGCCGCTGCCCGTCGCCACGAAGCATGCCATCACGGCCGAGTTCCTGCGCGAGCAACTCTCTCGTCTCGGTAACACGGTCTATGAGCTGCGGCAGCTCGATGCGGAGATCATCGGCGGACCAATGGTCCCGCTCAGCGTGCTGTCTAAGTTGCGGCAGGAACTTGTCGTGTGCTTGGACGAGACGACGAAGCTGCCTCGCGAGCGAAAGCTGTTCGATGGCGAGGCGCTCGCCGCGCTGCGGGGCACTGTCTTCAAATCGCGTCGCGCAGCGACCGTGGTCCCCTCGCCACCGTCTTCGGGGGAGAGGGCTAGGGTGAGGGAGCCGAGTGGTGATAACGCGCCCCGACCACGAACAGCCGAAGAAAGAACCCCTCACCCTCACCCTAACCCTCTCCCCTCCAAGGCGAGGGGAGAGGGGACAAGAGAAGAACCGCAATTGCACGTTCTCTGTCGGACGGTCGAACAGTTGAAGGAGGTCGCTCGTACGATCAGCCCCCTCACCCTAGCCCTCTCCCCCGAAGACGGGGGAGAGGGGACAAGAAAGACAACCGCCTCTTCTCTGTCTATCTCTCAACCCTCGCCCCTCCGTCCGCGACCACTCCTCTACGCCGACTTTCAAGACATCCGCGAGTACCGCGAGGCCGTGGCCATCGCCCACGAAGCGGGCCTGCCGATCTATCTCGCGACGCCGCGCATTCAGAAGCCGGATGAAGTCGGTTTCTTTCACGCGCTGCTCAAGCACAGTGCCGATGGGATTCTGGCCCGCAATCTGGCGGGGATGCGGTTCTATGCGGATGAGGGCGTGCCGTTCGTGGCCGATTATTCGCTGAATGCCACCAACGAACTGACGGCTCAGTTTCTGATCGAGCAGCGGGCCGAGCGCGTGACCGCGTCGTATGACATGAACCGCGATCAGCTTCTCGGACTGGTGGAGGCTGTGCCGCCGGAGTGGCTCGAAGTCGTCGTCCACCAGCACATGCCGATGTTTCACATGGAGCACTGCGTCTTCTGCGCGGTCCTCTCGCCGGGAACGAACAAGCACAACTGCGGCCGTCCGTGCGACACGCATCTCGTCCAGCTTCGCGATCGCGTGGGCAGCGAACACCCGCTGCATGCCGACGTCGGCTGCCGCAACACGCTGTTCAACGCCGTCCCGCAAAGCGGAGCCGAAGTCGTTGCGAGCCTGCTCGAACGCGGCGTGAGAGACTTTCGCATCGAGTTCCTCGACGAACGCTCCGCCGACATCCGGCGGGTTCTTAACCTCTACCGCGATCTGCTCGCCGGCCACGTCCGCGGCGAGAACGTCTGGCGATCACTCAACGCCTCCAACCGAGTCGGCGTCACACGCGGCACGCTCGAAGAACGTCGCAACCCGCTGGCGATCTTGTAACGGTTCGCACATGAAGAACGCGGCTCAAGTTGAGGCATTCAGCCGCAACTGCCCGCACGCCGCGTCGATGTCGGCTCCCTTGCGCTTTCTCACCGTGGCCGGGATGCCGAATGATTCGAGGATCGAGACGAACTCCTGCGTGCGCGGGGCAGTTGGTTCGACGAACGCCAATTCGCTGACGCCGTTCATCGGGATCAGGTTGACGTGGGCAACGCGCGACCGGAGGAGATGGGCCAGTTCGCGAGCGTGCTGCGGTTCGTCGTTCACTCCCGACAGGAGGACGTACTCGTAGGTGACTCGGCGGCCGGTGATCGCGAAGAAATCGTCGGCCGCTTCGAGGATTGCATCCATGCCGATCTTGTCGTTGACCGGGACGAGGCGGTCGCGGATCTCATCGTTCGGCGCGTGCAGTGACACGGCGAGGTTGTACTGCTTGCCGAGTTGAGCCAGCTCGCGAATTTTGTCGGGGAGGCCAACGGTCGAGACCGTGATGCGGCGTGCTCCCAGGCCGAGGCCCCCCTTTTCGTTGAGGCTGTCGAGTGCGGGGATCAGCGCCTTGAGATTGGCCAGCGGTTCGCCGATTCCCATCACGACGACGTTCGTGATCTGCTCGCCCTTCGGCAGCAGACGGTCCATGCGCAGCACCTGTTCGAGAATCTCGCCGGTCGTCAGATTGCGCTTGAGTCCCAGCAGACCGCTCGCGCAGAAGACGCAGCCCATCGCGCAGCCGACCTGCGTCGAGATGCAGACCGTGCGGCGCGAGACCTCGCGACCGCTCTCGGTGTCTCGCGCCGAGACCTGTTCGCGCATCAGGACGCATTCGATGAACTGGCCGTCGTGCAGTTCGAGCAGCATCTTTTCGGTGCGGTCGCTCCCCACCTGATGCTTCGCGACGAGTGCGGGAAAGAGCGAGAACTCACTCTCCAGCGCGAGTCGCAGCGCGTTCGGAATGTCGTGCATTTCGGCGAAGTCGTTGGCGCGGCGGCCGAAGATCCAGCGACGAATCTGCTCGGCGCGGTACTTCGGAAACCCGTGAGCCTCGCACCACTCGGCGAGCTGGACGGAACTGAGTTCATAGACGCGCGGCTTGTGTGGGGAAGCGGTCTCGGACGGCGAGTCGGGCAGGACGTTGAGGTCGGTCATGTTTGAGGGGGCTGGTTCTGTACGACTTGAAATTCAGTGCGACGTGATACCTCGCGCGGTCGTTGATGAGACATCTGAGCGGGGTGGCGTCAGCCCCCTGGTTCTTGGGCGTCAGCCCGTTTGCGAAGAACCAGCGGCTGGCGCCACCCCGCTCAGAAATGTCTCACGCTTGGCCGTGTAAGGTAGAAAAGTGATCAGTGCCAAGTGCAAAGTGGCGAACCGGCGGTCGATTGTCCACCCCGTGCCGAAAGTGAGGCCGATTCGTCGTGCGTTGAACTCTCTTGTCGCTCTTTGGCGCGAGACCTAGAATGCCGTCCGGCATGAGGGAGCGTGCCGATTTTTAGGCCGTGGTTCATTGCGGCAACGACTCTCAGCGCCGCGTACGACATGAGCTTTTCTCTTGGCCTCTGCCGAACACCAGTCACGGATGCGAATTGCCGTTCTCGGGTCCACCGGTTCGATCGGCACGAGTTGTCTTGGTGTCATTGCCGCCAATCCCGAGCGTCTCGAACTGGTCGGTGTCACCGCGTATCGCCGTTGGGAAGTGCTGGCCGAGCAGTGCCGGACGTTCCAGCCACGCTGGGCTGTTTTGTCGGATGAGACCCAGCACGCGGCGGACTTGGCCACCTCAAACTCATCGCAGCAGTGGCCTCGCGAGACCGAGCTGCTTTGGGGACCAGATGCCGTCGAACGACTGGCCTCGCATCCAGATGTTGATACGGTCGTCTGTGGCATTGTCGGCGCGGCGGGATTGCGTGGCGCGTGGGCGGCGGTTGAGAGCGGCAAGCGAGTTGCCATCGCTAACAAAGAAACACTCGTCGTTGCCGGGCCGCTGGTGATGCAGCTTGCGGCGAAGACCGGTGCCGAATTGATTCCAGTTGATAGCGAACACAGTGCGATCTATCAGTGCCTTCAGTCGGGACGCCGCGCGGACGTGAAGCGGATCGTGCTGACGGCGAGCGGCGGGCCGTTTCGAGGTTGGTCGAAGAGTCGTCTCGAAACCGAAGCGACGATCGAACGGGCACTGGCTCACCCGACGTGGCAGATGGGACCGAAGATCACGATCGACTCGGCCACGATGATGAACAAAGCTCTCGAAATCATTGAGGCGCGCTGGCTGTTCGGACTCGACGCCGATCAGATCTCGGTCGTCGTCCATCCGCAGTCGATCGTCCATTCGTTTGTCGAGTTCGTGGACGGTTCGGTCATCGCGCAGCTATCACCTCCCGACATGAAGTTGCCGATCCAGTACGCTCTAACATATCCCGAGCGGTGGGAGGGGATTAGCCCTACGCTGGATTGGTCGGCGGTGCACCAGTTCGACTTCGCTCCTCCGGACCTCGACGCCTTTCCCGCGTTGGCACTTGGGTTTGATGTGGCACGACGAGGAGGGGCCAGCGGTGCGGTACTCAATGCGGCGAATGAAGTCGCCGTGCAACGGTTCCTAGAAAGTTCGCTTCGGTTTACTGACATCCCGCGCGCTTGCCGGGAAATTTTGAATGCCCACAACGACGATGCCCATCCGACGCTGAGCGAGTTGCTTCGCCAGGACGCTTGGGCACGCGAGGAGATGCTGCGGTGGAAATCCTGAGTCTGACATTGGCCGCTTCCCTGATGGAGAAGCTGAACGGGTTTGCTTCGAGTGGCGGCTCGATCCTATGGGCCGCGCTGGGGCTGGGCTTCGTCATCTTCTTTCACGAGATGGGGCACTTCGCCGTCGCCAAGTGGTGCAACGTGAATGTCGAGCGGTTTAGCATCGGTTTCGGCCCGGTGCTGTTTAGCCGGAAGTGGGGCGAGACCGAGTACGCGCTCTCACTCATTCCGTTTGGTGGTTACGTGAAGATGCTCGGACAGGACGATGCCGACCCGAGCCAACTCACCAATGAAGAGATCGCCGAAGACCCGAGGTCATATCTCGCGAAGAACGTTTGGCAGCGAATGGCGATCATCTCGGCGGGCGTCATCATGAACATCATCACGGCGGTGATGTTTGTGGGCTGTGCGTTCGCGATTGGTGTCGATCTACCGCCGAACGTGATCGGGGAAGCTCGCCCTGGGATGCCCGCGTGGATTGGTGGGATCAAGCCCGATGATCGGATCGAGAAGATCAACGGCCGCGTAATTTCAACGTTCGATGACGTTCGGTTGAACGTTGCCGTGCTGTCCCACCCGCTTTACATTGAAGGGCGTCACAAGGACCAGTCGACGTTTGAAATCAAAGTTCAGCCAGTCACTCAAACGACGACGCCTCAGATTGGAGTCGCTCCGTCGTTGAGCCTGAAGGTGCTCACCGACCCCAAGGGAAAGATTCCGTTCGTGATGGCGGGGACGGCGGCGGCTCGCGCGGAACCGGCGTTCGAGCGGGGCGATGTCATCACGGCTGTCGGCGATCAACCTGTCAAGACTTACACGGAACTGACCAATCGACTCGCCTCGCGCACCGGGGGGCCGCTGACGCTCGAAGTCTGGCCGAATGGAGATGAGCAGGCGCGAACCAAGTCCGTCACTGTTCCGGACAACTTCTTTCGGTCGCTTGGTCTGTCGATGGACACGGCTCCGATCATGGCGGTGCAGGTCGGATCACCGGCACAAAAGGCGGGTTTCAAGGTCGGTGACAAACTAGCCAGCATCAACGGACGAACGATCGGCACCGAGATCAACCCGCTCCGGCTTCCCAATGAGTTTGCCAGCCTGCACGGTCAGGCTGTCAGCGTGACCGTGTCGCGCGAGGCGACCGGCGGCGGGCAGACCAAAGAAGAACTGACAATCACACCTGAGAATCTTCCGGGCTGGATCGAGCAACCCATTTGGGAAGGTGAACCGCTTTCGATCCCTTCGATCGGCGTGGCCTTTCATACGATCCCCGTCGTACTGGCCGTCGATCCCGACAGCCCGGCTGCGAAGGCAGGGATCAAGCCGGGGCCGCTTACGAAGGTCAAACGGATCGAGCTGATCCTCGCCAGCGATGCCGCTGCCGACCGCATGAAAAACCGCGATTTCGTCATCGAGTTCGATGGCGCCAAGTCAAACAACTGGTGTTTCGCCTTTTGGCAGATGCAGGAGTTGCCTCAACGAACAGTGAAGCTGACGTTGGCGGAAGGGACCGAAACGAAAGTTTATGAATTGTCGCCGCAGCTCGATCCGACTTGGCCGCTGCCGATCGTGCAGGGGCTGCGAATGCACCCCGAGGAAATCCGGTTGCAGGCTGACTCACTCAGCGAAGTCTGGTTCATGGCCACGAACTACACGCGGAACTCCGCGCTGAGCATCTATCTCACGCTGCGTGGTCTCTGCACGGGACAGGTCGCGCTCGCCAATCTCAGTGGACCACTCGGGATCGCGAATGCCGCCGTGCAAATCGTGAAGCACAGCGTGCCGCAGTTTCTAATGTTCCTCGCGTTCCTCAGTGTGAACCTGGCGGTTCTCAACTTCCTGCCGATCCCCGTACTCGACGGCGGCCACATGGTCTTTCTGCTGTGGGAGGCCGTGACCCGTCGTCGCCCCAGCGAGAAGATCGTCATCGGTGCGAGCTACATCGGGATGGCGTTCCTACTCAGCCTGATGGTGTTCGTAATCGTGCTGGACATTGGCCGCTGGTTCAAACCGTGAGACGGCAACGCCACAGCGTTCGTTTAACCGCGTGGGCAACGCCCCGCGCGTCGAGCGACATGAAAAGCTGTTTCTCCATTCGACGCGCGGGACGTTGCCCACGCGGTTAAACGACGGTCCTTCCATTTCGACTGCGCGAGGTGTGCATCGTCATGAATGAACGCGCCTCTCAAGTGACCGCCGCGCGACGTATCCCGTTGATCGGGGTGGTCGGTGGAATTGGCTCGGGCAAGAGTGCCGTCGCGCGGGAAGTGGCTGTGCTGGCGAACGTGCATGTCATTGATGCCGATCGACTCGGCCACGAAGCGTTACTCGACTCCGACGTGAAGCTCGCGCTCCGGCGGCAGTTTGGAGAGGCCATCTTCGACGAGACGGGCGAAGTGCATCGCAGCTCTCTCGCGCGATGTGTCTTCGGCGATGGCGAGTCGCATCGCGCCGCACGGCATTCTCTGGAACAGATCGTTCATCCCGAAATCGCGCGGCGGATCACAGATGAGATCGCCCGGGCGGAAGCATCCGGAGACGATGCCGTCTTGCTCGACGCGGCCGTACTGATCGAAGCGGGCTGGCGGCGGCTGTGCGATGCGGTGATCTTCATTGACGCACCGGAAGACTTGAGGCTCAAGCGAGTCCAGCAGCGGAGCGGTTGGTCGCTCGAAGAGCTTCGTCGCCGCGAGACCAGCCAACTCAGCTTGCCGGAGAAACGCAGGCAGTGCGACGCCATCATCTCCAACGCGACCGATGTGAGGGAGAGCGGGCAACAGTTCATCAATTTTTTGCGAGGTCATTGGAGCATCGGTTGCAAACCGCCTGCGGAATCGTCACAACAATTGCCGACAACTTCAGAGCCTCTCCCGCCTCGTTGATTCCCCCAACTCCTGTCTCCACTGCAAGTCAACCCCTCCGGGACACGCTTGTTCCCAGCATTACCTTCCCGCCGCATGGAAGCGAGTCTGCCTGATTCGACCAGTTCATCCCCGCCTTTCCCGGTGTCGCCTGTTCCACATTCTCGTTGGTATGGGAGACGCTTCGCCGCTGACTGCGGCAGTCCCGATTTCTCCCGTCCTCATTTCTCCCGTCTCGAGTTCTCAGAGCCATGAAACCACGCCCCACCATCGGTCGCAGCAATCTATCCGCCGGAGCCAGTTGGGATCACGCCGAAGACGCTCCACCTCTCGCGTTCGCTCGCGAAACGCCGCTTGTCGTACCGTCGGCACCGCTCATCGTTCAATCAACTGCTCCGGCGAAAGTCGAGGACGATGAGGACGACGAACCCAACTTCGTGAATGACGAACGCTATGAGCAAATCAAGCGTGGCGAGGGCGACATCCACATCGCTGAACTTCAGCGACTCACGATGAAAGAACTGATCGTTCTCGCCAAACAAGAGAACATCACCGAGTACACCGGGCTGAAGAAACAAGACCTCATCTTTAAAATCCTCAAGGAGAGGACGAAGATGAACGGCCTGATGTTTGGCGAGGGAACCTTGGAGATCCTGCCCGACGGCTTCGGCTTCCTGCGCAGCCCGGACTATCACTATTTGCCGTGCCCCGACGACATCTATGTCTCACCAAGTCAGATTCGCCGGTTCGGTCTGCGGATCGGAGCGACCGTCGCCGGACAGATTCGTCCGCCAAAAGAGAACGAACGCTACTTTGCGTTGCTGCGTGTGGAAGCGGTCAACAACGAAGATCCGAACCTGCTGACCGAAAAGGTCTTCTTCGACGACCTCACGCCGCTCCATCCGACTCGCCGCTTGAAACTGTGCAGCGACCCGAACCAGCTCAGCACGCGCGTCGTGGACATCGTCGCTCCGATCGGCATGGGCCAGCGCGGACTGATCGTCTCACCACCGAAAGCGGGAAAGACGATCCTGCTCCAACAACTTGCCAAGGCAGTGCTGGCGGGCGATCCCGAGGTGTACGTCATCGTGCTGCTGATCGACGAGCGGCCGGAGGAAGTCACCGATATGGAGCGGCAAGTCAAAGGAAAGAACTGCGAAGTCATCAGCAGCACGTTCGACGAACCGCCCAGCCGACACATCCAAGTTGCCGAGATGGTCATCGAAAAAGCGAAGCGGATGGTCGAGTACGGGCAGAACGTCGTAATCTTCCTCGACTCGATCACTCGCTTGGCGAGGGCTTACAACACCGAGTGCCCCAATTCTGGAAAGATTCTGACTGGCGGTGTCGATGCCAGTGCGCTGCAACATCCGAAGCGGTTCTTCGGAGCAGCCCGTAACATCGAAGAGGGTGGCAGCCTGACGATCGTGGCGACGGCACTCGTCGATACCGGCAGCAAGATGGACGACGTGATTTTTGAAGAGTTCAAAGGGACGGGCAACACGGAACTGCATCTCGACCGCCGGATGGTCGAGAAACGGATCTGGCCCGCCATCGATGTCAACAAATCGGGCACGCGTCGTGAAGAACTGTTGATGACGGAAGAAGAACTGCGGCGCGTCTGGATCCTGCGGCGGGTCATCAACGACATGAACCCCGTCGAGGCCATGGAAATGCTGACCCATCGCATGAAGCGAACCAAGACGAACGACGAGTTTTTGATGAGCATGAACGGGTGACGTGCCGCTCGCCTGCCGAAGTTGGCCGTCGCCGAAGTCCGGCTTAGCTCTGTTAGCCGAACTTCTCTTCGGGAACAGTTGACCTAGAAAGAAGTCCGGCTTTCAGAAAAGCCGGACTTCGAGAGGGAATCGAAAGTTGAAAGAGGAAGAGGCGGATCGAATGTCGAAAGCAGTGTTGGAAGGTTCTCTGATCGTTGGCGATGACCGGGCGGCGGTTGTTGTCTCGCGGTTCAATGATCTCGTGACGGAGCGACTCCTCGCGGGAGCGGTCGATACGCTACATCGTCACGGCTTGGCCGATGATCGCATCACCGTGGTCCGCGTTCCCGGCGCGTTCGAGTTGCCATTAGCCGCACAGCGACTGGCTCGCAGCGGTCAGTTCACGATGGTCATCTGCCTGGGAGCGGTGATTCAGGGAGAAACGACTCACCACGAATACATCAACCATCAGATGGCGGGTGGAATCCTGCAAGCGTCACTTTCGACGGATGTCCCGATCGCGTTCGGCGTCCTGACCTGCCCGACGGTGGAGCAGGCCCTCGATCGTGCGGGAGGCAAGGCGGGCAACAAGGGTATCGAGGCGGCACTCGCTGCCATCGAGATGGCCAACCTGCTACGGACGATGCAGGCGCACGGACTCTGATTCGTGAACGTCGCTCGCTTTCAAGAATGTTTCCCATCCCGCGCATGAGCGGGTTTGTTTTGGATTGAGGTTTTCTTCGTATGGCCGGTCGTCGTCATCAAGCTCGTGAAGTCGTCATCCAGATGCTGTATCAACTGGATTTGAATCCCGATGCGACTCTCGGTTCGATTCGGGAGCAGATTCGTGAGGCATTGCCCGACGAATCGCTCAACCGTTTCGCTTGGGATCTCTTCGCGGGTGTGACCGAGAACCGCACCACCCTCGATCAACGCATCACGGTCGTCGCCGCCAATTGGGCTGTCAGCCGAATGCCCGCCACGGATCGCAACGCCATTCGACTCGGTGCTTACGAGTTGATCCACACGGACACCCCCGCAGGCATCGTCATCGACGAGGCCCTCGAACTGGCTAAGAGCTTCGGCGGCGCGAACTCAGTCGGATTCGTCAACGGCATCCTCGACCGACTCATTCCAGAAGAGAAGCGGATCCGCAAATCAGACCGATCCGAACCGCAGCCTGCTTCCACCGAGGATTGAAGCGTCGAACAGACGGCTCGCTTCCGTCTGATGTTGGCTGAAAATACCAGCAAGCCACCTGTGCTACGCCTTGAGTTTCGCGCCGGTGACCGGCTTCAGCACCAACATGCCGAGCGGCGGCAGTGACAGCGAGATGTACTGGTTCTGTCCGTGGCAGACTCCCGCTTGGCTGTAAACGCCGCCAGCATTGCCCAACCCTGAACCTCCATAAACGGTGGCGTCCGTGTTGAGAATCTCGGAATAGAACCCGGCTGCGGGGACACCGATCTTGTAGTCGCACCGGGGAACCGGCGTGAGGTTCAGCACGACGACGACGAACTCGCCCGGTTCACGCGCTTGGCGGACATAGCTGTAGACACTGTTCTGCCAGTCGTCGGCCGAGATCCAGCGGAAGCCTTCGCCCGAGTTATCGCATTGATGCAGAGCCGGTTCGCTGCGATAGACGCGATTCAAGTCGCCGACCAAGTGCCGAACTCCGTCGTGCAGCGGCTGCCCGATCAGCGGCCAATCAAGCTGTACGTTGTGATTCCACTCGGTCCACTGCGCGATCTCGCCCCCCATGAACAGCAGCTTCTTGCCGGGTTGCGTGTACTGATAGCCGTAAAGCAACCGCAGGTTGGCGAACTTTTGCCACGGGTCGCCAGGCATCTGCGAGAGGAGCGACTGCTTGCCGTGGACAACTTCATCGTGCGACAACGGGAGCAGAAAATTCTCGGTAAAGGCGTAGACCATCCGGAACGACAGTTCGTTCTGATGATGCTGTCGGTGAAGAGGATCACGGCGCATGTAGCGCAGCGTGTCGTTCATCCAGCCCATATCCCACTTCATACCGAAGCCAAGTCCACCGGTGTAGACCGGGCGTGAGACACCGCCCCACGAAGTCGATTCCTCGGCAATCGTCAGCACGCCGGGGAAGTCTTGGTACAGCAGCGTGTTCATGTCCTTGAGGAACTGGATCGCTTCGAGATTCTCGCGGCCACCGAACATGTTCGGCACCCACTCGCCGTGCTTGCGCGAGTAGTCGAGGTACAGCATCGACGCGACCGCATCCACGCGCAGCCCGTCGATGTGATAGACATCGAGCCAAAACCGGGCACTCGACAACAAGAAGTCGCGGACTTCATCGCGGCCGTAGTTGAAGATCAGCGTGCCCCAATCGGGGTGAAAGCCCTTGCGCGGGTCCGAGTGTTCGTAGAGACACGTCCCGTCGAACGAACCGAGCGAATGACCGTCGGTTGGGAAATGGGCGGGAACCCAATCGACGATCACGCCGATTCCCGCCTCGTGAAACAAGTCCACGAACTCCATGAAGTCGTGAGGCGATCCGAAGCGGCTGGTCGGCGCGAAATAGCCCGTCGCCTGATAGCCCCATGAGCCGTCAAACGGGAACTCGTTGATCGGCATCAATTCGATGTGCGTGTAACCGAGTTCCTGCACATAGTCGATCAACAGCGGAGCCAGCTCGCGATAGTTGAAAAACTGCCGACCATCCTGCGGTCGCTTCCACGAACCGAGATGGACCTCATAAATCGAGACGGGTTGCTCATACCAGTTCTGCGTCTCGCGCTGGTCAATCCACGCGCGGTCGCGCCACGTATGACCGTTCAGATCACAAATGATCGACGCGCTCTTCGGGGGAACTTCGGTCGCGAAGGCGTAAGGGTCAATCTTCTGGAGCAGATGGCCATCGCGAGTCCGCAGCGCGAACTTGTAAGCGTCGCCCTGCTTCAGTCCTGGAATGAAGCCCCACCAGACACCGTTGTCGCTGGAATTGAGCGGGTTCCGACCGTGCATCCACGAGTTCATGTCGCACAGGACCGAAACCTCGCTGGCGTTGGGTGCCCAAACCGAAAACTTGGTTCCGGCAACTCCATCTTGTGCGTCGAGATGAGCACCCAAGTGCCGGTAGAGAGTCGATTCCATCCAAGAGAACCTGCGAGAGTGAGCCGCTTGAGGGGTAAACGGCTGCGGGGTTGTGACGGCCGTGCGACGGAGGGAATCTCTGCCGAAAAAGCCAACAAAAGCAAGCGGATCGTACCAGTTGGCCTAGTCACCAACAATGACGGCGATTTGATGTTGCCACTGACTTTTTGCTCAGGATGATGGCTGATTCGTGAGCTAAGATTGAATGGATCGAAGTCGCTCGATTCGCAACGAGCCTCTCAGTCGAGACCGCCGTAGTGACTCTAACGCATGGGCAATTTGTGACGATCGGCAGCGTCGCGCTCGTGGCCTTGTGCTACGCAGTGGCCGCCCCCAATTCGTCACAACGCGCGACATCGCGAATGCGTGGAGAAGTGACCTCTCCTACGGAAGCGACCGCCAAACCGTCGCCTCAAGCCGAGGCTTGCCGCACGCTGGCCAGCGATCTTCGCCAGCGATTGCCTGCCGGTTGGAACGTCGTCGCTCATGAACCGTTTGTGTTGGGGGGAGACTGCGGGCAAGACTCACTTCATGCGACTTATCGCGAGACCGTTCTGCCGACGGCGCGCGCGCTGAGCATTCAATACTTTGATCACGCGCCGACTTGGCCAATCGCGATCCTGCTCTGTTCATCAGATGCGAGTTACCGCGACTGCAATCAGATGCTAGAAGCGCGCGAACGGAGCGAGTACTCCGGTATCTATTCGCGCACCGAACATCGCCTCGTCGTGAATGTGGCGACGGGTGACGGGACGCTCGCCCACGAGTTGACTCACGCACTCGCCCACGCCGATTTCCCAACGCTCCCCGAATGGCTCGATGAAGGACTGGCGTCGCTCCACGAGGAGTGCGAGTTCTCGGCCGATGGCCTGCGACTGGTGGGCCTCGACAACTGGCGTGGGACCGCACTGCGAGAAGCCTGTCAGCGGGAGCCACTGCGATCGATCAGTGAACTCGCCGGCAACCGCTTCGCCGCGCCAAATCGCGCCGCGACCGACTACGCCCACGCTCGCTACTTCTGCCTGTTCCTCCAACAGCGACGGCTGCTCGAACCGTTCTATCGCAAGTGCCGCTCACGGGCCGAGACCGATCCGACGGGCCTCGACTCGCTCTGTGAACTCTTCGCCGCCAACAACTCGCGAGAGATCGAGGCGCAGTTCACGGAATGGCTCGCCAAGACGGCGGGAGCGAATGTTCCATCACTGTCGCGGCGCGCGGACTAGGGCGTCGATCTTCCCCGACAATTCCTTCGCTTTTGCTTCGGCTTCGGGGAGCGCTAAGCCTGCACCGACGCCCGGTCGTTTGTGTCCGGCCGTGGCCACGTAGGAATCGCGCAACACGGCGACGCGTTGGTTCACGAGTGGGAAGGCGGACTCGGGAATCTGCTTCAACGCGAGCATCGCTTGCGGCGTTGCGGCTGATGCGGCGACCTCGTCACCGAACCAGCGGATGAGTTGCTGAGCCACACACCAGTGACCTTCGTCGTTCGGATGAACTCCATCCGGTTGAAAGGTGAACTGGGGGTCGGCCTCGCGCCGTTTGCGGACTTCTTGCGTCATCGCGGAGTGCGTGTCGGCCACCATCCAGCCATCCGCTCGTTTCGAGACCAGCCATTCGGCGTACTTGTCCATGACTTCGTTGTAGGCGAAGTTTTTGGGCGATCTCTGGTCGTCATAGAACGGCGGCGTGACGAGGATGAGTTTGGCTCCTGACTTCTCGACGCGGGCCTTCAAGTTTGTGATTCCCTGCTGGTACTTCTCGAAACGGCCCGCCTCGAACGGCAAATAGATTCCGCAATTGATGCCGTAGCAGGCCACAACCAGATCGGGCTTGGTCAAGGCCAGCACACGGTCCAATCGCTCGGCCAGATCGGGGCGAGGAAAGCTGCCTCCCGCGTGACCCTCTTCGCTCAGCCCCGACACCGTTTCGCTAGGCAAGCCCGCATCGATGACCAGCGGCTTGTGGTCGAACCGCTGCGACTCAATCCAAGCATCGACGCAAGCCACGTACCGACCCGCGAACGTGATGCTGTCACCCAAGAACACGATCCGCTTCGACTGCTTCAGCAGTTCACGGTGAGAGGGCTCTTCCGCATGCAGCAGTGGAGACACGAACAGGCAGGTCAACAGAACACAGCGACCGATCAGTGACATGCGGATTCCTTTGGAACTGATTTTGACAACGATGAACGCCGGGGTCAGATGGTCACGATTTGGATGGCTTCGTCGCGCGAGCCGACCAGCGGCCAGACCTTGTCGAATTTGGCGATCTCCAAGACTTCGCGGCCGACCTCCGAGGCGTTGCACAGTGCGATGTGACCACCTACCGCCGAGAGGTCGTTCCAGAGAATGCGGATCGCTTCCAAAAGACTCGATCCGAAGTAGGTCGCTGCGGCGAGGTCGATCACCAGCGCGGTGTGGCCTCCCGCTCGCAGTTCCGTGCGGACCTCTTGCAGTTCCTGCAGGACCGCAGTGTCCGCCAGACTACTCACCACGCCGAGCAATTCGACGATGAGGACCGGCCCCGCCGTGATCGTTTTGAAAAGTTTGGGTGCTTTCATCGGGGTATTCCTTGAACTCGTTCCGTTGCTGGCGACTTGCGACGTTTGACCATCGTGACTTCGTTGCCGACTGCGCTGTATTTCACGTCGTCCA
>JAYVDI010000014.1:0-4583 GCA_043749505.1 Schlesneria sp. | reverse complement strand
ATTGTGGGGATCGTTCGCGACCGGATCATGCGGCGACCGGCGGCGACGCGATTGAGTCGTTGTTGGGCCGATCACACCGGCGGCCCCCGGATTGGGATGTGACTCAACATGAGTGTCCTCCAAAAGAACGTGACTTGAGACAATGCTTTGTAACGCCCAACAAACTGATCGCCACTTGGCCCGCGTAAGTCTACCGTGCTGAATTGCGAAGTGCATCCAGTGCAGGTTTCACGATGCACATGGGGAGCGGCCTCCAGACCGCCCCGGCGCGCTTGTAGGACGCCTGCCGGTTCCGACTGTGATTCGCCGCTTCGCCAGAAAACCCGTCACTGAAATCAATCAGAGCGATCGCTGTGCGACCGAGGGTTCGTCCGTCGAGCCAGGCTTCCAACCACGGCGAGGCCGGGCCGCCACACGCATTGATCAGGAAGTGCGGTGCGAAGCTCGGACTGGCTGCTGCGGCTCTCAGCGTGACGATGCAGCGGGGCGGCAACGGTGAGGTGACATCGTCGTGGGTGACTATCGGCCAGCCTCGCAACAACCCACCCAGCTTGTGTGCGTGCTCTGTGGTCTCGACCAGGATGGCCACGCGCTGACGATCGGCCGGAAGTGATCGAAACACCTCCTCGTCAGCATCGAGTTGCCGGGCGACGTTGGCAACGAACTCGTTACGTCGCGAATGCCGCCAGTACAACTTTCGCTTGTTGATCGGGCTTCCTCTTGGGGCGTTCCCTTCTCTGACGAGTCCGCCGAAGTTGACGACATGAAAGACGTGTTGGGCGCGAGGAGCAATTCGTCCAAATTGCCACAACATTTGTCCGACGCGGTGTAGGAGCTCCTGCTCGTCTCGCGGCGACACCTCGTCTTGTTCCGTGCGAACGAGGTACATCCGCTGCATCTCGGGCTGGCGGGCCAGCAACTTCATGCGTTGGTGCAGACTGCCAGGCCACTTTGGAAAAATCACCAACGGGAACGTGGCGTAGTCGCCGCTTCCTGCTGCCCGGTCGGTGCACACGACCAATCGCGATCTGGGACGCTGGTTCAGTCCGCTCATTAGCGTGATCGGCTCATCGACGAGTGGACGCAACTGTTCGAGGAATGCGACGGCGGCTTTGTTCGACGCGAACGGCATGAGGCAGGGAGCGTCCGGAAAGGCCGATACCAGCGCTGCCACGAGGTCTGGAACTTCTTTCGACGACTTGACCTCGAACTGACCGGTGACATGGTTTGTCAGTACCTCCGCCATGTGCCACATCGGGTCGATACGTGCGTTGAGCCGGGCGGTATCGACTGTCATCAAGTGGGGATCGAGACGATCGAATCTCAGCCGTGTTCGATAACCCTCATCTTCGAGCCACTTCTGGAGTAGATAACCCGCCCGAGTTTGAACCTCGACCGTGTCTAATCGGTACTGGATGGTGTAATCGAGGTCTTCGCGCCACGCGACATATTCAGCGGGACGTATTAGGTGACGCGGAAAATGGTGTTCAATTGCTCGAAACACATCAAGGGGGATGCTGTACAGATAACGGTTAGCGGGGAGAAGTTCGATCACCGGATCGGCGCTGGACTTCGCACCAGTACTCGTGTTTTTTCTCTCGTGGCGAGGGGATGAATTTGATTTTCGGGATCGTGCTGCCATCGTATCATTCCAGCAGGAGTGAGGCTTTGCGTGATCGGCTTTTACGCCATAAATGGCGAGTGTCGCTCGACGGCGAGATCACAGTCCACGATCAACCAGAGCCTTGACTGCCGCCTCAGACTGCCTGCGACGCTGAGACTGCGAGACAGTGATGGTGGGCACTTCACGTTCGTTGGGAGCGAGGAAACGCGCGATGGCCTCTTTAGTAGTAAATCTCCTCCCCCCGATCATTCCCGATTCCAGCCTCCGCCCGCGAATCCCTTTCAAGATCCACCTCCACGTCGTTGACAGCGCTGGCCTCCCCGGAATGTGGGATGGTGCCGACGTGATTGGGATTGGTTCTTCGATAGTAAAATCGAGTGGTTTTGGATCTTCTGTCGAGCGATCGGGCATGTTACCTCCGTAGTTTACCTGTCTGGTGAGATCAATTGGAGGCAAACGGTATTGACCGAGAACACAGAAGAAAAATGCCCGAACGGTGCCAATGTCTCCGGCTGCATGCGGGCTGGACTTCTTCAATTGTGCCTCGATATCGGCTCGTGAGGCTTCAATCAGGCTCTATTGAAAGTTGACGAATTGCAGCCGGTAGATCAGATAAACACCCGGACGGGAGTGGTCGTTGTGACGCACGAACTTCGACGGTGGACATCCTGTCTTTGCAGTGGGTGCCATCCACGACAAAAAAAGATTGACGGCCGACCGTCGTCCCCTCACGATGGCGTCCGAATGGCAGCAGGCGGCGGGCTTGCCTCCAGTCGTGAGCCGAACACGAAGCACTTCGGTTCCGAGACGAGAGCCGCTTCAACACCAAGGAGGGTGAGACTGATGGACACCACGATCGAGACGAACACCGTCAACACGGATTCAGATAATCAGCAATCACACGAAAACTCTCCACCGGCATCATCGTTGTGTTCGCGGCTGCTGGCATCTGATCCAAAGCACGAACTGACTCGATGGGAGCTAGAGGCAAGGATCCTCGCGGATCAACCCACCGCAGATATCGCGGCGGCAATGGGCCTTCCCCTCAGCATGGTGACTGCGTTCGAGGCGGACTCGTTCGACGTGCGACCGCAGCTAAAGCATCCGTCGATCGTGTTGCACAAAATCATTTGCATTCCCGCGATGGAAGTGTGGCCTGCGTCGGACGTGAAAAAGTTCTGGATGTGGGTGGGGTTTGCCTACGGTGTGCCGGCGATCGAGTTGACGATCCCTCCGTTCAAATCGCTCTCGCCCAAGATGCAAGCTCTGGGGCTACTGGCCTACCTCCATCCCACATGCGACGCATGCGAAGAACTGCGGCTGCTCGTGGCTGGCAAGGTGACGCCGATCGCTGCAACCATCTCTGATTCCGGCCAGAAGCTTGTCGGACGGATTAAGCGAGGTTCGCAGCGCCGAGTCCGGCCGGTTGACCTGCTGACTTCTTTGAGCGGGTTGATTCATCGACCACCGGCTCTTGCAGCTAATCGTGAAGAAGGACCACAACTCGCACCATACCTAAAGGAGTCGGCATAGTATGGACGCACCATCCACAGCCCTGTCGGTCGAGCAGCAAGCACAATTCCTGCGTGACTCATCCGCCGGTGTCTACCTCTCCGCGTCGGTCGGGGCCTGCCTCGGCAACACCATTTCGCCTCTCGGATTCAAGGCATATCTCGACCAACTGCTTATCTCGGCCGGGGACTCGGCTCACCCGCTCACCCGGATGATGTGGGAACAGTTCGCGATGGGGCACCATAATCTTGGACGGCTCTATTCGAGGGCGGCCCAGAGCACGACCATCGAAGAAATGACCGCGTACTCGACGGTGGTCGTCAAGATGCATTCTGAACTGAGGCTGCTCAGCGAAACGTTGCATCGGCTCAACAAGCCCGGCCTGGCGGCAGCCGCCGATGAACGCTCCCAGTCGAAAAAAGCGTCCCGCCCAAGGGATTCTGAAAACTCAAACACCCAACAAGGAAGTACTGAGAGTGGAGACACCGAAGAACCCAACGTCCTCCCCTTCACCGAATCCCAACCGCGTCGCCGCCGGTCGCCAAAATCAGTTGCTGCGACAAGGGCTTTCTGAGGAGGGCCGACAGCGTTTGCGTGAGACGGCACTCGCGAACCGGCCGTGGCAGCACTCAACCGGCCCACGATCCGTCGAAGGCAAAGAGCAGTCCGTCGCGAACGGCAAACGGCGGCAGAAGGGAAGCCGCTCGGTGCGCGAATTACGGCGTGACCTTGCGCCGCTCCGAGAGCTGTTGCAGACGATCCAAAAGCAGCGGCGATTACTGAGTGTGGATGTCGCCCTGCTCGAACCTTGAGAGGCGGGCCGACGGACTGGAGCCGCGCCACAGTGTTGTAACCCCTAACAAAATGGATATCGCCATCTCGTACTTCACGGGCATTAGGCCGTTGGACGGGCTTCCTGCTCGATGACCGTCGTCACCGCGACGCTGAGGGCCACCAACCTGTCCGAGAGTGCGCCCTGTGACGGTTCAGCGGCAGCCAGCTTCCGCAGGATCAGAATCCGTTTACTGACGGCCTTCAATTCATCGACGAAGTTCCGCATCCCGGATGCCAGATCGTTCGGAGCCTTCATCGGCCGCCCCGTCCCAGGACGGCGGTTCGGAATCCCCGACTCGTCTTGGATATGCCGTCGGATTTGGGCTTCAGTCCATCCGTTCGCCTCCGCGAGTCGAGCGGTTTTCAACAGCTTCTCGGTGTTCTCGGCTGAGACCAGCGCTATGAGGTGGGTCCACGTGAGAGGCATCCCCGTTGACTTCAACCGTAGGTTTCGCAGTTTCTTCCAAGCCGTCATGGTCGGAACCATTTCCGCGAGCTGAAGCAGCTTCCGCAAGTTTTCGTACGACAGCGCATCGACATGGCCCTTGGCGACGCGACGAAGTGCATCCTCCTCGTGAGATTTGCAGTTTTTCAAACGCTGTGCGACTTCGTA
>JAYVDI010000013.1:0-2906 GCA_043749505.1 Schlesneria sp. | reverse complement strand
AACCCCGGCTGGCTCACTCTCTGGCGCGGCCTCGACAAACTCCTCCTCGCCATCAGAGGATTCGTCGCAATCAACCAAAGATGTGGGTAAGTTCAAGGGTCGGGCGTCTTAGACCGCCCCCAGTGACTTGATGTTGCAAATGCTGGGGGCTCGAAGACTCGACCCCAGCCACCCTGACCCCGGCTCCACTCGTCGCGTTGGACATGCTGCACGCTGTTAATGGGAAAGGATGACCATGAGTGGATCGAGTGGCGATGGGGAGAGAAAGCTCACGCTGGAGGAGGAGCTTCAACTGCGGTTTGGGCCGCAGCGGGAGCGGTCTCCTGGAGAGATGCCGGCGTTGGACGGGACCGAGCGAACGAGGCCGCTCGTTGAACAGCTGCCGGTCGTGGCGCGCGAGATCGTCGCGCTGATGTTGCTCATCTTACTGTGTGACCTGACGATCTATCGTGGACAGGGTTATGCAGGATTGGGGGCGCTGTTCGTGGCGGCTCCGCTGTTGCTGATGTTGGGGATGATCCGGCGGAAGCTTGACTGGAGTTGCGGGCTGCTTGCGCCGCTATTGGGGCTGCTGGCGATCCGGTTGTTTTGGTGCGGGTCGTTGCTGGCGGTGTTGATCGGGTTGGCGCTCTTGTGCGGGTACGCGATGGCCTTGTCGGGGTTGCGGCCTTACGTGTTGCAGGTGGTTGTGTTCGCAGGCCACTTGGTCTCGGCGGGGCATCGCGGGTTGCACCATTACTCGCAGACGCTCTGTCGGTTCAGTCCGGCGATCTTGCGCGGGAACGTGTTCGCGATCGTGTTGCCTGCGATGACGCTCTGTGCGTTCGGCACGATCTTCGTCATGGCGAACCCCGATCTCGTGAAGTCGTTCAGCAGCGGATGGGCTTGGATCGTCGAGGCTCTCGAAGGCTGGACTTCCCGTGTTCAGGGGCTGGAGATTTTGTTCTGCATCGGCGTTGGTTGGCTCTGTGTCGGGCTGCTCCGCCCCGACGTTCAACAGGTCGTGGCGACGGACGGTTCGGACTATGTGTCGGTCGAGTCCGCGAAGTCGCCGCTCTACGACGCCGTTCGTAACACGCTGGTCATGGTGATCGGACTGTTCGCCGTCTATCTCGTTTTCGAGTTCGCGACGCTGTGGTTCCGCGTCTTTCCCAAGGGCTTTCATTACTCGGGCTACGCGCATGAGGGGGCGGCATGGCTGACCGTGGCGCTGGGTCTGGCGACGTTGATGCTGTCAGTCCTCTTTTGCGACACGATTCTCGATGACCCGCGCCTGCCGTGGCTCAAGAAACTGGCGTGGGTGTGGTCGGCCGAGAATTTGTTGTTGGCGCTGGCCGTGTTCAACCGGCTGTTCATCTACGTCGGCTTCAACGGCATGACGCGGATGCGCGTGGTCGCCGTGTTGGGAGTGGCGTCGGTTGTCGGCGGGTTCGTGCTCGTCGTGTTGAAGATCGCCCACAATCGCAACTTCGTCTGGCTGATCCGCCGCCAATTGTAGACGGTCTCGTTCGCCGCCTACCTGTACGCGGTGCTGCCGGTCGATGCCTTCGTGAACCGGTACAACGTCCGCCGGATCCTCGCGGGCGATCCCGTACCGAGCGTGCAGATCAGTCAACACCCCACGAGCAGCGAAGGGTTTCTTTGCTTGAGTCCGTTGCTCGAATGTTCCGACGTGATCATCCGGGACGGCATCCGCGCGCTGCTCGATCAGAAACTCGAAGAGGCCGAGTTGAAGTCCGTCGAGCAACAGGCGCTCGGTTGGACGGCGGCCCAGGGTGCGGACCAACGGCTGCTCGCGCATCTGCGTCGCCGACCGGACGATCCCGTGAAACCGACGGACCTGGCCGAGCGTGCCACCGCGCTGGCGCGGTTCCGCACATACGCTTATCAGTGGTATTGAGGCACCACGAAGCGGCGGCGAACGTTTCTTCCGTTGCGCACGCCGACAGCTTAGGGACGGCGCATCAACAACTGTCGCGGAATCTGTAGTCCGGGCGAAGCCGTCCGGACTACAACTCAAATCTCGGCAGTGATCGATGCACTGCCCCTGTTGCGACGTGACTGGTGGTTGGAACAGGCTGCTTTACCTCACACGGCTCGCCCCGAACATCTCATCTCGTGGCTGAGCGAAGTATTCATTCACTTCCCCGCTTCCACTCCGAAAACCAGCTCACCCCAACCCCAGCACCTTCTTCATCCGCGCCGTGATGTCGGCCAGTTCTTTCTCACCGCCGCCGCCGACTTCGCTGGTGGCCCAGCCGTCGTAGCCGATTTCGCCGAGGGCTTTCAGAACCTCTGGCCAGTCTTCGTCCCCCTCGCCGATTTTGCACCAACTGTTTTTGTGGCTGTAGCCTTTGAAGTCGAACTTCACCAGCCGCTTGCCGAGCTTCCGAATCCACTCGGCGGACGACACGCCGTACTTGAGCATGTTGCTGCAATCGAAGTACGCGCCAGCCCACGGGCTTTTCAGGTCGTCCACGAACGAGATCAGGTGCTCCGGCTTGGTGATGAAATTGTTCCAGACAGTCTCGATGCAGATTTTGACTTTGTGCTTCTCGGCCAGCGGCAGCGCCTTTTTGATTTCGGCTTGCGAGCGTTCGTAACACTGCTCGAAGGTGACGTCGTCCTTCACGACGCCGGGGACGAGCAGCACGGTATCGCAGCCGAAGAACGCGGCGTCCTCGATGGCCCCGTTCAATGCGGCCAGCCCTTTGGCTCGGACGTCGGCGTCGGGGCTCGATAGCGTGTCGCGCCAGTGGACGCTGTCGATGACGCCGTGAATCACGATCCCGGTCTTCTCGGCGGCCGCCTTGGCCTCGGCCTTGTTCAACCCGCTGGGGCTGTCCACCTCGACCCCTTGCAGGCCGAGCTTCTTGATGAGGTTGAACTTGTCCTCAATCGAGCCG
>JAYVDI010000012.1:0-4107 GCA_043749505.1 Schlesneria sp. | reverse complement strand
CAAAACCGACGGAATTTCGCCGATCGCGCTGCCGGCATGAGCTGCACAGCGACCGCCGACCAAATTCGCGAAAAATGGCTTTCACCACGGGCTGCTAGGGTGAGGGGGCTTCTCTTCGTGAATATTCATTCGGACATGTTCATCACAAGTGATCGTTTAACCGCGTGGGCAACGCCCCGCGTGTTGAGCGACGTTGATGTCTGTTTTCCCGCACGACGCGCGGGGCGTTGCCCACGCGGTTAAACGACGGTGCTCATGACCGTCTCTCACCCGCTGTTCAAAATCGTCTCTGTAATAAAGCTCGCTCGTCCTGGAAGTGGCTTGCCAGCGTCGTCCGTTCCGCGCGGACTGAATCCGTCCCACGTCGCCAACAGACAACCCACCACAATCAACACCATCGCTCCAAGCTTGCCGAGATCTTGGCCCTTGAGCATTCCCAACTGCGATGGCTCACCCGACAGATAGGCCGACGCGGCAAACAGTTCTTCACCGAGCAACGTGTAGTCGCACGCGGCCACGAAGAACGGAAGCTGAGACGTTTCAGCCGTCCCTGCGATTTGAATCGCTCCGACCGCGTTGCCGGTCTCGGCAAGAATCAGCGATTCGGCGTAGAACTTTCCGAGGTAGAAGCATGCCGCCGGCTTCTCGCGATACATCCAGCCGCAGACGCTCGCCACGTAACCGAACTGCTCGTCGGTGACATAGTAGATGCGATCTTCGTTGTAGTAGTCGGGCCGTCCCGCCGCGAGAGCCGCCGCCTGTACGGCCTCCCGCGCGGCCGTCATTACCAGCGAGCGCGTCGTGGGAACTTCGAGCGCCGTGTCGTACTCCGCCGCGAGCTTGGCGACGCTCGACAACACCGTCAGCCCCGCCACGGTGTCGATCTCGTTCATATCCTGAATGCCGGGGACGAAGAGCATCGGCTTCCCCATCTCCGTCGCGCGACCCACCGCCTCTTCAATCGCCTGCAACCCGGCAATCGGCCGCACATAAAACGGCTTCCCCCGCCGAGCCAGTTCCGTGCAAACGATGACCGCGCCGCAGACGGCGAGCGGGATGATGGCGAATGAGAGTTTGGTATTGTTGAACCAATTGATCTTCGATTTGACGCCTTGGATGCTCACCCACTTCGGAAGACTTCGATCTGCTGGAACAGATTGAACTGCGATCGAATAGGTACTTTCAGCCTTTGCTTCCGTGAAGACGAACTGGTTTGAAGAAGCAGAAACATCAAAGTTATATGTCACTACCTTGTCTCCGCCATTGAAGACCGGAGGCATAAAATCCCTGATTCGGTTCCAATCAAGCCGAAAGAACTTCGTTCGTCCTTCGATATGAACCATATAGCGTGCGACTGGATTTAGGGGTTTGCCGTTGTCATCCGGCGATAAGTCCCAAGTGATCTTCAAAGCAGTCCCCGCGTCGTTGGGAACGTCTTCCGCCCTGAGATTTGAAGGCGGACGAATTGGTTCGGCGGCGAACGCGATGGTTGGAAGGAACGAATCGCACAAAAGACAGACCAGCATTAGCAGCAACGCCCGCGCGGTGCATGACACCTTGCTTGGCAAAGTCTGACTGTTCGGTACTGAGCACGTAGCATTCGCACCACCACCAACCACACATCGGCTGGCGCTCGACGCTCGACAATTAGCACTCGACTCCATTCCTCACCCCTCAATCAGTTCGACATTGGCACGGGGCACGATGACTTGCGAGCCGTTGGCCAGCTTCACCTCGACCACGCGCGCAAACGATTCCGACTCCAGCAGCCTCGGTTCGTGAGGCATCCCCGTGACAGAGCCGAGTGATCCAAAGTTCGGCTCGCGGATGATCCGCACCGGCGCACCGATCTCCAACGATCCCGCTTCACGCTCCGTGGCACAGGCTGCCAGCCTGTGATTCTCTTCGGTGTTCAGTGTCCCGAGCGGAATCAAAATCTCCGGCCGCATCACCCCGGCGCGAATCTGTGTCGAACCGTTTACCGACGCCTCACGTCCCTCGTGCGACTTCAGCAACTCAAACGTCCGCCGCGCCATCGCGATGTCGCCGAAGCCCTCGGTGATGATGATCGTTGTGCCGAGCTTCTCGTTCCCGGTGACGGCCACTCCTAGGTCGTAGCCGAGGATTTCGCGCAGGTCGTGATCGTCGATCCCTCCCGCCACGACGGCCGCCGCGCCGACTTGAATCGCCTTCCGCACGGCGGCCCCGGTCATGCGACGGCCTCCCACTGCGACGCAGCCTTTCAAGTCGGGCGTGATGTGTGCGTCCGTCAAGTCTTCGTCGGGAGTCTTCGCGACGAGACGCAGCGTCCCATACGTTTCGCCTCCCACGCCGAAGATCCCCTGAATCAGCGCGGCCTCGGATTCGACGACGACGCCCTCGTTCGGAATGACTTCGACCACCAACCCCGTCAGGTACGAGAGCACCTGCACGGCCAGCGGCTCACCCCGAAAGATGACCATCCCCGTGACCTTCGACACCGACTCGATCACTCCCGCGACGGGAGACGGCACGTCCGTCTGAAAGTACCCGAAGAAGCCCTTCGTCCGCGCGAGCGGCTCGCCAACCTCAACGCGATCCCCAACCTGCTTGAGCAGCGACCGCACGAGATCCCCCGCCGAGACACCCAACCGCTTGGCCAGATTCACCGGCGTGGCGTCTCCCGGCATCATCGTCCTCGCCACGACATCGCGCGCCGCCACCGCCTGCCCCGCCGCCACCAGCACGTCCCCCACAATCGGCAACACGCGCCGCCGCCGACACGAGCCGCCGCGCGAAACCGTCAATCCGGGTGTGTATGCCTGAGCCATGAATGAGTCCACTGGTTTACTGAGCCTTGTCTTCGCCTTGTCCCCTCGCCCGACTTTGCGGGGAGGGGTTAGGGTGAGGAGACTTCGGAGTGTTTCAATGACTTCTGCCGACGTGAGATCACTTTCAACAGCCCCAACAGAATCCACGGTGAGACGATGAACACAAGAAAGCGGCACACAAGTTGGTAAGGATGTGGTTCAAGTGGGACTGCCTTGACGGCGTCGGACAATAGCTCCAGTTCGTTCCAATCATTGATGGAGAAGCTCGGCTGTGCAGGTCCGTGATATTGGTTCTGTGTTGGGGTTGGATCCACCACCAATTGACGAGCTTCGCCTTGCTGATTCTCGACAACAATCTCGGAAAAGTTGATGTCGTCCATGTCATACGAAATGGAGACACTTTCTCCGGGAACGAGCCTGAATCGTGACGACTGTCTTGCGGGGAAGTTGATGGAACCCGTCATCGACACCGGCAGCAGGTGTCGTCCTCCCTCTTTCCCAACAGTACCGATCGGTGTCACAAGCAGGATCTCATTCATCTGATTCTCAATGGTCAAATCGACCATAAAAGCTAGTGAATGGAGAGTCACTACCATGAGCAGTCCGGATAGTCCGGCCCACCCATAGAGACACCATCGAAACACCATCATCAACCATTTCATGGCTTCATCGCCTGTAACGACTCAACATTTGAAACCCCTCACCCTAACCCCTCCCCGCAAAGCCGGGGCGAGAGGACCGGAGCTTCGCCATCACTGCGATTGCTCGGACGTCGTTCATTCCGGGTACATCTCCATCGCCTTGTTCCAGCGTCTCACCGTCTCTCGGCATATCGCGCGGTCAGTGGGCAGCGTGAGTGGGCGACCTCGGCCGTCGAGGATGATTCCTGACGCGCCGCCGTGAATTGTACGGGTGAGCGGTTTGCCGGGGCCTGCGCCGACGTCGAAGCCTCGGGCGGGAAACAGTTCGACCTGGGCGGTCTCTCCTCGACCGAGACGCAGTCGTTGGAGATCGCCGAAACGGAGTTCGCCCGAGTCTCGCAACGCTCCCGAAAACTTGTAGCCACAGATCGGAGTTCCCGGTTTCGCAAGGCCCTTCGGGGCGATGCACGTGCCGAGGTAAATCAAACAATCTCGCTCGAAGACCTCCATTGCGGCGCGGGGTTGGACGGACGCCAGCACGCCGAGATGCGGCATCATGAAGATGCTGTCCTTCGCCAGCCGCGTGATCCCTTCCGGCTCGAAGGCGTCGATCAGCATCATCGCCGTCTGCTCCATGCGCGGGGCGTGGGAGAGGA
>JAYVDI010000011.1:0-35553 GCA_043749505.1 Schlesneria sp. | reverse complement strand
CCACCCGCGAAAAGAGCCTCGTTTCGGGTCGTATTCCAAACTGTGAGCCGCCAGCGCCACCTGCCTCATCACGTCCTGAGTCAGATCGGCCGCGTCGGCATCCTGCAAACCTCGCTTGCTGAGAAACCCGTAGACCAACGGTGCGTAGAGATCGACGAACCGCCCCCACGCCTCCTGATCGCGAGCATCACGAATGCGAACGAGCAGTGTCGGTTGTGTGAGCGGAATGCTGTTCATCGAAGCCTCTGGAGAGAGATACGACGGCCGCACGGAAACCTATCGCGAAAACGGGAAAGGATTTTTCCCCGCTCGTCATGGCAAGAAAAACCGGACCTATCGAAGCCTGAAGCGCAAGCGAAGGATGCTCGGCAACTTTCCCTTCGCTTGCGCTTCAGGCTTCGATTCTTGGTGCGGCAGGTCGGTTGCCTTACAAACTAAACCGACCTCAATCGAGCGACGAGAGGTCGTACACCTGAAACGTCTCGTTGCGGTAGACCGGTTCCAACTCCAACGGCCCCAGCCGGTCGGTCAGCAGGTGCGTGATGCCCGTCTCGCGACGCAGGCCGCGCAGTTCGTCGGCCGAATAGAACTGATCGACGTATTGGTCCTCGTACCACTTCTTCAGGAAGTTGAGGCGACGGTTCCATTCGACGATCCCAGCGGCATCCTGCGGGCAGTCCTTGAACGCCACGTATTCGGCTCGTCTGCCAAACCACTTGAACGCCCAGCCGTTATGCGGAGCCTGCACGAGTGCGTCGTGAGGGAGATGTCCGTCGATCCACCGACACGCATCGATCCAGTCCGCTCGCAGTTCTCTCGAGTAACGGTTGGTCTCAACGACCGAGTGTGCTCGCCCCAGAGCCAGAACAAACAGCACTGCGCAGAGACAACTCTTGGGCGTTAGGCCGGGCGCTGAAATCACTGTCGTGGCCGACGCTGGCAGTGTCGGCTCGGATGCTGGCGGCATCCGCCACGAAGGGAAATTGATTGATGAGCCGGCCCCTAGCCTCCCCTTCCGGTCCAACCATTCGAGAGTCACAACGCTCACCGCCAGAGGAACGAGCACATCGGCCAACCGAAACGGATAGAACTTGAGCAGTGTCGCTCGTTCCATGAACCACGGCATCGTCGCTGCCGGACGAGATCCCGCTCCCACGAGCAGTCCCGCCAATGCAAACACCACCGACCACGCGACAACTCGATCGAACAGTCGCCTCGCGTCCGAATGAGGTTCGCGCCTCAAGCCGACTCCCCACAGCAGCAACAGGACCGCATAACTGGCATACGCCCTTAGCGGGAACAGCATCGGGTCGAGATGATGGGCGAGTCGATAATAAACCTGAATGTACGTGGCGGCGCGCTTCGTCGCGTCGGGAGCCGGTTCGAGCAGCAATTGCACGACGGGGATGAGGCCGGGGAGGGCGAGCAGAGTGAGAAACAGCAGTGCGAGCAGCCGGTATTGGTCTACCGCCCGCTGAAGCCTGACGCGCAAGCGAAGGTTCGGATGTTGAGCATTCTTCGCGTGCGCGTCAGGCTTTGGTGAGTCCGTGTTTTCGCGCCGGTCATCGAACGCGCACTTCATCCACGTCGCTCCTGCGAACGCCAACAGGCTCCACGCGCCGACGACGGGGTGAAAGGAGATCGCCAGTCCCGCCAACGCTCCCGCCAAAACAATCCGTTCACGAAGCATCTGGCCCAGCGACGCGAACAACAATCCGTAGGTGATGACCTTTCCCTCAATCCCACCGACGAGCCACTCGCCCGACAAGTTGCCACAGGATTGCAGCGCGAGAAACATCCAACACGCGAGCAGCGGAGCCTCGCGTCGCGGCAGCAGCTTCGAGATCAGGCTGATCCATCCGACCGCGAGGATCAGCATCGCCACCATGCGTCCGACCCACGCGGTTTGCTCGAACGACAACCACGGCATCAGCCAACCGATCGCGACAAAAAAGACTGTGTGCGCATTGGGCGAAGCGAGAAAAAAGTCATTTGCGCACCACTCGGGCTGCCAGAAATGCCGAGCCTTGGTGAGGTAGTGTGATTCATTCACGGCCGGGATCGGGGCGGCGATCGCTCCGTACACGAGCAGGCTCAACCAGACTGCGATGAGGAGCAGCAGGTCGCACGATTTGGAGGGAACAGTCTCGGCACGGACTTCGGCGGCTGGCATCTCAATTCCCAAGATTGATTACAACGCGGGCCAGGCACGACAGCCCGTTCAAATTCACTCAACGAAAAACCCCCGTAGGAACGGGGGCTTCTCTTCGAGCGAATGGCTCCGCTGAACTACTTCTTCTTCGCCGCTTTCTTGGTGGCCTTCTTTGCGGGCTGGGCGGCGGCTGGCTTCGCGGCGACGGGTTTGGCTGCGGACTTCGCGGCAGGTTTGGCCACGACTTTCTTAGGAGCGGCGGCCTTCTTCTTGTCGCCGAAGATGGCGTCGTAGTTCTTCCAAAATTCCGGGGTCGTCCCGGTTCGCACGATCGGTCCGCTCATGTCGTCTTTCCTCTGTCGAAATCGAAGTCCGGGTAAAGCTGCCGTCTCATGGCGACGGTGCAGCGTGGCAGGTTCAAGTGAATGCTCGACACGAACTCTCTTGAAGAGCGGCTGATTCTTCTGGCAGAGCCGGGAGCTGTCAAGCAGGTGCAACGATGTGACCGGGCCAATACCCGTTTGAGACGCGGCATCTGTGTAGGGTGCGTGGAGTCTTCGGAACGCACCGAGTTCCCCGTGAATTGCCGGGTGTGTTCCGAAGACTCCACACACCCTACGTTTGGCAATGCGATGGACCTGGGCGCCGTGCAAGGGACTTCACTTGTGTTCGCCTAGAGCATCGACTCAACTGGTCCGTGTCTTCGCGGCGAAGTTCGGTTCGTTCGTGTGATCTGTGATTCGAGGAGTCTTCACCGTGTTTCCAGTCGATGGTTTTGGCAATGAGCGTCGATTTCGAGCGGCCTGGGACGCGGTCGAAATCGTGCGACCCGTGCGGTACTCGCTCTTCACGTTCGGAGCTTCGGACCTGCCGTATTTCCTCGTCCTGTCGGGACTGGGGGCGGACAAGACGGTCAGCATCACGAAAGGTGAGGTCAAGATCACGCGGCCGCTGATCATCACGCCCGACAACGCGCAGCCCGAGTTCCAAGACTTCTTCGAGGACTCCGACGACGAAGACCTCGCTCAGTTCATTCTCGCGCGGTCGGCGTCGTTCTCGAACCTCAAGTTGCAAAACCAAAGCGGTCCCAAACGGATCGTCAGCGACAGCGTGGAAGAGGTCGTCGCGAAGCTCAACAAGCAACTCGACGATGAGGAAGAGGAACACGTCGCGATTCTGACGGCCCCCCAACCGCTGGCTGGCTTCGCCGTCCTCCGCTACGCCAGCGATCGCATCATGCAGAGCGCGCCGGACAACATTCAGGAACTGCGCGAACGCGGGTTCCTGCCGTAGATGAAAGCTGGCAGTGGGTGAATTGCACTAAGGATCGGCGCAGAATTAATTGTCGTGGTTTGCTCCGCGAACCAACGTTGGTTCGCGGAGCGAACCACGACAATCTGCGACAGTTATTTCTGCGCCGAACCTAAGCGCGTGTTTCTATGTTGCGATTGCCTCGGCAATTGAATAAGGCGAATTGACATGGCGAGGCCCGATTTCACACCGATCGAACAGTACATTGTTCACGCGATATTGAAACAAAAGTCGGACACCAAATTTGTCGCCGAATTGGGCTATCTCATCCCTTCCGGTGCCATCATCGGTTTGGGGGTGTACTCAAACGAGCCCGTCGCATTTCTGGTTGCATTCACGGTAATACTGATATTTCGACTTTGGGATGTGAGCCAGCAAGTGAAATGGTCTCCCGTGTTCAAGAGCATCTTTCAAAAATATGAATCTGCATTGGCAGATAACGAATTGCTGGAAAATGACGCGTAAGTCGTCCTCATAGAAGTGATGCTTCGCAATAGGACAGGGATCGCGGCCCCGCGTGTTGCTCACTCACCCTTCGGCAGTTCAAACACCAGCACCTTGCGGTAGCTGATCCCACCCGCCACTCCGTCCAGCACGACGTGGCCACGCTCGGGAACATCCTTGTTGAGCGTCGCCTTCAGCACGTCCTTGCCGTTGATCGCGACTTGTACCTTGTCGCCTCGCACGCGGATGCGCAGCGTGTTCCACTTGCCTTCGGGCAAGCTGGCGTTCGACAGCGGCGGGTCTGAGCCGAACAGCGATCCGGTCGAATACTGATCGACGTTTTTCTGGGCGAGGTCATTCGCCAGATGAATCTTCGCTCCGTTCTCGAACGGGTTCCCGCGACCATCGTAGCGCAGGTAGACGCCACCCATCGCGGTCGGCCCGATCACCTTCCATTCGCACGTCACTTCCAAGTTGCCGTACTGCTGGTCCGACTTCAGATACGAGCCATTCGACCGCACGTCGTCCGCGAGGAACTCTCCCAATTCACCGCGCTTCCACTTCCGTTTGCCAACCTGTTCCCATTGGAGTTTGTCGTAGAGCGTTTCCTTTTCCTTCGCGGCTTGCTTCCCGGAATCGGACGTGGGTGCCACGGCGATGGCTTCGTCGAGGAAGCCGATCCCGTCCGAGAATTTTTGGCGAGCGATCTCCTTCTGACCTTGAATGAGCGACCGCGCGGCAAGTCGTGCGATGAAGCTGTCGCCTTCGCCCGCAGCCCGCTTCAGCCAGCTCTCCGCGACCTTGTCGAACAATTGGCCTTGAAAATGGAGATAGATTCCACATCGCAAGGCTTTGGCTGCGTCGCCTTTCTCCGGCCCCGAATCCGCCAGCATGACGAGATCGCCGGGCGCGAGATCACTGATTTTTTTGACAACCCCTTTGTCTTTCAACTTGAGATGCAGCTCGTTCCCGTCGCGACGGTCGAAGTCGAAACGAGTTCCCCCGACGCGGACGGTCGATCCCGGCTGGAGAGCCTCGACAGCGCGAATCACATCGCGCCGGAATTCGGCAACATGCTCGGCCACTTCGATGTCCCACGTCACCAGCGTGCGGTCCTGTGCGAGAGCCGCGTTACCCAACGCTTGTTGAGCCAGCGCGAGTGCCTCGTCCCCGTCGCCCGCCGCCAGCCGCTTCGACAGCGCGGTCCAATGAGTCGTGTAGGGCAGCGGCAACGTCAGCGGATCGACGGGCGCTTCGACCGGCTTGGTCATCGGGACCGGTTCATCAGCGGACTTCGCAACGACGGCTTTCGCCGCGATCGACTTGCCGACGAACGATCTTCCCCACGCCGGCCCATCGCTCAGCCGCACGAGAAACAAGTCGCCTCCCGCGCGAGGGTCGTCACAATAGAACAGCCACTGCTCGTCATCTGTCACCCAGAACTGGCGGTGCCGCGCGCTGACCTTGTAGTTGTCGAGCTGCAATTCGCCAATGACTTCGGGCGGACCAAACGACTGCTTGATCGAGCCGCGCCGCGCCCGTTGCAGCTTCACTCCGTCGAACGCAAACTGACGCAGGCCGTCCGAAGACAGATGCGGATGATGGTCGAGCAGTTCAAACTTCAACGTCTTGCCGAACAGCTTGCGACTCGACGCCCGCACCGCGGCGCGCGACAGCAGCTCGTCGCCACCTTCTTCGGTCCAATAGAGCCGCAAACCATCGGCCGAAACCTGCGACGATCGCCACGCGCGATCGGTCTTCTCGTCTGTCCGGATGATCTCCTTCTTTTTGAACGGCGACGTGTTGTCGGTGCGAGTCAATTGCCAGATCCGGGCTTTCTCGGGGACGGCGTACACGAGCATCAGTCCGTTCTCGGTGACGGACGGCGACGCGGGGAGATCGGCCCCGCTCGATTCGGCCACCAGTTGAGCCGCCTCGAAATCGTGATAGAGCGACGGGCGCGTCGCTACATAAACACCGCGCCGTCCGCCACGATCACTCACAAACCAGATCGTCTTGCCGTCCGCCTCGACAAACGGATCGAAGTCTTTCTCGGGCGAATTGAGCGACTTCAATTCCAGCGACTTGCCGACGGCGGCTTCAAAGAACGGCGCGTTCAGAAGCGACGGCTCCGCCAGCACATCTCCCTCGTCGAGTGGCGTCTCCACATCAAACTCCAACTCTTCCACGGCAGGCACTTCCACCTCGCGCGAGGCCCGCCGTCCGCCCGGCCTCTCAACCGAAATGACCACATGCCCGCGCGGCACCTGAACTTCCAGTGGCGTCTGCGCGAGCGTCTCTCCGCCACCGCGCACAACATCGGTCCCGACAAACACGAGGCAACCCGGTGGCGTCGAATAGACCTTCAACGACACCAGGAGATTGTCTCGCCCCGGTGGTACGTCGCGCGGATTGACAACTGACGGATCAAGAGGTTCATTGGACGCAGCAGATTTGGCATCGGCCTCGGCGCCATCGCCCACAGGCGTAGCCGATGAGCCACAACCGTAAACGCCCAACCAGAGCAGCACAGCCAATCCAACACGGCAGATCGAGCCACGCAGCCTCGTGGTAAGAGACGGCGTGGCTGGAACGAGGCGGATGCCAATCGAAACGCGGCACATAAACGGAATGAACCTCTCATCATGAACAAGTGGCGTGGTCCGGACCTGAGGGGTCCGGACTACGGTTTCGGCTCCGGGAACGTCAGGTCCAACTGCCAGCCGTGGAAGTTGGCCACGATGCGGCGTTGGTCGGGATTAGGCTCCAATCGCGGCACCGAATTCGACGACTGTTCTTGCGTTGAGTACAGCAGCCGACCGGTTCGTTTATCCAGCAGCGTGGCCGAGAGCAGGCTTTGGTTGGAGAACGGGTCCGCGGCTCCACCCGCCTGACTCACGAGCAACAACACGGGCGACCGTGTCGGTTGCAGTCGATCGAATGTGGCGTTCTTCACGGGCGTGGACCACAGCCGCTTGCCATCCGTGCGCGAGATCGAACACACGAGGCCATCGAAAGCGTTGACGTTTCCGGTTGGCGACGGTTCACCGATGAGGACGATGTCTTGGTCTGGCTGCCGCTGCACGAACAGCTTCGTAAAGCGCCCCGCGTTCAACTCAATCGGCAACTCGGCGTGGCACTTCTCACGGCCGTCCGCCAGTCCGATCACGACCCAGCGCGAATGATCCTCGTGCTCTGCGAGAATCGCCACGTCGCGGTCATCGATCAGGGTCGCCACGTCCTTCACTCCCAGCGGTCGGCTCCAGACCTCGGCGTCCTTTGCAAGGTCACGCAGCACCAGAACTCGCTCTTCGAGCTTCGGATGCTGTACGCCCAGACGCAGCGTTCCGCGCTGCCACAGTGGCGCGTCGCTTCCTTTCCAACGACGCTTCGCCAGATCGGCTCCATCGAGCGTCCGCAGCAATGTGATATCGCGTGTGGAATCGGGCTGAATCGACACGGCGGTCTCATCCACCGATGCCGCCACGGTCCCAGGCAACATGTCCGTTCGCGACCATGCCAACCGTCCCGAATCGAGTTCTGCAGCGCACAGTTTCTGTCCGACGATGTAGACCGCGACCTCGTGCGTGAGACCGACCAACTGACCGAAGATCCGAAAGTTGGACGAACCGCCTCCCAGCGGAACGACCTGTCCGTTGGGCAGCACGCGCACCCGCATCCCGCGTTGCGCGAACAGCATCTCGGATCGAGACATCCCGCTCGGTCGAAGCGTCTGCTGCCACGCGGCGCGCGGAGCCTGATCGGGATCGACCGCCTGAAACATCACGAAGTGTGTACCGAAGTTGAGTGCCAGCCAGCGGTCTTGAACATGCAACTCGGCACCGCTGACTGCGCCGCGCGTGTTGAACCCGTTCAGTTCGCCGAGTGCCGCATCGGGCGGAATGGCGACCTTCCAGCGGACGCGGCCGTCGGGATCGCGTGCCGTCAGCGTCTTGGCACTGCCGTCCGTCTCGAACGACCAACCGTCGAACAGCACTCCGCGACGCGAGACGACTTCCACCGGCACGACGGTCGGAGGAACATTCGTCTGTTGTTCAGAAACTTCGCGCGGCTTGCGGCTCACGTCAATCGGCCCGGCGGTCCAGACCGACACGACGGCCAATCGCTTCCACACGTCATCGCGCTTCAGAAACTGTTCGGCCAAGCTGCGACCGGTTTCTGTACGGCCGGTTTGATTGTCGAGGCATTTCTGTTCCGCAAAGTCGTCGCGCAGCCGTTCGATCCACGGGATTGCCTCCCCGATCCGATTCGCTTGCAGCAGATCGCGCGTCAGCCGCACGATGGCTTGCGCGGCAACGGCCGGATCGGTGGAGGCGGCAAAGCGTTCGAGCAATCGTTCGGAATGAGTCGCTCCGTCGATCGAGACGACTTGCTCGAACAACCGTTGCTCGACGCGCGGCAGTCCTGAGAAGAACCGCAGGCTCTGTTCGAGATGCTCGTCGAGTTCTGATTGTGGCCCGCCGATCGAAGAACCCCTCACCCCCGGCCCCTCTCCCCGCAAAGCCGGGGCGAGGGGTGATTTTTTTTCCGCACGCTGGCGGCCGGCGGCAACATGCTCGGCGACGATCGCGTCGAACACTTCGCGTTCTTCGGGCGAAGCGGCTTCAACCATTTCGACCAACCTCGCTCGGACCACGCGATCCGTCCGCACCGCATGGCTCGACGTGATCGGATCGAGGTCATTCAAAAACCGTGCGGTCTCGGCCATCCGCATCCACTGCGTGAACGCGCCGCGCCGGTCACCCGCTTCTTCGAGCCGCTTGGCATAGATCCTGAGAAATTCGTTGCGTTGTTGAGGATCGTAAGTCAGTGTTTCCAGTTCCGCAGCTCGGTCGTGAACGAGGGCCGCATTGCCTCGCAGTCCCGCCAAGAGCGTCGCGGCAAGAATCGACTTCACGCGCGGATCGGGCTGCCGACGGAGCGACTCGCGCAGATCAGCCAGTCCCGCCGCTTCGTCTCCGCGATGCAGTCGCAGCTCGCCGCGCAACGCCAGCGCGGCGGCTTGTTGCGAATCCGCTTTCAGTTGTTCGGCGATTTGCGTTTCAATGTCGCGGAGCGGAGCGAAGGCGATTAGATCGCCAGCACTCTGCGACACGATGGCTCCCGCTCCGGCGATCAAGTTGCCGGGGACGCGGCCTTCCGACAGCTTGGCCCGCGCCAAGATGCGGCCCGAGTTCAGATCGACCGTCGCGATCTCGCCGTTGGCCAGCGGCAGGAAGTAACGCGAGCCAACACGCACACCGCGACCGGCCGGTTCGACACCGATGCTCGCAAACGTATCGACCGGCTTGCCATCGCTCAGTTGAAACGCCGCCAATCCGTCGCGTCCGACCAGCACGACTCGCCCCTCGACGACGCACGCGGGATAGAGCCATTCGCCGCGCGGCAAGCTCCACAACAAACGACCGTCCACGAGATCGAGACACAGCAGCACATCGGCATCGCGCGGCGTCACGATCGCCCGGCCATCGGCAATCAGCGGCAAGGAATCAACCCAGCGTGACTTCTCATCGGCATCATCAACCGACGGCGATACCGTTCGGGCGCGACGGAACATCGGTGCGGCAAACTCGACCGAATCGACGGCCGCGGTGGAAGTGTACGGGTGCCCCCACAACAGCAGATGCCGCACGATGTCGATCGCGATCACGGCTCCAGACGAAGTGGGGCAGACGAGGATGCCGTCGGCAAATGAAGGGCTAAGCCCCGCCAGTCGCCGCAGCGGACTCGACGACACCGGGCGATCGACCGCGACCAAAGTCTGCGACCAGTCGATCTTCACCGCCCCGCGATCGGCCGTCTGTTCGAGGACCAACAACCGCAGATCGCCCTGCACTTCGGCGAGGCAATACAACCGACCATCGAGCGGCAGCGGCGGTCCCAAAAAGAAGTGGCCGGACAACTCGACCGGCTTCGCCCCGCGCGGCCCGCCGACTTCCCACAGCATTCGTCCGCCCGCCAGATCGTAAGCCACGAGCTTGTTCGTCGCGGTGGGTTCGGCCATGCCTCGCATGGCGTTGGCAACCGCATTGCTGTTCGATGGATCGAGCTCCTCCAACGCGAAAACGGTTCTTCCGTCGCTGCTCAGCGTCCCCGCAGCAGCATCACGAAACAAACGCCGTCGCGCATGAGCCGACAGCGCCGCGTTGATCGCTTCATTCGCATTGCGCACTCCTGGGCCATTCGCTGAAATGTTGATCTCGGTCCAAAGCCGAGTCAGCGCTCCGTCAGTCAACGACGACCGCCAGAGTAGCTCACCCGTGCGGAGTTGGACGGCCGTAACATCGGCGATCGTGCGATAGACAACGGTCTCTCCGATGACCAGGGGTAGCGCAGCAGGGAACGCGATACGAGAATCGTCGCGCAGGGCCGACTGTTCCCTCGTGATCAATCCTTCAATTTGTGTTCGTCGCTGTTCGTTCATTGGCGACGAACCTGGGGAGTTGATTCGAAAGGCTTCCAACTTCCCGTTCACCATTCGCGATTCATAACGGGGAGCCTCAAAGCGACCGGGTGTGAATCGCGGTGGGAGGGTTCCATTAGGGAGCGACTTGCCCGCCTCTGCCATGTTGGGCCGACCGACAACAGCCAGATGTTCGACCAATGAAACGCGCCACCGATCACCTCCGACGGGACTGGCCGGTCCGGCCGATTCATTGCGCGTCGCGCTGCCACCGGGCATTGCCCAGGATTCGACCAGCATCGTTGACTGCGATGACGATCCCACGAGAGTTGCCAACCACGCAGCGGCCTCGTCATCGCGAGCGAACAGCGTCACATCGCGACCACCGATGCGCAGCGACTTGCCCGACGCCAGCCGCTTCAATTCTTGCAGCGTCTCCAGGCTGCGGTCGGCGCGCCCCGCGCGATGCCAGCAGGTAGCGACATTCAATAGGAACGAAGCGGTACGTTTCTGAGCGGCGACGGAGTGGCCCTTCAACGTGTCGAGTAGTAGCGCCGCTTCGAGCGGTCGGTTGCAATCGGAGGCCCGTGCGGCGAGCAGCACTGTGGCCTCGAACCCGGCGGCAGTCAGTGAGAACCGCCGAGCCACCGTCGCGATCTGGTCGAAGTCGTCATCGTCCCTCGCGAGAGAAAGTTGGTTGCGCGCGGCCGCTCCATAATCGAGTTCATACGCGGCGAGACCTTCCTTCGGCAGCTCCCTCAACAGTTTGAGAGCGACCGCTTTGACGCCGCCCTGTCCGTCGCGGTCATCCCGAACGTCATCGCCGTCACGCCGCAGCGTTTGCTCGACAAAGAAGTCTTCCTCGCGGTCGAGTACTGACTGCAACAGTTGCACGGCTGAATGAAACTGCTTTGCCGCAATGACCCGCCGCGCTTCGTCCAGCGTCCGCAAGACCTCCCGCTCCGACACCGCACCGCCGCGCAAACCGACCACGTCGCGGTCTGAATCCTGCGCGCGAACAGCCTCCATCGCGGACACGATCCAGCCCGCAACGAAGACCGCTAACCAAGACCACCATGACCGACGCATCGCATTCTCCGCCGGAAGAGGCTCAGAACTCACCGCGAAGATACTCGATGAGCGAAGCCGTTGTCAGGTGAACCCGTGTCGCTTGGCACGCACTTCAGTGGCAGACGCACGGTTGAAGCAAAGGCTGACCACGGATTTCACAGATGAAGAGAGATGCGAACGAAGAGGAGAAAAGAGATCTTGGTCTTCGTCTGATCCGTCCCATCTGTGAAATCTGTGGTTCTGCCGCGCCCTCTAGGTTGAGGCTGACGCGATCAAGTTCAGCCGCGTGCGGGATCGCCGAGTTGGTGATCGTCATCCAGGCGCGGCCATGCGAGTGTGAATCGTGAGCCTTCGCCGAGGCGACTCTCGACCGCGATGTCGCCACCGTGTTCGCGGATGATCTTCAAGCTGACGGCCAGTCCCAAGCCGGTGCCGCGCGCTCCCTTCGTCGATTCAAACACGTTGAAGATACGCCCAAGCTGGTCTTCCGGAATCCCCGGCCCGTTATCTGACACCGCGACCCACAGCATGTCGCTTTCGACGTGCAAGCCGGTCTCGGCCTTCACCACGGCGTGGTCGGAACCTTCGACAGCGTCGATCGCGTTGGTCACGATGTTCAGCACCGCACGGTGAATGCCGTCGGCATCGAACGTACACATTGGCAGATTGGTGTCGGGCTGAAACTGAAGATCGACCGAGCATTCGGTAGCGCGGGCCTGCATCAATTCGATCACGTCGCCGACAGTCTCATTGAGTTGAGCCGGAGCGAGCGCCGGTTTGCGATCCTTACTGAAACTCAGCATGTCCATGACGAGGTGGTAGATCTTGTGCTGGTTCTTATCGACGACGTGCCAGCCCTTGCGCACGAGGTCTTCGTTGTGATCGTTGAGACCCATGTCGATCAGATAACTGCCGCCACGAATACCCTGCAAAATGTTCTTGATGTGGTGGCTGAGCGTCGCGATCGTCTGCCCCATCGCCGCCAATCGCTCGGCTTTGACGAACGCCTGCTGGTAGCGGTTGTTCTCGACCGCCAGCGCCGCCTGTCGCCCGATGGCCACGAGCAGTCGCAGTTGGTCCTCACGAAACCCGGCCGCCTTGCCCTGCAACAGCAGGCGGTCGGCGGGCGTGGTGATGTCGAGATACATCACGCCCATCAATTCGTGGCGGCCCTGCATCGGAACGCACATGGCCTCGCGAATCCCGGCTTGGACGATGCTGCGTGCCGGATCGAAGCGACTGTCGTGCTGAGCGTCCGCCGTCCGCACGCCCTGATTATTTTTGAGAACGTAGTCCACGATCGTGCGCGAGACCGGCATTCTCGAACCCGGCTCGGACATTCCGCGCTGTCCCGCCACTTGCGGACGGATCGCACCCGATTGCGGGTCGGTCAGCAGCACGCAGCCACGATCCGCACCGACCGCTGCGATGGTGAGATCGAGGATGCGCTGCAGCGTTTGGTCGATCGACACCGACGGCCGCACGACCTCTTCCGCAATTCGGTAAAGAACCGTGAGATTGGAAGGCGTACCGCTCTCCTCGGGTGAGTCCGCAGAGAGGGAACGCGGTACGGCGCGGCCGTCCAACTGGCTGACGATGCTGGAGCGATCAGCGGGATCATTCTTCTGAAAGAACTGGACTCGCTCGGCAGCCGCCTGTGAAACGCTGTCTCGTTCGGCATCGGAGAACAACAGTAGCGTGTGACCCAACTGAACCTGGTCGCCATCTACCAGCACATGCGATCGCACTGCGACGCCGTTCACCAGCGTGCCGTTCGAGCTGTTGCGATCGGTGAGAACGAACGTGTCTTTGACTTGCTGAATAGTCGCGTGCAACCGCGAGACTTCGGTGTCGAGAATGCGGACCTCGTTCTGCACGCCGCGTCCCATCGACACGGGACGTTCGCCCAATTCAAACCGTGCGCCCTGTTCGACGCCCTGCACGACGAGTAACGATGCTCTGTTCACGAAGCCGATCCGTTGAGACACCCGCGCAGCACAAGCTTCCCACACGAAAGCCATCGCCAGACGGTCGCATACTATCCGCGCGACCGACACCTTGCTCCCCTCGCCCCGGCTTAGCGGGGAGAGGGGCCGGGGCTGAGGGGTCTTGGATCGGCTCTGGAGAGCATTTCAAAAATAGCCCGACGCGCAAGCGACGGCTGAACTTTCGATAATGGCGAAGCCCTCGCTTGCGCGTCGGGCTAGTTTTCTTCAACCGAAACAGGTTTTGAAACGTGCTCTAATTCAGTTTGCTGCCGGAGCGGCCTTCGCTGGCTCGGGAGCGGGCGCGCCGAGCAGTTCTTCCCACTGCTGGGCTTGGTCTTCGGTGAGGACGGCGCGGAGCTGATCGTCCCATTCCTTGCGTTTCTGAGCGGCCTCTTCGGGAGGAGCTTCACGCAACGCACGCTGGCCGCTTTGGCGATCGGCCAAAATGGGAAGGAGTTTTTCCCGTTGCTCGTCACTCAGCCCCAGTCTCTTGGCGACATCGTCTCGTTCGACCGAGGCCAATCCCGTTTCGCGCCACGTCAATTGCAGCAAGCGTGCGAACTGAGGTGCGTCGAGGACTTCACTGACCGCCTGCTCCTGTTCTTCACGCATCGTCTTCATGGCTGCGGGCCGCTCTGCTTCGGGAACCGCTTGCAGCGCTTGGAACCCACCACGAGCTGCGGCCTGCAATTCGGTCAACTTGGCGGTCTGTTCTTCGGTCACCTTGAGTTCCGCGACGACTTCCTCGCGCTGAGCGATCGCGATCAAACCGCGACCGCGTGGCGCACCACCCCCTGGTCCGCCAGCCGCCGCACCGCCCATTCCTCCACCAGGACGTCCTGCGGCGCCAGGTCTCCCTTGCTCACCACCCATTCCGCTGGTCGAGGTCATCGCGAGTGGCATCGTCGGTGCGCCGTGTGCTCCAGCGCTGCTCGACGGTGCCTCTCTATTTGCAGCCTCTTCTGCCGGATCGATACCTCCGGGCGTGCTGAAGCCGGCGACCAACGGGTCGTTCCCTTCACGCTCGACGATGAGTTCCACGCGATAATCTTTGAACAGGCTCGGCCATTTGAGGCTGATCGTGTTGTAGGCCTGCCGCTGGTGAGGCGTCTTCGCTTCCGTAGGCGAACCGGCAATCAGCGCTCGGACTTCGGAAAGCTTCATGTATTTCTCGGTGTCTTCGCTCACCATCTTTTTCATGCGGCTGACGGTCGAGTCATAGCCGTATTTGTGGAGTGCCTCATAAGCGGCAAGGCCGAGCATGGCAGCAATCCCGCCCCAGACGATCACACGCTCCACCGGATTGCGCGGCTTCTTGCTGGGTGGAGTCGGAGTATTGGAAACAGAGTCAGCAGGACGGTCAGACATGACAGGGCCTCACGAGTGAAGACTGACAGAACGAACGCGCGAATTGCGCGGTCGCAGACTATCCGAAACGGCGGGCTTGGAATGCAATGCACTCCACGATTTCAGTCTGCCAGTTCTTGCGGGAGCTCCGTTGTTGTCAGGCAGAAAAGGACCGCAGCCGAGGGCACTCTCACTTTAGTCACCTTTCGCTCCGCGAAAGTGCGTCCTTTCGCGGAGCGAAAGGCGACATTGGCAGACCGGCGGCGAGCGCCTTGCCGCTCATGAGTTTTGTTCAACAGGGGTGGTGGAGAGCCGTTTTTTCCCTGCGATTGACAGTGCCCACGAATGGACTAGAGTCTGCCCACACTCGGGATTGAATGCGGTGGAATGAAAGTAGTTCGATGTCTCGGCAGCGTCCATTGAAGAGTTCGATCGCACGCGGGCTGGCCGTCTTGGGCCGGTTGTGCTTGATCGTCTCGCTCTGGCAGGCCCCGGTGCCGATGTTTCACTCGCACGGGTCTGATGTTGGCGAAGCGGCGAGTTCTGCTGCTGAGATCGAGCACTTGAGCGAACAGCACTCCGAAGTACCGGTGAACTCGCATGTCGATTTCGGCTGGCATGTTCACTTCGTACTGCTGGCCAGTCCGCATGTGGAGGAACCGTACGATCAAGACGGCCAACCCGATCGTGCCCCGTTCTATGATCCGTTTGTGAGTTGCCAAGCCGAAGCCAATTCGATGGCGTCGTTGTTCATCGAGTGGCAGGCTCCTCCGTGTTGGATCTCGCCTGTGCCGCGAGTGACTCGACCCGCGCCGGTCATTTCACCGACGACGCCTTCGCAGTTCCTCGGCACATATCTCGATGCGGTCTCGCTGCGCACTTTGCTGCGCGTGTCGCGCTGCTGATCCAGATCGCGAGCTAGTGCGTCGTCAAACCAAGATTTTGGGGCTGACCCTGTGAGCGGCACGGCGGCTAGCGCCGTGCCGCTCACAGAACCCCAATTCTTAGGGATGACGACGCACTAGTCGCTGTCGGCCTCTGCCCGACAGTCGCTCTTCCGTCCGCCTTGATGTGACCGAAAAAAGTCAAAATTAGGCTCGCTGCGTGCCGACTTCTATCGGAAAGGTCCGCGTTCGGTTCATTTCACCGCGTGGACGATCAGAGACGCTTGCGCACATCTTGCAGATACTCCTCGCTCCGAGTGCGGGTGGCATTTGAGTTCTCACGCGGGGCCGTTCACTCGCCCGGCATAAGGTTGTCCTCATGAAAAATCGTTGGTTCACGATCATTACTGTGTTGGGTGGTGCGGGTGCGTCGGTGGCTGCGTATCAAGCGTGGCAGCCCGTGTCGCGTGTCGGGCACTCCGAGTCCACTACGGTGCGGAATGACTCGGCGGCCGAACTGAAGAGTCATGTGAGTTTGACCGATGCGAAGTGGAGGGCCGCGCGGATCGTCGTCGCGCCGGTCGAGCGACGCACGTTGCAGCCGACTCGCACGGTGCCGGGGCGCATCGACTACAACGGCACGCGGCACGTCGCCGTGAAGTCGCCCGTCGAGGGACTCGTGCGGAAGATGGCGGTCCTCGTGGGGGCGAGCGTCGCGGAAGGTCAAGTCCTCGCGGTGATCGAGAGTCCCGAGTTGGGCGAGCACCGCGCCGATGTCCTTCAGCAGCAGGCCGGTCTCGAACTGGCCCGGCGCGAACGGGACTGGTGGCAGGGACTGCACTCGAACCTCGACGAACTGCTCGCGCGGCTGAAGCGGCCGCAGGAGATCGCGGTGCTCGAACGAGACTTCGCCGACAAGCCACTCGGCGACTATCGCCGCGACATCTTCTCGGCCTATTCCAAGTACCGCACCGCCGACGCGATCAACACCAACTTAAAGTCTCTGGCCGAGGGAGCGGTCAGCACGCGAATGGTGCTCGAACAACGAGCGGCTCGCGACGCGGCGTCGGCCGATTTCCAGGCGGCCTGCGAACAGGTGGCCTTCGATTCCAAACAGAAACTCGGCAAGGCCGTCGCCGCGTTCGATGATGCCTCACGCCGCTTGGCCGTCGCGAAAGAACGGCTCACATGGTTGACGGGCCAATCCGCACCGACCGATTCGGCATCGACAGAGACAGGTGACTTGAAGCGCGATGGTTCGCTCAGCACATGGCCGGTGAAGGCTCCGTTTGCGGCGACCGTGGAAGAGGTGATGCTCGCCACCACCGAACGAGTCCGTCAGGGGGATGAAATCCTGCTGCTGGCTGATACCACCCGACTGTGGGTGCAGGCCGACATTCGCGAGAAGGACTGGTCCGCGCTGTCGCTGTCGGCCGGGCAGACAGTTCAGGTCCAGACCCCCGCTTTGCCGGGAAGGACGCTCGATGCGACGATCGCTTTCGTCGGCCGGGCGGTGAATACCGAGACTCGCGCCGTGCCGATCGTGGCCGACATTCGGAACGACGAGCATCTGCTGAAGCCCGGTCTGTTCGTGCGCGTGCTGCTGCCCGACGGCCCGCCGCGCGAGACGCTGGCGATTCCCGACAGCGCGCTGGTGAGGCACGAGGGCCGCACGTTCGTCTTCGTCGAAGTCGGTCCCCGCGATTTTGAAGCCCGCGACGTGGTCATCGACTTGAGTATCGATCCCTGGGTGGCGATCACGTCCGGCCTAACCGCCAGAGACCGGATCGCCACCTCGGGGACGTTTGTGTTGAAGTCCGAGTTGTTGTTGGAGCCGGAAGAGTAAGGGGTTCACCTCCACTCTTGTCCCCTCGCCCCCGTCTTCGGGGGAGAGGGTTAGGGTGAGGGGGCCGAATGGTGATGACGCGTCGCCAAACTCAAACGACTTCATTCTTTCTCCCTCCCCGCTGAGGCGAGGCAACAAGTCAGAAGACTCAAGAGAAGACCCCTCACCCTATCCCTCTCCCCGCAAAGCTGGGGCGAGGGGACCAGAGATGAACCGTCTCTTTCGAAAGATGCCATGCTCTCCAAGCTGATTGAATTCTCGCTGCACAACCGGATGCTCGTGCTCTGTCTCGTGCTGTTGATGAGCGGGATGGGCGTTTATTCGGCGCTCGGTCTGCCGATTGATGCGGTCCCCGATTTGACGAACGTGCAGGTGCAGATCGTCACCGACGCCGGTGCCCTCTCGCCGCTCGAGGTCGAGCAGTACGTGACCTATCCCGTTGAGCAGTCGATGACCGGCCTGCCCGACGTGGAAGAGGTTCGCAGCGTGTCGAAGCTTGGAATCTCCTCAGTCACGGTCGTGTTCCGCGAACATGCCGACATCTATCGTGCGCGGCAACTCGTCACCGAGCGGCTGCCCGAGGCCATCGAGAAGATCCCCGCCGGGTACGGCACACCGCGACTCATTCCGCTCACCACGGCTCTCGGTGAGATTTTGCAGTTCGAGGTGAAGGCCGAGCATCTGTCCGCGATGGAACTCCGCACGATCCTCGAATGGCAGATCGCGCCCCGCATGAGGCAGGTGCCGGGTGTGACCGAAATCAACTCACACGGCGGCTACTACAAGTCGTTTGAAGTGCAGCCCGATCCGAACCGGCTCGCCAGCTTTGGAGTCTCGCTCGCCGACGTGTTTCGTTCGCTGGAGGAGAACAACTCGACAGCGGGCGGCGGCTACGTCGTGCATCACGGCGAGCAACGCTTCATTCGCGGACAGGCGTTGTTGAGCGGCGTCGATGACATCGAACAGGTCGTCGTCCACGTTGGCAAAACCGGATCTCCCGTGCTGATTCGCGATGTGGCCGACGTGGAGATCGCGCCGCTGTCGCGTCAAGGCTCCGTCACGCGCGACGGTCGGGGCGAAGCCGTCACGGGGATGGTGATGATGCTGTTCGGAGCCAACTCGCGCGAGGTCGTCCATGCGGCGAAGGCTCGTCTCGACGAGATCGCCCCCACGCTGCCGAAGGGCGTGACGCTCGAAGTGATCTACGACCGCGCCGACCTGATCGAACGGACGCTGCACACCGTCGAGAAGAACCTGCTCGAAGGAGGATGTCTGGTCATCATGGTGCTGCTGGTGATGCTCGGCAGCCTGCGTGCGGGGATCATCGTCGCGCTGGCCATTCCGTTGTCGATGCTCTTCGCCGCGAACCTGATGGGGGTGCTGGGGGTCTCCGCCAGCCTGATGAGTCTCGGTGCGATCGACTTCGGACTGATCGTCGATAGTTCGGTCATCATGATCGAGAACTGCATCCGGCGCATCTCGCTCAACCGTGAAGGGCGTCCGCATACCGAGGTCATCCGCGACGCGGCGATCGAAGTCCGCAAGCCGACGATGTTCGGTGAGTTGATCGTGGCAATCGTCTACGTTCCGCTCCTCGCGTTGCAGGGATCGGAAGGAAAGCTGTTTCGGCCAATGGCGCTGACGGTCTTGTTCGCACTGGCCGGCTCGCTGGTGTTGTCGCTCACGCTGATGCCGGCTCTCGCGTCGCTCGCCCTGCCCAAGAAGATGGAAGAGAAAGAGATTTGGCTGATTCGCGTGCTGCACCGAATCTATCACCCGCTCGTGCATCGAGTCGTCGCGCATCCGATCATCACCGTGTTGCTGGCGTGCTTCGTGTTTGCCGCGAGTGTTCCAGTCGCGACCCGTCTTGGTGCCGAGTTCATGCCGCGACTCGACGAGGGAGACATACTGATCGAAGCCAACCGGTTGCCGAGCGCTACGCTGGAGGATGCGATTCCGCTCGGCACTCAAGTTGAATCATTGCTGCTCAAGTTCCCCGAGGTGAAGACCGTCTTCTGCAAAACCGGGCGGCCCGAAATCGCCAACGATGTCATGGGCGTCCAGCAAACCGATATCTGGGTCATGTTGAAGCCGGAGTACGACTGGCCACAGCACAAGTCGCGCGACGAGCTGATCGCCGAAATATCGGCCGTGCTCACCGACAACGTCCCCGCCAGTCTGTTCGTCTACACGCAGCCGATTGAGATGCGGGTCGATGAGCTGGTCGCGGGCGTCAAGGCGGACGTGGCCGTGCTGCTCTACGGCGAAGACCTGCCGACGCTGTCTCATCTCGGCAAGAAGATCGAAAAGATACTTCACGGGATCAACGGGGCTGCCGACGTGAAGGCCGAACACCAGGCCGACTTGCCGACGGTCAGGATTCAGGTCAAGCCGCAGGCTCTATCGCGCTACGGCATCGACGCGGCGCGCGTCATGGAAACGGTGGCCGCGCTTGGCGGTCGCAAGGCGGGGTTGGTCTTTGAGGGACGGATGCGGTTCCCGATCGTCGTCCGCATTCCGCTGGAGTGGCGTCAGGATGTGAAGCGACTCGAACAGCTCCCGGTCTTCGCCGCCGACGGCCATCAGATTCCGCTCGGCGAGCTGGCCGACCTGATCGTCGAGGAATCGCCGCCGAGCATCGAACACGAAGGAACCCGCCGCCGCACCTACATTCAAGCCAACGTGCGCGGCCGAGATGTCGCCAGTTTCGTGCAGGAGGCGCAGCGAATCCTCGCGCGCGATGTGACACTTCCGACCGGCTACGAGATCAAATGGGGAGGCGACTTCGAAAACCTGCAATCCGCCAGTCTGCGGCTGGCCCTCGTCACGCCGGTCGTGTTGCTGATGATCTTCCTGCTATTGCACACGACGTTTCATTCGGCGCGACTGGCGTCACTGATCTTTCTCGCGGTCCCGATCGCCGCGTCGGGCGGAGTCTTCGCGCTGGCACTGCGAGGCATGCCGTTCAGCATCTCGGCGGGAGTCGGCTTCATCGCACTGTTCGGCGTCGCGGTCCTCAACGGACTCGTCTGGGTCAGCGCGGCCGAGAACCTGCGCGAAGCCGGCCAACTTCCGAAAGCCGCCGCCGAAGAAGCCGCCATGGCGCGCCTCAGGCCTGTGTTGATGACGGCCCTCGTCGCCAGTCTCGGCTTCCTGCCGATGGCCCTGTCGAGATCGGCCGGAGCCGAACTGCAACGGCCTCTCGCCACGGTCGTCATCGGCGGACTCATCACGTCCACACTGCTGACGACGCTCGTGCTTCCGACGATCTATCCGTGGTTCGTCTCGAAAAATGGCACGAACGAGTGAAGTGAAAATCTGGCCGCCGGTTGGTTTCCCGCCGAGCTGGATGCGGCTGTCGAATGCGTGCGGCAACGTAGCAGCCGAGGTTCACTCGATCGCTACGTTGCCTCGGCGGGATACTGATTCCGACCCATTCCACACGTTCTCCGCTGCTACCGTCCGAGAACTCGGTTGGCGAGAGTCCTTCCAAACAGTGCGGCCGAGTCGTAGTTGCCTCCTGTGATGATGCGTCCATCAACGATCACGCCGTCGGTGTAGGTGCCAGGATTGCCGTAGGCTCCTCCCACGAAGACGGCGCCACGGTGGCCCGCAACTACGCCATCTCGGCGGGGAACTCGACAAGGCAACTGCACCCGGTCGGCTCAAGACTCGAAAACCCGTTTCACCTGTTCGATGTCTTGGGCAATCAGGCGGAGTGGTGCCAGGACTGGTTCGCGGCCTACGGCAGTGCGGACGGCCTCGTGACCGATCCCACCGGCCCGCTCAACGGACAAGAACGCGTCCAACGGGGAGGCAACTTCGGCGACCTGCCGCCACGCCTCCGTTCCGCCGCCCGCCAAAGCCGCCCCCCGTCCTCACCGCGAGACGGCAGCCTGCGCGTCGTCCGTGAAGTGGATACAGTGTCAGAGTGAGCGACAGAGCAGAATAAAGAAGGCAGAACGAAATGGCGGGACTCTTTGATAGGTGAATCTCAGGAACAACGAGTCCTGACCCCTTATATCCTTCTTATATCCTTATATTTGTCCTGACCCCTTAGATTTGTCTAAAAGCGCGTCCAACGGGGAGGCAACTTCGGCGACCTGCCGCCCCGCCGCCCGCCAAAGCCGCCCCCCGTCCTCACCACGAGACGGCAGCCTGCGCGTCGTCCGCGAAGTGGATACAGAGTCAGAGTGAGCGACAGAGCAGAATAAAGAAAGCAGAACAAAAGGGCAGGACTCTTTGAAAGGTGAATCTCAGGAACAACGAGTCCTGACCCCTTAGATTCCTAGATTTGCCCCTTAGATTTGCCCCGAGCAACAGTTTTTCATAGAAGTGGCACAGCTCAACTGGCGGACACATGCAAGAAATCAAGCCGGGCCACCCCGCCCACGCCGCCAAAACAAAGGGGGCAGTGATCTCGATCACTAACTGAAAAATGGGAACAACTCTTTTGGAATAACGTTCGACTCACAATCGACAGGGGAACACGATCAGCGATCAGAATGTGGAACGATCATTTCCCGCGCGTGTTCCAAGAGCTTTCCAAACAGCGCGATCAATCCGTGACGTGATGAACTTGACGCTTCCATCGACGAGAAGGAGATTGGCACCGTCACCATGAAAACTGGACGGGGCATTGATTCCAATTCCCAGAATGGTGGGTGCTAAATAACAACTGTTGGAATTGGGGGGCAGCTCGTGAAAATAGCATGTATGTTCAGCAAGCCCGCCGTCACCGCAACCTTTCTGAGTCGAATTCACAGGGGCCGTTTGCGGATCGATTCCGGCACACTCCGACATGGCCGTTGCAACGCTCATCATCGACCCTCTCGGCATCACAACAGCATAAATCAATCGCCGCGGCTCCGCTCGACTCGGCGGCGGAAGCGGTGGAGTGAAACCCTCAAACCAATCGAGGTTTCCACGCAACCATTCCGCAAACATCGCCGTATTGGAAAGGCCATCCGTGATGCTGTTAAATCGAATAGGATCACCATCGACACCCCAGGTACCATTCAGGGGTATCGCAATTGTATCGGGTGCCGTCCCGCCATTAATTCCATAATTGACACCGACGGTGGGTTGGGGGTCACTGGGACATCTCGCGATTACTGGAAACATCTCTTCATTCATCACAGCACGGTCAGTCAGATATGTTCCCAAAACGGCGAGCGGCCCCTTCCTGCCCGCAGAAATGGGGATTCCGCCAAATAAAGACTCGTAATTATGAACGGCAATTCCGATTTGCTTCATGCGTGAACTGCAATCAGCCTTTCGCGCAGACTCTCTGGCTTGTTGGATCGCAGGTCCAATTAGCGCCAGAAGCAGACCAATAATTGCGGTTGCAACGAGAACTTCTATTAATGACACACCAGTACGTAACGCCGCACATTTACCGTAACAACGACGACTTTTTATTCGATTCACTTCCATGGGAATTGTCTTAATGCAAGTGTTATCTGACTGGAAGAAAACTGACACTGCAACTGCCACGAAAGCGAAGGGCACCAAGGACTGACCATGTGCTGTCCTTGGCGCCAAGCACCAATAGCTGGTATCCGCTGTCATGGAGCGACCGTGATGGTTGATGTCATCTTCACACCGAGCGTTCCCTGAGTCATGATGTTAATTATTTCTGATTCAATTTCAATATCTGTTCCCGCAGGAAAAATAACTGAAAACATTCCGACAGCTGAGAATTGGCCAGTAAAATTGACTGTCTGTCCATTCATTAGTGTGGAACCTTGTGATCCAGCCATTTGCGTCCAACCCATCGTACCTTTCTTGCGATATTTATTAATCAGTTGCACCATTTGTACACCGCCGGAATTATTTGTGTGTGATCCTTGCGATGTCACTGTGACTACACCAAATTGCTTCGGAGCGGCCGGCGCGATTGCTTGTGATGTAACGTCAGCAGCTGCGTCCTTTGCATCAAATATCGAGAGTGCAATTATTAGCCCAATTGCACTAAGTCTGCTTAAAAGTCTTGCTCGCATCGCGATTCTCCCCATACATGGTCGTGTTAAGCTGCAATAGGATGGTCCGCACTGTACAGACAACCCAGCAACTGCAGTGATGTAGCATAATGGGGGGGGGGGGCGAGTCAAGTCACCACGCACGGTAAAATTTGATGAATCTTGCGGGCTCTACATTTCGAAAGAGTCCATTGTGGCGAGAGGACTTCGATTGTCTGAAACGATGATCCGCAAATTACCTTGGTGATTTCGTTCGAGCTGTACAGTGATTTTGTCCTCACTGGCGGGCCACTTTATTGACTGATCAAACCCTCCCGTGACAAGATTTCGGACGGCGTCACGTAGTTCGGGTGGCATTGAAGTAAACCGAGCCTCACAAAATCCGGCATCACGCAGAATGCCAACACACTGCTTGAGCAGGAAATGATTGTATTCGCGTGCCTTGTCGCCTGGGTTGTCTCGTATCTGGGTTTGCGTACTTGGTGAGAAATCAGTGACGTAATATGACCAAGCTTCTTCGGAGAGTCGTTGTTTACAGGCAGCCTTATTCCAGTCTGGTTGCGGAGTATTAGTGGACCAGACAGTAATCACAGCGATTACCAGCATGATTGAAGTGACCAGCATAAAGCATGCGAAGCGTCTCGAAAAGGTGTTCATCAGTGCATCCCGTTAGATGATGAAGTGGTGATCGGGGTTCAATCATGACCGCCAGCCACACGGACTTCCGTTTATTTGTCGAGAGCGCCTTCGAAGCCGTTGGCCAGCTTCTTGTGGTCGATGTGATTGTTGATCGCGTTCATGATCCCGATTTCGTAGACCCGCACCGTGGTACCTGATCAAGAGCTGACTGTATCGACAAGAATTCCACAAGCAACTGGTTTCAGAATTCAGCTCATTAACGCCTGTTCTAGTTTCCAAGCAAATCAAAGGGGTCAGGACTCTTCGAGGTGTCTTCGCCATCGCTTCCCGCGATGCAGTGGCAGGATTAGCTTGATGATCGAACATGATCTCTCACCTTGGATCGGAGTCCTCAACCATGCAGCGCATTCACCGCGAACAAGCCCGCAAGTATGCCTTCGATTTTCGTGACGAGCCGCTGCTGCACGTGACGCCGGGCGAGAGTTTCGAGATCGAGACCTACGACGCGAGTACCGGTTTTTTTAAGACGGCCGAGGACAAAGCGATTCCGGGGAAGCGGCCCGGGTTTGACCGCACACCCGCGCTGGCCAATCCGATCGCGGGGCCGATCTTCGTCGCGGGGGCCGAGAAGGGGGACACGCTGGTCGTCACGATCGAGGATATTCTCGTCGATGATTATTCGTGGGTTGCAGTCGGGCCGCGACGTGGGCCGCTGGGAGAATCGACACGCTGGCCGGAACTCTCCAGCGAGTACACGACGAAGATTTTCCCGCACACTCCCGGCCCCAGCGGCACGACGCGCGATGGCACGATGCGCTTCAACGACAAGATCACCTGGCCCATCACGCCGTTCATTGGGACGCTCGGTGTCTGCCCCGATCGCGAGGTCACGACCAGTCTCGACGGGCAGGGTGAGTGGGGCGGGAACCTCGACATCCGCGATGTCGCACCGGGGAATCTCATTCACCTGCCGGTCTTTCACCCGGGCGCGCTCTTCTGTTTGGGCGATGTCCATGCGAGTCAGGGTGACACTGAGTTCTCTGGCACCGCCGCCGAAACGAAAGCGACGACGCGCATCAAGTTCGATCTCATCAAGGGCCGCAAGACGCCGTGGATGCGGATCGACAAGCCCGACTCGATCATCGCCATTCATGCGTCTCGGCCGCTCGAAGTGGCGGTCGAGACGGCGACGATCATGCTGATGGACTGGCTCATCACGGATTACGGCTTCTCACCGACGGATGCCTATTGTCTCGTCAGTACCTGTCCCGACTTCCGTATCCACGTCTATCAGATGTGCAAGATCCGCAAGCTCGAACACGTCGCCGGGGCGGAGATCCCGAAGAAGTATCTGCGTTGAGAGGGCTTGTGGTTCGCGCCGTATCCACTTCATTTCTCGCAACGGCACGATTTTTTGAATACCCCGGCGGGAAGCGTGTCGTTCATCAAATCAACGCCTCCCAAAGAAATGAAAGTGGTGATGAATCTCCGCAATCCAAAAATGGCAAAAGTCGAGCTGAGGGGCGGTGTATTTACCACGTCCAAGAGCATTGGGGGGTGATGAAACACGTAGGGTGCGTGGAGTCTTCGGAACGCACCGAGAGGTGACGCCGTTCCCGATCACGGTCCGTTCCGAAGACTCCACGCACCCTACGGCCAAACTCGGACGTAATAGATGCACAGCCTCTGAGCAGCACAAGATTAGCTGCTGAGGGCGAGCGCCGAGTTGGTAACGGAGAGTGTGGGCTACTTGGCCACCAACTCGCTCGCCAGTTTGAGTGAGTTCTTCAACGTCTGGTAAACGACGCAGTAGCGTTCGGTCAGTTCGATCAACTTGGCGAGCTTCTCGGGTGGCGCGTCGGTGTCGATGTCGAACTTCATCCGGATCGCCTGAAATCCGATCGGCACCTCACGACTGACGCCGAGTGTCCCTCGAAAATCAACGTCCCCTTCAGCGGTGATCGTGCCGCCGCGCACCGGGATCTCCATCGAAGTGGCCACGGCTCCGAACGTCACTCCCGCACAACCGACCAGCGCATGCAGCAGCATCTCGGCCGAGCACGCCTGAGTCCCGTCGCCCCCCGCCAGCGGATGCAGTCCCGCATTCTGAGGCGACACGCCAAAATGCAACCGGCACGAGACCGATTCCACCTGCAACTCCCCCACCGCCCGCAACGTCACCAGCGCCGAGACCGGATCGTCCTTGTACTTGGTTTTGAACGGTGTCTGCTTCGCACGGAGTTCGTTTGGTGTCATGGCGCTTTCCCATCCGTCAACAATCCTCACAACCTCGGCTCGGCACCCAGTGTGCCGTGTAGCTCTTCAAGGTACTCGGGGCGGCGGAGGTGGTCGAGTTCTGACGTGACGATTTGTCGGCGTTGGCGAACGATTTTTTGTACGGCCGGATCGGCGTTGTGGTGTTCCTTGAGGTGGGCGTCGAGATAGTCTCGATGTCGCTCCCACAAGGCGATGTCCCGCGTCTGTTTGGTGATCAGGCGTTCGCGATACCAGTCGCTGGCGAGCAGGGCGTCTCGCGTGAAGAGTTGTCTGACTGCTGGATCGCGTTCGGTTTTTCCCTCGCAATGGCCGTGAGCCATGATCGTGAGGAGCACCTTCAACGGCGGGCAGGCTTTCTCGATCGAACCGTCATCGAGGTACTGCTGAGCCGAACGTTGCTGGGCTTCGACGATGTACTTCACTCCGTCGGCGAACGAATCCAAATCCTGAGACTCCGGTTGCAGGATCGACTTGTCGAAGACTTTGCCCGGATTGTCGAAGACTCGACCGAAGTAGCGGCGGATGAAGCGGTCGGTGATGCGATACCCGAGGCGGCTGGCGGGAATCTTTTCTCCGCCGTGAGTGAAGTCTTCGATCTTTTCGAGCAGCCGCTCGCGAATGAGGTACTCAGGATCGCGCTCGTCGGGAGACATGCGGCTCCAGACTTCGGGGACGAGCAGGCTGATGTCGTGATCGAACCTAGCGTTCGGACCGATGTGTCCTGCGGCCGTCGAGTAGCCCGGCAAGTTGGTCAGAATCATTGAGACCAATGCCGTGTTGATGTCGGCCGTGGGGATGACGGCGTTGAACGGACCCTTGGTCAACGCTCCTTCACTCCCCGCGCCGGTCGTTGAAGGACTCTTGCCCGTCAGCGAGCAAATGTAGTCCATGAACAGTTCGGGCAGTTCCTGGTAATGGATCGGGTTGTAGACGGCCAAGCTGCGGATTCCCTTGGCTTTCTCGGGTGGGTTGTTGCGTCGGCCCGACAGCACGGCATTGACCGGCAGATGCACGGGCTGATGAGCGGGGATCTTGCGCCAGAAGCGGGTTCCCATTTCGGCGACGTAGCGATCCATCGGCTTCACGATGTCGGGGCGGTCTTGCAGATAGCGCGGGTTCTTGGACGGAACGCCACCGACGCGGCGTGGGTTGTCGGAGCAGACGATGAAGCCGCTCTCGCTTTCGAGGACCGATTCGAGCAGCCGCTTCATCGGCGGCGTGAAGGCATCGAAATCGACGACCTTGTTCATCATGTCCTCGACGTCCGCGCGCGTCAGCGGTTCAAAGTTCGAGATGAAGTTTGCCCCCTCTCGCGCGAGATCCGCTTCGGCCTGTTTGTCGAAGCCGCGATGAATGGCGTCGTCGGGACGCTGGAACAGCCGGTACTCGCAGTTCGCGACGAACTTGACCGCGTCTGGCTCCAACTCCGTTTGAGGCAGGCCATCGATGAGCGGTCGCGTTGGGGCGAGATACTGCAAATCTCGCGAAGGGACGATGACCGAAGCGCTGATGTCGTCCTCGTTCTGAACTTTCGAGGCCGCTGCAAAATCCTGCCGCACCTTGAACGTGCGCCAGCCGTGGTCGCCCGAGAGGCCGACTCGCAGGTACGAACCGACGATCTTGCGGTCATCGACTTTCAATTCATGGCCGGGACTGCCATTCACCAGATCGACGGTGAAGTGCCGCCGCCAGTCGTCGTCCCACGCCGGGTTGTAGAACCGCTTGATGGCGTAGATGATCGCGTAGATGTGGTCCGGGATGGACTTGAGCCACGAGTTGTATTCGGCGGTGTATTCCTCGGAAGGGGTCAGCAGTTTGATAACGCTGCCGAGCGATCGCTTTGAACTGAGGATCGACCGACTCGGGTAGGCCGAGTAGTTTTGCAACGCCCGCGCCTCAGCCGTCCAGCGGTCGTCGAAGTGGCGTGCGAAAACCTGCTCGACCTGATCGAGATCGCGTTCAATGTCGGAAACGAAGACCGAACCGTACTGCATGTAATCGACGAGCGACTTGCTGATCTCGCTCTTGCCGCCGCCGCTGACCGTGCAGGGCTTGTGACAGAAGGTTCCCTCGGCGGCCGTACCGATGATGCGCCACGACGGTGCGGACGGATGCTTCTCCATCCGGACCTTGTAGCCCGAGGGAGCCATGTAGACCTTGCCCGGCAGCAGCGGAATGCTGATCGTCCGGTCGCCCCGCTTCCACGAGATGTCCTGCTGGCGCAGATCGGCTCGCGCGTCCTCGGGGATGTAGATGAGATTGGGATAGAGCAGATCGACGCCATAACCTTCCACATGCACGTCGATCCACTCGCCGTATTCATGCACGACATCGTCGAAGGTCCGTCCGTTGTAGCGGCGGCTGTTGACCTGAAGCTCCTCACCGAGACTCCAGCTTGGAAAGACCAGCGCTCCGCCCGAGTGTTCCTCTTCGACGTTCCCCATCAGATTCGCGGCGTAGCTGATCTGCGTCTTGACCTCTTTCTTGCAGTAGCCGAAGTAGTTGTCGGCGATGATCGTCACGATCACGCCCGCCTCGGTGCGGCAGGTGATTTTGAACGCCTCACCGTCGTTGTAGAGTTCGCCTTCGTGCTCCCAGCACATGCGATCTCGCTGCTGACGCACGGTTGATTCGCTGATGTGAGGCAGCCCGGCCTCGCGCTTCGTCAGTTGGGTAAGGTGTGGCGCGAGGATCACGCAGCCGGTGTGACCCGACCAGTGCTCGACATCGAGCGCCGAATCGTTGATTGGCACAAACGGATCGCCCGCGTTGCCAAAGATCGATTCCACGAAATCGAGGTTGCTGACCAATGCCCCCGGCGCGAAGAAGCGAACTTCCATCGTCTTCTGTAGGCAATAGCCGGGGACTTCGGGGCAGACGAGCGGGCGCAAGAGAACCGAGACCCAATAGTTTGCCTGCTCCTCCTGCTGAGACGTGAACGGCAACTGCAACAGATCGAGCGGCGGATTCATCGCGTGGCGGAAGAGTTCGACATACGTTCGCTTGGGAACGGCTCGCTTGTCTCCGGGGATGGACAGACCACCTTCGGCGACATGGAACGTGCCGACGGTTGTTCGCCGGTCCGATCTCGGGTTGTGCAGGACTCCGTTTCGGACGCGGTACGAGTGAACGAGATCGCTCTCAAACTCATCGCCATCGGCCGGCAGGGATAACTCACGCGACAGGCCATGCCGGTCGAGAACCAAGGCCCGACCGGGGACTCGCAACGGCTCGCCGGACAGCACGTCAGCGAAGTGCTCATTGAGAAACGCCTCGATCCGCTGATCGACCGGACAACGATGGTTGTACAGCAGTCGAGTCTTCTCACGAAAGTTCGTGATCAGCCCTGCGGCAAGTTTCACCAACTCGGTGCCACCCGCTGCGTGAGCCACCGGCAGCCCATTGGCCGCCAGTTTCAGGTTGATGTATCGCAGCAACTCCGTTCGTTCGTGATCCCTCGCGACAACACTGTCGTCACCCTCAAATCCCAGGGCGAGTTTCATGTCTAACACGTTGTGAACCTCTTAATGCGTCAGGGGGGAGCGTGCCACGATAACCGTCCGATGCGCAAAAATTGAGCCGGACTGCTCGCATCTCGCGAAATCAACCTGTACAGGTAGGAGCCGGACATCAAGCCGCCACGGCAGAACAAGCGAAATTCCCGCTTTGCCGGTCGCCAGAGAACGACTGCCGTCTGCGACCGCAAAGAGAGTGCCGGAGCAGCGATCGCTCAATCTCGCCCAGTGCCCTGGACGCTTCGGAGCATCCGGGGCACTTCGGGTAAGCCGGTCGCCTTATTTCTTAATATCGGCGATACAAAAGCTGCCGTAAGTGTGGACGCGGTCCTTGGCGTGAAGTTCTTCCGCCAGCGGCTGGTTGTAGTGCAGGATGTCGGCGAGTTTTTTCTTTTGGCCGTTCACCGTGACCTCGATGGGGTTGATGAACGTTCCGTCGAGCCCCGCACTGCGCCAGAGGACGCGGGCGTTGGGAGCGGCCTTGTCGATGGTGGCCTGCCATTCAGCGGTCAGAATCTTTTTCGCCGGGTCTTTCGAGAGCCAGTCCATGTGGTCGAGCAGCACGTAGCGCGTGATCGGTTCGGGGGACGACCGGACGAAGCCCTCAACCGTGTTCGTGTGCGAGGTGACGTGATCGGCGACGCCGTTTTTCAGTCGCTCGAAGTTGTCGGGCTTGAGGTATTCGGGACACGCTTCGGGCGAGTACTCGCCCGTCATGTAGACTCGCCAGGCGTAGTTGTCCTTGAGCGGAATCTTGGTGAAGACCGCTTCGACACGATCGACCACGAATTGCAGGATGCCGCCGGGATAGCCTTCGTCGATCTGCTTCCTTTGGGCGCGAGGCACTCCCAACAACGACAACGTCACGTCGCGTTTCATCGCGAACTTGATCATCGGTCGCCAGAGCTTCTTCGCGAGATCGTACTGCTCGAACAGACTCTTCTGCTGTTCGACATTGTCCGCCGCCAACAGCGCATTCACGGCGTCGCGCATTTTGGCAATGCGGTTGATGTAGTAATTGACGAACCACGCAAACGTGCCGCTTGTCGTCCGGAAGTAGAACGATTTGCGACGTCCCTCACGGAACAGTCGGTGTCCCTTCGCGTCCCAAAACGCGCGAGCATCGGCGTTGAGGTGCGGACGCAGGGCCTGCGGGTAAACGTCCTTCCATTCGGGCAGACAGCCCTGACCAAACAGCTTCCAGTAAGTTGGATAGTCGAGATGTTTCGCCCCCACTAGCTTGAGGTCCAACAAAGAATTCTGCTTCGGGTTCATATCGACCGCGTGAACGTGACCGGCTCCCGCCAGAGCGTAGTCAATCGCGTTGCAGCCCGCAGAGGTGATGACGACCACTCGGTCTTGCGGCGTCAATTCGAGGGCGACTCGATCCAGACGCGGGTCTTCCCAGCACTGGTTGTAAACGATGTTTCCACCGTGAACGAGATTGAACCAAGTCTTACTCAGTCGTTCGAGAACCATGTTGCGGTCTGCCCGTTGTGAATCTATGGGGGATCATTCAGTGAAGGAGCGATCACGAATCTGCTTGATGCCAAAGCCAATCAGTAAGGCGATCTGTTGCTGGGCGGCTATGTTCGTCCAACCGAGGCCGATTCTCAACCGAGGCCGTCGGGTCGAGATCGGGTTGGCAAATCTCGATGGAAGATGCCGGTTGTAGGGGCTACCTTGCGAACGCAAAGGCGAGCGGGAGGCGTGAGCCTCCTGGTTCTTCATGGCATCAACCGTTCTCCAAAAGCGAAAAGACAAATGTTGCGAACCATCGAAGTGTCGGGCGTCTGTTTTCGAGTGGCCGATGAGGGGCATGGCCCGCCGATCTTGTTCGTTCACGGGTTTCCGCTCGATCACACCATGTGGCGGGCGCAGATCGACGAGTTCTCGAAAACGCATCGCGTCATCGCGCCGGACCTGCGCGGGTTTGGAGGGACCGACGGCGCGCTGTACTCGGTCTCGATGGAGCAGTTCGCCGACGATCTGGCCGGGTTGTTGGACGCCCTCGCCGTCGAAGGGCCGGTCGTGTTCTGCGGTCTGTCGATGGGAGGCTACATCGCGTGGCAGTTTGTGCAGCGGCATCCGGCGCGCGTCGCGAAGCTGATCGTGTGCGATACGCGCGCGGCGGCGGACTCGCCAGAAGCGGCGGTCAATCGGTTGAAGATGGCCGACATCGTGTTGAAGGAAGGCCCCGAAGTCGTCGCGTGGGCGATGATGCCCAAGCTGTTCGCTCAATCTTCGTCCGAGCACTGTCCCGCCGTGATCGCCTCCGTCCGACAGATGGTGCTGAACTCGAACCCGATCGCCATCGCGGCCGCTCACCGAGGCATGTCCGTCCGCCCCGATGTCACTTCGTTACTGCCGACGCTTCGCCTTCCAACCCTCGTCCTCTGCGGCGAGCACGACGCGATCTCACCCCCCGCCGAAATGCAGGCCATCGCCGACGCGATCCCCAACGCCCACTTCACCCTCATCCCCAACGCCGGCCACATGGCCCCGATGGAACAATCCAAGGCGGTGAACGAAGCGATCCGGCGATTCCTCACGGGATGATGGACTTGCCGGGCTACTGTAGGCTTGTCGCTCCGCCGACAAGCGGTCCCGTCGGCGGAGCGACGGGACTACGGTAGCTCGCCCAATCCGCCAATGCGTTTTCGCTCGTGCAACAGTATGCTTCGTCTTGGAGGCCACTCATGATTGCGATGCCGAAAGAGCTTCACGACGCGGTTTGCTCCCAAGAGGAGCCGGTTCGGTTGACCGATCCCGAAACCGCCACCGAGTACGTCGTCGTCCGAGCCGATCTCTTCGACCGTCTGAAAGGATTCGTCTTCACCGACGAACCGCTATCCGCTGACGAGCAGCAGGCGTTGCTCGTTCGAGCCGGTTTGCGAGCGGGTTGGGACGACCCGGCGATGGACATCTACAACGACCTCGATCCGCGCAGGCAACCATGAAGGTGCAACGAGGCGATGTGGTGCTGGTGGACTTTCCCTACAGCGACCGCACCGGCAGCAAGGTTCGTCCGGCGCTGGTCGTGCAGTCGGACACATGGAATCAGCCGCTGGACGACACCATTCTGGCGATGGTCTCCAGCAGCAATCGCCGTCGCGTCGGTGCGGCAACTCAGCATCTGATCGCGGCTTCATCGCCCGCCTCGCAGGGAGCAGGTCTGCGCATGGACTCGGTCATTCAGTGCGAGAATCTGGTGACGTACGATCAGGGTTTGATCCTGCGTGTGCTCGGACGACTGCCGGATTCAGAGATGAAGCACATCGACGACTGTTTGAAAGCTGCACTGGCAATTCCGTGAACAGTCACCGCTCAGCAGCTTTGAGGTGATTCCATGTCCAATTTGCAACCAGACGCTCGCCATCGACACATCGCTTCAGCAAGGTCGAATCGCCGAGACCAGCCACTACTGTTGGTGATGTTGGTATTGACGCTGCTGTTTGTGATGGCGGCATTCCAGTTCACGCCAACGGTCGATCAGAACCATCTACCCTCGACAAAAATGCTGATTCGTCTGGCTGAGGCAGCCTGTAAGCAAAAAGAATCCCTCACGGGAGACAAGGCGGATTGGCCACTGCAGGTGTTGGCAAATGCGCGTGCTTATTCAGGCGACATCGAGTATGCGATGTACACCGCCCTTTCGTTATCGGAACCGTGGGACGCAATCGCATATGCGGGGAGTTGGAAGATTCACTTTGAACTGACAGAAAGCTTGGCTGAGTTGCCTTTCGTTCCAGACAGCAGTTCCGACGAGCCACAAATCTCCGTTTTGCTTGCTCGCTTCGACATTGCCAAGACGCTTACAACCGCAGGACGGTCTGAGGACGCAAGGCGATTCTTGCCGGTGGATTCCAAAGATCGACACACTGTTTCGTTGTTCTTGGACTTTCATCTCGCGGTTGCCGAGGCCCAAATTCGCCGTGGTGACAAGATCGGAGCCGCCACGAATTTGGAACAGGCTTCCACTTATGTAGACCGTCTGCCCCTTCTGCTGAGCTACCCGCGAATTCGCCACATGATCAGTATTGCGAATCACTGGTACCAAATGGGCGATCAAGACCACGCGGTACGAATTGGCGTTGGCCTTGAAGGGGAAATCAGCGACGACAACAAGGATGGAGAAGCGACCTCGTTAATGGCAACGGATTCGGCGAGGCTGGGACAATTCTGGGCAGGAATTGATGACCGGGAGCGTTCGGCCAAGGCCTTTCGCGAGGCACTGCGTCTCGCCGAAGCTGCTTACGAACAGATGAAGCAAAAGGACTATGTTTCTCGGGAAATGGAGTTGAATATTCACGCCGAAACTTTGGGCCATATTGGTGCGTTGCAGTTCTCTTCTGGTTGGAAGACAGACGCTGCAGCGGCTTATGAACGTGCCATCGCATTACTCACGAGCGAAGGCGATCCCAGCGAAAGCGTTTCTGCACTAGAAACCAATTCCGCGATTGGCAACAGCCTCGTCGCATTACTCCCCAAACAGAGCAAGGGCGATAGCCGCGACTATCAGTTGCTCAAGTTGGTGAAATTGCAGGGGGATGCGGGTGATTTCGACGGAGCCGCTCGAACCATCTCGCAAATGCACGGCACCTATTGGAAGGCCACAGGATACGGTCACTGCTGCAAAATTGCCGCCAATGCTGCTGCACCGGCGCTTCAGGAACTTCTGGCCCAGGCTGAGGTGTTAGGGGCAGCCGAAACGAAGCTGGGAAATCGAGCTGAGATCTTTGCAGACATTGCTGAGAGTCGAGCGATCGCGGGTGACATGGCGGGAGCGAAACGCTGTTTCAGCGCTGCGATCGATGCGTCCCGGATGACGAGCGCTAACGATCGACATTCGTGGATCGCCCGTGCTCAAGTGCGCGCCGGGCTGTTCGACGATGCCTTCAGAGTGCTCGGAGAGATTTCTCAACATGAATCTCGGTTGCTTCCGCTTGCAGAACTAGCCCGAGCCGTGGCCAAGAAAGAAGCACTGACTCGCAAAGCCGCTACTGCGAAGTGATGGCTTGAAGTCGCATCACTGGTGTTGTCAGTTCATCCCCACAGCAGCTTCTTCGTGGCGAGCAGTTCGCGGGTGAAGCCTTCGATGATGTTGGGGGCTCCGCCGCCGGGGAGGACTTCCCAGGTGTAGGTTTCGACTTCGAGATGGGGGGCGTAGTGGAGTTCGGGGAGCGTGGCGAGGGCCTGCTTCAACTCGCCGCGCGTGGTGCCGAGCGGGCCGAGGTGTTCGGCGTCGACCGGGACGTGGAAGTGGACTCGCCACAGCGGCGCGTCGCGGAACTCGGGGGAGGGCCTTGAGGTGAGCTGCTCGTTGAGATCGACTTGCTTCACGATTTGGCCGGTCATGGTCCTCGCGAAGGTTTGATGCAGGTAACGCGGTTCGACATAGCGGGCCAGCGCCGCGCGAACCGCCTCGTTGCGGCCGGGGTCGGCGGCTTCGATCGCGCAGGTGATGTGAACCTTGTTGATGCGGATGTCGGCGGCGGCGAGGGAACGGATCGAGGCGGGAACGTCTTCAAACTCGACCGCCTGATGGCAGACGTCGTAGCAGACGCCGAGATGGGTGCGGACGACATCGAGCGCCCGCACGTCGGCCGCTCGCGTGCGCAGTCGCTCGAAGAATTGCAGCGTCTCGTCGGTGGTCTCGATCACACAGAACGGT
>JAYVDI010000010.1:0-2288 GCA_043749505.1 Schlesneria sp. | reverse complement strand
TTCGCTCACCTCGATGCCGCTCTGGCCGTACTTGGCGAACTTGTACGGAGACCCCAGCGCGGCCCCGGTCTTGCGTTCGGTCGGCAGGTTCGTCGTTGGTAGCGTCTGCCCGTGATACTTCGTCAGCGACGGCTTCGGATCGAACGTGTCGACATGCGAAGGCCCGCCGTTCAGAAAGATGTGAATGACATGCTTCGCCTTCCCCGAGTATTGCGGCGCATGAGCGACCATCGGCGAAGTCCCGACCGGCGCGGCCTGCGCCACGCCCCCCGAACCGCCCGCTCCCGCGAACAAACCCGCCAAGCCGAGCGATCCCAATCCGGTCCCCGACCGCGACAGAAACTCGCGCCGCGTCGAGGGCATCGCCAACAATTGTTGAACTTGATTCATGAAGCTCGACTCACCTTCTCACACCTGCCGAAAGAACTCGCTGACGGCACATTCAAATCCGGGTAAAACATCCTGGCTGGACAGCAGTTGGTGACTCGACAGCCGGATTTGCTTTCGGTCGTTGCGGAAGACATCGACCGATTGATCTTCCGGGTCCACGACCCAGACTTCGGTGACTCCGGCGTCAAGGTATTCGCCGACCTTGGCCATGATGTCTCGCCAGCGATCCGACGGCGATTGCACTTCCACGACGAGATCGGGAGGCGTTTGAAAGGCACCGCGAGGCAACTCGCGCCCCGGCAGTTTCTCCCAGCGGGTGAACATCACATCACAGCCGCGCACGGAATCGGGATCACGCCGGGTGACAACGGCGGAATCGTTTGCCGTGACCGTTCCCAAGTCCGCTGTGCGCGACCACGTTTCCAAGAGGTAACCCACGTTCAGACAAACACGGCCGTGAACTCCGCCCGGTGGTGGCATCTGAACGACCTTCCCTTGAATCAAATCGGCGGGAAATTCAAAGACCATCGCCTCGAACTCTTCCACCGTGACGAGTGATTGCTGCAAGGCAGTTGCCATGTGTTTGACCTCCTCGTGCGTACTGCGGTTCCACCAGCGAATGCGATTTCCATTGCCGCCCGCACCATGATGAACTGCGAACCAAACCCGATCCAACCGCTCGTCAACATATCGCCTCAGTCAACAAACAGAAACTCGTTCGTCAGCAGCAGCACTTGGGCCAGCCGGTCCCACGGACTCAGTTTTTCGGTGGGAGTTGTCAGGGCCTCGCGCAGGAACCGCAGTGCGAGTTCGCGTTCCTCCGACGTCGGCTCACGGGACAGGACGCGGCGGTAGAGCAACTCAAGTCGGGTCGCATCGTCGCTCGCTCCCGCCGACGCGAAGGCCGCTGTTTGGCGGGCCTGTTCCTGAACGAACGGGGCGTTGAGTGCGAACAGCGCTTGCTGGGGGACGGTGGTTTGAGGCCGTTCGGCGGCGGTGGCCTCGGTGTCGGCGAAGTCGAATGCGCGGAAGACGCCCGGCAGGTCGTTGCGGTTCACCAAGCCGTAGATCGTGCGGCGGCGGCTCTTCACGTCCATCTGATTCTCGAAGGGACGGCCTCCCAGCGACGTGTCCAACTGGCCGGAGACCGCGAGCAGCGCATCGCGCATCGCCTCGAAGTCCAGCCGCTGGCGGGGCATCTTCCACAGCAGACGGTTCTCGGGATCAACGCTCTGCGCCGCGGGGTTGTCTACGGACGATTGGCGATAGACGGATGACGTGAGGATCGCGCGGTGCAGGCGCTTCATTGACCAGCGTGAAGTGACCTCGGTGACTTCACTCGCGAGCCAATCCAACAACTCGGGGTGCGACGGCGGGAGGCCGCGCGTGCCGAAATCGCTTGAGGTCGGGACGAGTCCCGTGCCGAAGTGATGTTGCCAGACGCGGTTCACCAGGACGCGCGATGTCAGCGGGTTCTTCGGGTCGATGATCGCCTGAGCGAGTTCCATCCGGCCGCTTCCCTTGGTGAACGGCTTCCGTTCGGGACCGGCGACGACTTCGAGGAACTGACGCGGGACTTTGTTTCCCGATCGGCCGGGGTTGCCGCGAATGAAGATGTGCGGATCTTGGAGGCCGCCGTCTCGCATCACCATCGCACGCGGCGGTGCTCCCGGTGACGAGATCTTCAATTTGTCGGCCTCGCGCCGGACCTTCGTGATCTTGTCGCGCACGTCCCGACCGAGCAGGCCGCGTGACTCTTCGAGCGTCACCACGGCGGGAGAACCCTCGCCGTACAAGACGTGTCGCAGTTGTTCGGCGTGCGGATCGGCGAGGCTCTTCGCGTCGGCGTGCTGCTTCAACAAGTCGCGCCACTGCGTCGCCGTCTGCTGGAAGAGCGT
>JAYVDI010000009.1:0-7457 GCA_043749505.1 Schlesneria sp. | reverse complement strand
CATCACCCGAGTCTTCAGCCTTCCAAGACTTCGATGATCTTCTGCAGATTGTTCTCGACGACGATCGGGCTGTTGGCGAAGGAGGCAGTTTCGACGCCGCGCGTGCCGAGTTTGGCTTCGAACAGCGCCTTGTCGCCCGAGTGGTAGGCAACGGTCGCGTCGGGATCTTTGAGCTGGTGGCCGGTGAGGATGCAGACGACGCGGTCGCTGGGGGCGATGACTCCTTCGGCGCGAAGCCGCTTCGCGCCGGCGACGCTGGCGGCGCTGGCCGGTTCGCAGCCGAAGCCGCCCGCGCCGATCTGAGCCTTCGCGTCGAGGATCTCCTGATCGGTGACTTCGCGCACGACGCCGTCGCAGATTTCGAGTGCTCGCAAACACTTCTTCAGGTTGACCGGCCGGTTGATTTCGATGGCACTGGCGAGGGTCGAGGCCTTGCGGCGGTCGCGGTCCATGTCGGCGTAGAACGTGTCGATCACATCGTCCTCCGGCTGGCCGGCGTTCCACGCGACATCGCGCTGTTCGACAAGTTGGTACAGCGTGTTGGCTCCCGCCGCGTTGATGACGGCCAGACGCGGGATGCGGTCGATCAGGCCGAGTCGCATTAGTTCGCCAAACGCCTTTCCGAACGCCGAGGAGTTCCCGAGGTTGCCCCCAGGCACGACGATCCAGTCGGGAACTTCCCAGTTCAAGCTTTCCAAAACGCGATACATGATCGTCTTCTGGCCTTCGAGTCGGAACGGGTTGACGCTGTTGCAGAGGTAGATACCGCGTTCGCCCGAGACTTCGCGGACGCGATCGAGTGCGTCGTCGAAGTCACCCAGCACCTGCAACGTTTGGGCGTTGTAATCGAGGGCCTGCGAGAGCTTGCCGTAGGCGATCTTGCCGCTGCCGACGAAGACGACGACTTTGAAGAGCTGCGCGGTGCTGGCGTAGATGGCGAGCGAGGCACTCGTGTTGCCGGTTGATGCGCATGCGGCCATCTTCGCGCCAACCATGCGGGCGTGAGTCGCTGCGGCCGTCATGCCGTTGTCTTTGAAGCTGCCGGAAGGATTGAGGCCCTCGTACTGAAGGAACAACCCGCCGGTGGTCGCAGCGGTATTCATGCCGACGTACCGGCCGACCGCTTCGCTGCGTTGGAGGATCGTCTGACCTTCGCCAATCGTGACAATGTCTTCGTCGCGCGCGAACGGCAGCAGATTACGAAACCGCCAGACGCCGCTCACGTCGAGCGGGTTGCGGCGGTTCGACCAGCGAGCCTCGAAGTCTCGCATCGACTTGGGAACGGGAAGCTTGTCCCAGTCGTATTCGATGTCGAGCAGGTTGCCGCAATCGGGGCACGAGGTAAGAACATCGGCCACGTCGAAAGTGGCATCACAAAGTGGACTGATGCAATGTTGGAAGGCGTGCATGGTTGATGGTCTAGGGCTGAGGGTCGGACAGGATAACGGCGCGTTGCATAACCGTGTGGGCACCGCCCCGCGCGTCGATTGAAGTTGGAGCTTGATTTGCCACTCGACGTGCGGGGCGGTGCCCACGCGGTTAAACGAAACGAGATTGCATTCCCCTGGCCATCAACTCGCTTCAACCCCGCTCATCGAGTGACTCGAACTCGCGACTGAGTGGGCCAGCGTAGGTGCCTCGCGGTCGGATTGGTTGCGGGGACTGATGTTGTTCCATGTAGTGGGCCGCCCAGCCGACCATGCGGCTGATGACAAACAGTGGTACGAAGAGATCGGCATCAAGGCCGAGATAATGGAGCAGTCTTGCGGCGGGCCAGTCGAGGCTCGGCAGGATTTGCTGTTCATCCCATACGGCGCTTTCGATGGCAGCCGCGACATGTTCGAGATTTTGGTGCCCGGTTTCTTCGGCCAGTTCATGGCAGAAGGACGAGAGGAGTTCGGCTCGCGGGTCACTGGTTCGATAGACGCGATGCCAGAAGCCGGGGAGACGTTCATACTGACGCAGCACGGCTTGAACAATGGCTGGAGCAGCTTCGGGCGTCCCCACTGCTTCGAGAATGTCGATGACCTGTCGGCCCGGCCCGCCGTGCCAGACACCCTTGATCGCACACAGCGCCGCGATGATCGCTGAGTGAAAGTCGGAGCGAGTTGACGCGACGATGCGCGCGACAAACGTGGACGGTGCGAACTCGTGTTCGGCAGAGAGAATCAAGAATGCATTGCAGGCTCGCTCGGCGGTGGGCGTCGGCTCGCGGCCAGTCAACAGCCAGAGCAGATTGCCCGCGTAAGACAGATCATCACGCGATTCCAGCAACTCCAGCCCGTGCGCCAATCGACTGCGTGCCGAGACCACGAGCGGCAGTTGTGCGAGCAGTCTTTGGAGGGCATCCCAGGTGGCAGTCGGCTGCGATTCGTCGTCGCCGACCTCGGAGAGCGCGATCAGATTGACGCCGGTTCTCAGTACGTCAATCGCCGGAACATTGAGTGGGATGCGCTCGATCCACGCGAGCAGATCGGCTTCGAGAACGGATGCCTCGGAAAGGATGGCTTGCATGTCGGCCAGTTGCTCGTGCGTCGGCAGGTCGCCGTGAACGATGAGCACGGCAACTTCGAGGAAGTTGGATTGCTCGACCAGTTCTTCGATTGCGTAGCCACGGTATCGCAGGCCCCCTTCGATCGAAGCAATCGAGGTCTCTTGAACCGGTTGCGCGGCCGGAGCTGGCTGCGGCGGGGACGAACGTGTCATGCGTGATACCACCGGACGAGTGGACGAGTTGAGGGACTCGCGTGAAGCCCGAAAAACGGATGCAAACGGCGGCGGCATTCTAGCGGCAGGTACGGAGCCAAGGGAAACCCTCAACTCGGGATCGGGGCGTTCACATGCATCAGAAGAATTGTGGCAACCGGGCAAACCTTGCGGAGCGTGTCTGTCACGCCGTTGTTGCGTGTGGATTGGCCGCGTTGATCGCGTTGGGGCACGACGACGGGCTGGCGGTTCACGAAATCTCGCGGCACAATGCAGTCGTTGCACCGCAATTCAAGTCAATTGTCTGACACCGGGCGTATGACACGCTCTATCAAGGACCATCCGATGCCGCGAATGCTGGTGGTCGAGCACGACGCTGCTCGGCGTGATGTGCTGGTGTCCGTGTTGACGGAAGCGGGCTTTCGTGCGAAAGCCGTGTCGCTCGCCGAAGTCGTGGGTCAGCTCGCTTCCCACCGGATCGAACTGCTGCTGGTCGGCGATGGCGATCTGCGAATTCTCGATGACTTGCCTCGCAACGGCGACGAGTTCACCGTGCCGGTGCTGACGTTGGTCGATCTCGGCAACGTGTCTGGAATTCTGGCCAGCCTGTCTGCGGGAGCGAACGGCTTTTTGTCGCGAGACAGTTCGTCGGATGAGATCGTGGCGAAAGTGAAGTCGCTGCTCCGACCGGTCGATCTGAACGATTCGGACCCGCACCAAGTCACGATCATGGGTGATGGAACGCTGACGGATCGGACTTACCGTCCCGCCGGATTGGTCGAGGCGCTCGAAGTGGCGTGTGAAAAAATCCGCACCTTGCAGTCGCAGTATCAGGAAGAGCGGTCGCAGCGGCACAAGGTCGAGCAGGCATTAATGGAGTCGGAAGCGTTCTATCAGTCACTAGTTGAGACGCTGCCGATGGCCATGTTTCGGAAGGACTTGCAAGGGCGGATCACGTTTGCGAATCGGCTCCTTTGCGAAGCGTTCCGTCGACCGCTGGAAGAAGTTCTTGATCGCACCGACTACGACTTCTTTCCTCGCGACTTGGCCGCGAAGTATCGGATCGACGACCGGCAAGTGGTCGAGTCACGACAGAATTTTGAAACCACGGAGGAGTTTCAGGCGCAGGACGGCGAACGCCGGTTCACGCATGTCGTAAAGACGCCAGTCTACGATGCGACCGGCAATCCCGTCGGCGTGCAGGGGATCTTTTCGGACGTAACGGATCGGGAACGAGCCGAGATCGAGTTGCACCAGACCAAGACTCGACTGCAAGCCGTGCTGAATGCGGCCACACAGATGTCGGTCATCGCCACCGACATGAATGGCCTCATTGACGTCTTTAACACGGGTGCGGAGCGGATGCTGGGATACACCGCTGAGGAAATGATCGGCAAACAAACTCCAGAGATCATTCATCTGGAGAGTGAGGTTCAAAAACGAGGCGAAGAGATGTCGCTCGAATTCGGTCGCACGATACAGGGCTTCGAAGTCTTCGTGGAACGCGCGCGTCGGGGGCAACACGACGAGCGCGAGTGGACCTACGTTCGGAAAGATGGGAGCCAGTTCACAGTCAATCTGATCGTGACTTCCCGGCGGGATCGCGATGGGCAAATCGAAGGCTTTCTGGGGATCGCGACGGACATCTCCGCACGCAAGAAAGCCGAAGAGGCGCTGCGCAAAGCGAAGGAGGAGGCTGAGGCGGCTAGTCGCGCCAAGAGCGACTTCCTCGCCAACATGAGCCACGAAATCCGGACACCTTTGAACGCCGTCATCGGCATGACTGAGTTGGTTCGCGATACGGAACTGTCCGCCACGCAGCGAGAATATCTCGGGATGGTCCAGGAATCGGGCGAGTCACTGCTCGCGGTCATCAACGACATTCTCGACTTCTCGAAGATCGAGGCGGGCAAGTTGAGCCTCGAAGAAGTTCCGTTCAACGTGCGCGAAGTTCTCGGCGACACGATGAAATCGCTCGCCTTGCGTGCTCACCGGAAGCAATTGGAGTTGGCGTGTCACGTCGCGCCGGATGTCCCGTTCGCGGTGGCCGGTGATCCGCATCGACTGCGTCAGATCGTCATCAATCTCGTGGGCAACGCGATCAAGTTCACCGAGGCCGGTGAAGTCGTCCTCGACGTGGCACTGCAACAATTCAGTGACGATGGACTCGTCCTGCACTTCCGCGTGCAAGACACCGGGGTCGGCATCCCGCAGGACAAGCTCGATACGATCTTCGAGGCGTTTGAGCAGGCCGACACCTCCACCACGCGACGTTACGGCGGGACCGGCCTGGGACTGGCGATCGCGTCGAGCCTGGTCGAGTTGATGGAGGGAAACATTTGGGTTGAGAGCGAAGTTCTTCGCGGGAGCGTGTTTCATTTCACCGCCCGCTACCGACGGGCCAGCGCCGAGAACATCGCGACGGCCACATCGATTCATCCGCCAATGCTGAACGGGCTGCGAGTTCTCGTCGTCGATGACAACAGCACCAACCGGCGGATTCTGACCGAGATGCTGACGAACTGGGCGATGCACCCGCTGGCGGTCTCCAGCGTCGCCGACGCACTGGATGAACTGGAACGGATGGCCCGTGTGGGGTCTCCCTACGCACTGATTCTGACCGATTCCAACATGCCCGTGCAGGATGGCTTTGAACTGGCTGAGCGGATTCAATCGAACCGCGCGCTGTGCGGCTCGATGATCATGATGCTCACCTCGGCCGATCGGCCGGACGACTTGGCGAAGTGCGACAAACACGGAATCGCAGCGTATCTCATCAAGCCCATCAAGCAGTCGGAGTTGCTCGACGCCATTGTCCTCGCCGTGGGAGCCGACTCCTCGTTGAGAGTTACTTCTGCAACATCCGCCGCGCCGAAAAAGCAGGCGTCGCGGCCAAGATCAATCCTGTTGGCCGAAGACAGTCTCATTAACCAGAAGCTGGCGATCGGACTGCTGGAACGTTGGGGACACACCGTCACTGTGGCCAATAACGGTACCGAAGCGGTGTTGCTGTCGAAGGAACAGCCATTCGATCTGATCCTGATGGATGTCCAAATGCCGGAGTTGGATGGTCTCGACGCCACCCTGGCGATCCGCGCTCGGGAACGCGATTCGGGGATTCACATTCCGATCATCGCGATGACGGCTCACGCCATGAAAGGGGATCGCGAGCGGTGCCTCGAAGTCGGCATGGACAGTTACCTCGCCAAACCAATCCGGGCCGAGCAATTGTTCCGGCAGATCGAAGAACTTTCAGGAGCGGCGTCTGCGAGCGGAATTGCGGAGAGAAATGGGAGTGGCAATGGCGCGGTGTCCGAATTGAGTCTCGTCGATTGGGAGGTCGCCAATCAGGCGGTCAATGGCGACCAAGCTCTGCTCGACCAAGTCATCGCCGCGTTCTTGGAAGAAGGACCTCAATTGCTGAAGACGATGAAGTTGGCGTCTGCTGCCGGGGAATGGAAGCGGTTCCAACGTGCGGCTCACACGCTGAAGAGTGCGCTCCGCACGTTCGGTATCGCGTCGGCCGATCCCGTTGAAGAATTGGAACTCACCGCAAAATCGGGAAACACCGCCATCACGCCCGAGACGGTGGCTCAGATCACAGGACTGGTTCAGCCCGCGCTGGATGAAATGCAGTGCCGCTTGAACTCGCGCGGGGCGGGCGTCACCATCTGAAACGCGATGACAAAGCCCGCACTGTGCGTGAAGTCTTCGGAACACACCGACGTGAGTCGGCAAATTGAAGAGTTGAAGAACGGTGCATTCCGAAAACTCCACGTCTCCTCGCGTCGTCACCGACTCGACCTCACTTCCACCTGAGAACCGCATCATGCCTACTGTCTTAATCGTGGATGATTCCTCGACTGATCGGCTTCGCGCCGGCGGGTTGCTGCATCAGATCGACGATTTGAACATCGAGTACGCGGTCGATGGCAGCGATGCCCTCATCAAAATTGAGCTGCATGTTCCCGACATGGTGATCACAGACATGGACATGCCGGAACTGAACGGACTCGAACTGGTCGCCGTTATGCGCAAGGTGTATCCCATCGTGCCGGTCGTCTTGATGACTTCGCGCGGCAGCGAGGATATTGCGGTCCAAGCCCTGCGTGCTGGTGCGTCTAGTTACGTCCCGAAGCGCATGCTCAGCTATCAGCTTGCTGATACCGTGCGGCAAGTGTTCGCCGTCGCGCGAGAAGACCGAGGACGGACTCGCCTGATGCGCCGAATCACCGGGCAACAGGTTCATTTCGCGATCGAGAACGACAATGAATTGATTTCCTCGCTGGTTCATTACCTGCAAGAGTGTTCGTCGATCGTCGGTGTGTGCGATGAGGCGGATCGAGTGCGAACGGGCGTCGCATTGCAGGAAGCACTCACCAATGCCAGTTTTCACGGTAATCTGGAAGTCAGTTCCTCACTGCGTGAGATCGATCACCGGGCCTATTACGACCTGGCGCGAGAACGCATGACGCAGCCACCCTATTCGCAACGCCTGATCCGCGTCTCGGCACGCTTCTCGCCCGAGGAAGCTGAGTTTTGCATCAAAGATGAGGGGCCGGGTTTCGACCGGAGTACCTTGCCCGATCCGACCGATCCCGCCAACTTGGAACGTCCGTGCGGTCGCGGCCTGCTGTTGATGCAGACTTTTATGGACGACGTGAAATACAGCGCAGTCGGCAACGAAGTCACGATGGTCAAACGTCGCAAGTCGCCAGCAACGGAACGAGTTCAAGGAATACCCCGATGAA
>JAYVDI010000008.1:0-1634 GCA_043749505.1 Schlesneria sp. | reverse complement strand
CGCGACTCGTCAGAATTTCAACCTGACCGAGTTGTTGCGAGAAAAGTTCCACATTTACAAAGCTGAAGAGCTGTCGCTGCGCGAGGCCAGCGGGTTGATCGACGAGCTGAAGAATTCGCATGGGAGTCGCGCATGATTGCGCTCGTACCAACTCCCGAAGCACAGAATGAGCCGCATTTTCAAGACCGCGATTATCTGAGTTGGTCGGCAATTTCCACTTTCCGAAGTTGCCCTCTCAAATTCTTTTACAGGTACGTCGCTCAAGTTCCCGAGGAGCGGCGATCCGCCAATCTGGTGTTCGGCGGCGCGATCCATGCCGCCCTGGAACTGCACTTTCAAGAACGCCTCGCGGGGAATGCGACTCCGACGCTCGATGCGCTGATGTCGGCCTATTACCGGGAGTGGGGCGAGGTCGATCTCGCGTCCGTGGTTTACAGTGGCGACGACGATCTCGGATCGTTGTCGATGCTGGCTGAACGGATGCTGACCGCGTTTCAGGCATCGCCTCTGGCTCAACCGACTGGCACCACCATCGGCATCGAAGAAGAGGTTCGCGCCGCGATTCTTCCCGACTGTCCGGACGTGCTGGGGCGGATTGACTTGGTGCTGGAGTCGGCCGATGAGATCCGCATCATCGACTTCAAGACTTCCCGTTGCCGATGGTCGGCTTCTCAGGTGGGTGAGTCGGCTGGCCAGCTCCTGCTCTACGGCCAGCTCGCAGCAAACATGGCCGATGACAAGCCGGTGCGACTTTCGTTCGCGGTCATCACGAAAACCAAGACGCCGGACATCGCCCTGCATGACGTGCCGTTCGACGCTCAACAGCTTGCTCGAACGCGCAACATCATCTCACACGTCTGGCAGGCCATCACCGATGGTCACTTCTATCCGAATCCCTCGGCACTCAACTGCCCAACGTGTCCGTTTCGGGACCGTTGTGCTCGATGGGCAGGATAGGTGCCTCGTTTGCTTCCAATTCATTCCCCTTCAGAAAGGAGGCTTCCATGCCTGACCTGTGCGACGGTGAAACGGCCGAAGTCTGGGGTTCGGGGTCGCGTCCCTATCAACTCAAGAATGTCGGCGGGGTGTACTCCTGCTCGTGTCCCGCCTGGCGCAATCAATCGCTGCCGATCGACCAGCGGACCTGCAAGCACCTCCGCCAATATCGAGGAGAGGCCGCTGAAATGACTCGTCTGGGCAGCGTGGATGCCACAACGCCAGTGACAAAGAGGACAGTCTCAGCCCCGCCGCTGTTGCTGGCCGAGTCTTGGAACCCCGAGACCGATCCACGCGGCTGGTGGTTATCGGAGAAGCTGGACGGCGTTCGGGCCTACTGGACCGGCCAAGAGTTTCTCTCGCGAAGCGGCAACCGCTATGTCGCACCGGCTTGGTTCACGCTGGGACTGCCCAGCACGCCGTTGGACGGCGAGTTATGGATCGGTCGCAAGCAGTTTCAGCGGACGGTTTCGATCGTGCGGCGCGGCGACGGGGCCGACCTGTGGCGCGAGGTCCGGTATCTGGTGTTCGATGCCCCGGCGGTAAGTCAGCCGTTTGAACAGCGGCTGGCGGCCGTCAAACAGGTTCTCGCGGCGGGCCAGCCGCCGTATGCCCTGCCGCTGCACCAAGAGGTCTGC
>JAYVDI010000007.1:0-20959 GCA_043749505.1 Schlesneria sp. | reverse complement strand
GCAGGGCGATGACGACGTGCTGCCGCTCGCGCTGGCGACGAAGATTCCCAAGCTGCGGCAGTTCATCGCGAGGCATCTCGCCACGGGAAGCTCGCCGCGATTCTTCCCGATTCTGCGCTGGATCGAAGAGATGGGTGAGGATGTGGCCGCGCAGCGCGATGTGGTCACCGGCCTGCACACCGCCCTCGAAGGCCGGCGTGATGTGAAGCCTGATGCGGGCTGGAACCTGATCGCTCCGCGTCTCGCCATGAGCAGCGACGCGACCGTGCGCGACCTCAGCCAGCGGATCTCGCTCGTGCAGGGGAGCGACGCGGCGTTTGGCCACTTCACCACCGTCGTCAAGGATGCGAAGGCCGATGCCGCCCAGCGCGACCGCGCGCTGCAAGCCCTCGTCGCCACCAAGCGGCCCGCCGTCGCCGACCTGTTGCTCGACCGCCTGAACGACACCACCCTGCGAGCCGCCGCGATTCGTGGCCTCGCCGGATTCGATCGCGATGAGGTCGGCAAAGAAATCCTCGGCCGCTATGCCAAACTGAGCGACCCCGAAAAGCTCGATGCCATCAGCACGCTGACCGCCCGCGAAAAGACGGCACTCGCGCTGGTGACGGCGGTCGAGGCGGGGACGATCAACAAACAAGACCTCTCGGAATTCGACATCCGTCAGTTGCAGCGGTTCAAGGAACCGAAGCTGAAGGAACTCGTCAACAAAGTCTTCGGAGCCAAGCCGTCGTCCGCCGAGCGGGCCAAGCAGATCGCCGAGATGAAACAAAAAATCCTCGCGGCCGATGCCTCGACCGCGAGTGCCTCGCGCGGCCGGGTGCTCTTCCAGAAGAACTGCACCTCGTGCCACACGCTGTTCGGAGTCGGTCGCCAGGTCGGCCCCGACCTGACCGGAGCCCAGCGCACGGACCTCGACTACGTCCTGATCAACGTGATGGACCCGAGTGCCCTCGTCGGCGGAGCCTACCGCGTGACGATCCTCGCCACGAAGGACGGTCGCGTCGTCAGCGGCGTCGTCAAAGCCGAGGACGCCCACACGATCACTCTCGAAACCGCCACCGAACGAATCGTCGTCGCCACCTCGGACATCGAAGAACGCCAGCAGCAGCCGATCTCGATGATGCCCGAAGGACTGCTCAACCGCCTGAAGCTGGACGAGATTCGAGACCTCGTCAAATATCTGTCCAGCCCGGATCAGGTGGCGGCGGAGTGAAGGTCTGAATGAGATTTGTAGGGTGCGTGGAGTCTTCGGAACGCACCATCATGGGGCATCGAGCCGGTGCGTTCCGAAGACTCCACGCACCCTACAGGTTCACCCACATCACTCGACGAGTTTGATCTTCAACTCTTCGCGTTGGCCGTTGCGAAGGATGGTGAGGGGAAGCTGTTCTCCGACCTTGTAGTTCAGCTTGATGTGCATGTTGAACTGCTTGGTGTCCATGCGGATCGGTTGGCCGGCGACGGCGAGGATGATGTCTTTTTCTCGCAGACCATCGTCGTAGGCTTGCTGGCCTCCTTTGCCCTGCTTGTTGATCCATCTCACTTCGAGCGGCGTGTCCGTGGCGGGCAAGTTCAGTTTTTCACGGGCTTCGTTGGAGAGGACCGGCGTCCAGACTTGGAAGCGAGGCGGGGCATTCCACATCGAGCCGCGCCACGAGAAATCAGACTTCTTCCAACCCGCTTTGAGCGCGACAGTGTGCTTGCCGGTGAGGCTCGTTTCGATTTCGACTTGAGCGTCTCCGTTGGGCAGATGGTGCAGCACCCACTGCATGTCGGCGATCGAGGTGATCCGCTGGCCATTCATGCGGACGACCTCTTCGTCAGCGTGAAGCCCCGCCAACGCGGCTGCGGAATCCGGAAGAACATTCTCGACGAGGACGCCGCTCTTGCGGTCGATCTTCAGGCCGAGGCTGTCCGGCAGCGGGAACTTGTACATCATCTCGACCGAGAACTTGCCGGTGTCCAGAGCGTGCTTGTGTTCAGCATCATGGATGTTGTGGCAGTGGATGCAGTTCGACCGGGTCGTCTCCTGCGCATACTTCGCGGGATTGCTGAGACCCGGGAGTTCAAGGGCACTGCTGACCGGCTTCGGCTCGCCCCGCTTCCCCTTCAGTTCCGCGGCGTTCTTCGGATGGTTGGCGTGTAGCTCCAGCACCCGGTTCATCGTGTTGAGCAGGCCCTCAATCGAGTTGTACGCATCCGAGCCTTCCGCGCTTTGCGTCCCGTAACGAGCGTAAACGACGCCGTCCGCGTTGATGAACATCCCCGCCCAGTTCAAGTCATGATCGAACTGGAACAGCGAGAGATCGACGCCCTTCATCTCAACCTGCCGCACCGAGACGAACTTCTCTTTGGCAAGAGCCTGCACGCGGTCATTGCCATTCGCAACATCAGCATCGAACGCCGCGCAGTCCTTGCACGGGACGCAACGGAACGTGACGAACAGCGGCTTGTTCAGCTTCTTCGCCTCGGCCAGCGCCTGCTGAATGTCGTTGTAGACCCAGAGGTCGGTTCGCACCCCGTTGGCGTCCTTCAGCCGTTCACGCAGCCCATCATCAGCCACGCTCTGGGAGCCACCGATGCCCATCGAGCCACACACCAGCAGAACCATCGCACCAAACACTCCACTCCGCCATCGTCGATTCATTAAACACCTCCACTGGTCAGTTGAAGTTGGGTTGCCGTGCCAAGCAGTTTGAACTGTGAGCGAACGGCGGAAATCGGAGCATCAAACGTGTCTCGGACGAGAGCAATCCAGTTGATCGTCGTTCCTTGGTGACGCTGCGGGTTGAGATGGTCATCAAGATCGCGGTGGGCGCGTGGGGCGAGATGGTCTGAGAACCCGAACGACGAACGCGAAGCCCAGCACGGACGGGACGAGAACATTCAGCGGAATCCTTGTTCGTCCAATCAGGAGTGCGACCACGATAAACCCCACGACCACGGCCAACGATGTCCGGCCCAGTTCTTCATTTCGAGTGAACGAGGGGAGTGCCAACCATAAGGCTCCCATCACCAGCCCAACTTTCAGTGCGGCTCCACGCCACATGTCCTGGCTCCCTTCGAGGCCGAGAAACGAGAGCGCGATGGCGATGGCGAACAGCCCCAGCGCGATCGCACCGACCAACGAACGATTCACGGCAACGGTTTGTGAGTTCTGAGAGTTCATGCTGCCGATTATGAGTCGAGCATTCGGAGAGGGGAAGCGCGCCGCGATCCACATCGATCGGCAACAACGGTGATCGGGAACGACCTGTACCGTCCGTGCGGGGTTGTACGAGTTGTGTCAGTCACAACTGTGACCACGTTGAATCGTGCGGCAATCTCAACGCAATCCGTTCAAGCTTCATCAACGGTCGAGTCGATGGCTCTTGGCGAACTTCGATTCATCTGCCCGCCGATTCACACCCGAGACGCACCCCCACGGAGCCTGTTCCATGTTGTCCGATTCTAGTGACTCAAATCTCGTTGCGCCCGAAGTTTTGCGCGCCGAGCAGGCTCTGCTAACGCTCCGGCTGCGTGTGACAAAGCACGCCGATCAGCAGTCGCGATTGAAACAGTTCTACCGGGATTGGCAGGAGAACTGGTTGCACCGCGCCGAGTATCTCCACGAGCAAATGAATGAACTCGAAGCGCGCATCTCGCCATGGCTGCCACGCGAAGAGTCACCTCGGCTGAGTGTCCTGACTGTAATGGAAGAAGCCGCGTGATACCTGTCCAACACGAAGAGTGAGACCCGCGTCTCGTCATTCCTGAGGGGCCTTCAACTTCCTGATTTCACCAATGACGGAAGCCGGAAGCCGTCGATGTTCGGCTCACGGCGGTCTTTTGCTGTGGCCTCGATGATGAAGTTTAGGCAACTGGCGTTCGTTTCTGGCGCGGCCTATACTCCCGCCCTCGAACGGTTGGGGCCGTTGGAACTTTGGCGATTCCAAAGTCTCGAATCGGCCGACGTTTCGATGAAATTGATCGAAGTGACGCCTGCTGAAAATATGGAATGGGCCTGCCATGTTGTTGGTTGTGATCCGAATTGTTTATGCCGTGATTTGTGCCGGAGCGGTGTTTGCCATCGTTCAGCCAACCAGCCCGGCACCGGAGTTCATTCAAGCCAACGCCGCCATCGCGTTCGTCGTGATGATGCTGGCGTCGCAGATCGTCACTCTGGCTGACATCCTGTTTCCTCGGAAGCGGATTGACGTGATCTCGGCCGTGTACTTTGGAATGCTCATCGGTTGGCTCCTCTCCTATCAGCTTTATTACGCACTCCAAGCGTTTCTGGCATCGGCCGGATTCGATCCGCGAATGGCACCTGTGGTTGGTGTGATGCTCGGCGTGATGCTGCCCTACATCTGCATCTCGTTCCTGCTGCAAACCAAGGACGACTTCCGTTTCGTGATTCCTTACGTGGAGTTTGCGAAGGAAATCAAAGGGGGGCGTCCTCTGATCGTGGACACGAGTTCGCTGATTGATGGGCGGATCGCCGACATCATGGACACGAACATCCTCGACACCGAGTTGGTCATCCCCAGCTTTGTCTTGGAGGAATTGCAGGCGATCGCCGACAGCAACGACAAGTTGCGGCGGATTCGCGGGCGTCGCGGACTCGATGTGCTGACGAAGTTGCAGCAGAATCCGAAGGTCGATGTTCGGATGTACGATGTCAAAGATAAGGATTTGGCCGAACTGACAGTGGATCAACGGCTGGTCGCGCTCGCCAAACGGATGGGTGGCCGAGTCGTCACAAACGACTTCAACCTCAACAAAGTCGCCAGCGTTCAGGGCGTCGATTCGATCAATCTCAACGATGTGGCAAATGCGTTGAAGCCGCGTTATCTCCCCGGCGAACTCCTTCATATTCGGGTCATCCGCGAGGGCGAGTCGTTCGGCCAAGGCGTCGGCTATCTGGACGACGGCACGATGGTGGTGTGCGAACAGGCCAACACGCTGGTTGGCAAGGACATTGATGTTGTCGTCACGAGCATGTTGCAAAACAGCGCTGGCCGAATGATCTTCGGTCGAATGCCCAGCCCACCCGGCCCCGCCGCACGGTAGCCCGAAGCGGGTGCAGTCGCCGATTGGTGGTCCCCTCAAGAAACGCTGCGAGACAAGTGGTTCCGAGAAGGTAGCCCTGTCGCTCCGCGACAGGAGGCGCGATCAACAGCAGACATCAATCTGTCGAGTCACCTTGAATGGATAGCAAACGCCCCTCGTGCATTCTCGCTTCCTGTCGCGGAGCGACAGGGCTACCACCAATTGGCGACTGCACCCGCCCGAAGCAGCCGTTCGACGGAGATTGCGAACTTTTCATCTCATCACCGGCTGCATTTTTTGGGGGTGTTCGAACTCCTCATTGATGGCGTCCTCTGCTAGATTCCATCGCGACGAGTGATGTGAGACTTGGCCTCAGTGACGACTGGTTTCAGTCTCCATCAAACGTGTCTGTTCGATGTGCGGCGAAACGGCTAATCAACACGGATGAGGCAACCTGCCCTCTCTCTTCGCGACCAGCCGTTCAGACTCGGAACCAGAAGCAATCACGATGAGCTTTTCTGACACGACGCTTGCGCTGCGGGCCGCGCGCGAATTCGCCAATACGACTCGTTCCAGTGGAGGCCACAGCTCGATGGGCCACAGCAATCCGGGGGCTGGCGACAGCTCTAACTTGTCCTACGTCGAATCACTCTACCTCGAATACCAGAAGTCGCCCGAACTGGTCTCACCCGATTGGCGAGACTACTTCCGCCAGTTGAGCGAGGCACATGCTCACTCCGCTCACGACGAGAACGGCCAGGGCCTGTTCAGTTCGACTCAATCGAGTGAGACCGGACTGGTGAGTCCCGCCGAACTCGACTACGCAATTCTGCAAGAGCGCGTCGATCGACTGATCCGCAACTATCGTGGGATGGGCCACTACGCCGCCGACATCGACCCACTTGGCCAACCGCGCGCGCGTGTCCCCGAACTCGACCCGGACACCTGCGGCTTCAAACCCAGTGACCTCGACCGCAAGTTCTCGACGATGGGAGCCGGTGGCGCTGATCTACGAACACTGCGCGAGATCGTGCAATGGCTCCGCAACACCTACTGCCGGTCGATCGGTGCGCAGTTCATGCACATCGACGACCTGCCCGTGCGCGAGTGGCTGCAACGGCGGATGGAAGCAACTGAGAACCGCCTCCAACTGACGGCCGAAGAACAACGTCGCATTCTCAAGCGATTGTGCGACGCGGTCGTGTTTGAGGAATTCATCCTAGAGAAGTTCGAGGGGGCGAAAAGCTTCTCCTTGGAAGGTGCGGAAACACTCATCCCGCTGCTGGAGCTGGCCCTCTACAAAGCGGCCGACCAGGGAATCGAAGAGGTCGTGTTCGGGATGGCCCATCGCGGCCGACTCAATGTTCTCGCGAGCATCATGGGGAAGGCTCCACGTGCGATCTTTCGCGAGTTTGCGGACCTCGATCCGGAATTGCACACCGGCCGTGGCGATGTGAAGTACCACCTCGGCTACAGTAACGACTGGTATTCGGGGGACGGGCGCAAGGTCCATCTCTCGCTCTGTTTCAATCCCAGCCATCTCGAATTTGTGAACCCGGTGGTGATGGGTCGCGTGCGAGCCAAGCAAGATCGCAAGGAGGATGTGGATCGCAGCCAGGTCGTTTGCCTGCTGATCCATGGGGATGCGGCGTTTGCCGGTGAAGGAATCATTCAAGAGTCGCTCAACCTCAACCAACTTGAGGCGACTCGGATTGGTGGCACCATCCACGTCATCGTGAACAACCAAATTGGTTTCACGACGAGTCCGGCGCAGGGACGTTCGACTCCTTACGCCAGCGACGTGGCGAAGATGCTTCAAATTCCGATCTTTCACGTGAATGGAGAAGACCCGGAAGCGGTGGCTCAAGTCGTGCGGCTCGCAATGGATTTTCGACAGGAGTTCCATCGTGATGTCGTGATCGACATGTATTGCTACCGACTCCGCGGCCACAACGAAAACGACGAACCCGCGTTCACTCAGCCGCAGATGTACAAGAAGATTCGCTCGCACAAAAAGGTCGGGCAAAGCTACCTCGATCAGCTCATCAAAATGGGAGGCATCGCGCAGGACGAGGCCGACCGTCTCCACTTCTCACATCGCCAGCAACTCGAATCCGAATTGGAGGTCGCCAAAGGCCCCGGATACGAGCACCGCTGGGACATGCTGCAAGGTTTGTGGCGTGGCTATGTCGGTGGGTACGAAGCGGAAGTCGCCGACGTAGAGACGGGCGTCGAAGCGGCACTGCTGGTCCAGACCATCGAATCACTCGTGCGACTACCAGCAGGGTTTCACCCACACAAGCGGATCTCCAATCCCGACAGCAAGTCATCCACCGAACTGCTCCAGAAACGCGCGGCCATGGCGACGGGGAAACAGCCGGTCGATTGGGGAATGGGAGAGGCACTCGCGTTTGGAACGCTCTGTCTGAACGGGCATCGTGTCCGCTTGCATGGGCAGGATGTGGAGCGCGGGACGTTCAGTCATCGTCATGCCGTGTTACACGATGTGGAGTCCGGCCGGACTCATATGCCGCTCCAGCATCTCTCGGCCGATCAAGCGCCGATCGAAGTCCACAATAGCTGTCTCTGCGAAGCGGCGGTGTTGGGCTACGAGTACGGCTACAGTTTGGATACACCCGATGGACTCGTCTGCTGGGAAGCTCAATTCGGCGATTTCGTCAACGTGGCTCAAGTCATCATTGACCAGTTCATTGTCAGTGCCGAGGACAAGTGGAACCGACTTAGTGGCGTGGTGTTGTTGCTGCCACACGGCTTTGAAGGAAATGGACCGGAACATTCCAGCGCCAGGCTCGAACGATTCCTGCAACTCGCCGCCGAAGACAACATTCAAATCGCCAACCCCACGACACCCGCTCAATACTTCCACCTGCTGCGACGGCAGGTTCTCCGTAAGTGGCGAAAGCCGCTCATCGTGATGACACCCAAATCATTGCTGCGGTTGCCGAGCGCGGTCTCCCCGATTTCGGACTTCACAAGCGGAACATTTCGCCGCGTGCTGCCCGATGTGGGAAACCGCCCCGCTGCTGGCGTTCGCAAAGTGCTGCTCTGTTCGGGCAAGGTTTACTACGACTTGGCCAAGCGACGTGATGAACTGCATCGTCCGGATGTCGCCATCGTGCGACTCGAACAGTTGTATCCTCTTCCCGAAAAAGAACTCCAAGCGGTCTTGTCCGCTTACGCTCCTGATACGCCAATCACTTGGGTTCAAGAGGAGCCTGAAAACATGGGCGCATGGCGATTTTTGCGGGTCATGTGGGGCAGCGAGCTATTTGGAGCGCATCCTTTTGATGGTGTCAGCCGCCCTGCGTCGGCTAGCCCCGCCACCGGATCGCACGAAAGCCATGAACTCGAACAGGATGAGATTCTGACGCGGACCATTGGTGCCTCGAACAAACTTCGCGCGGCCCACTGAAAGCAACACGGCAACACCAACCAGAAGCATGATCGAGAAATGGCTATTTGACCTCCTCGCTCACGCTTCGAGTTGGTGTTGAGAACTCAAGCCTTGCCCTCACCGAAAACATCGCCTCGACATTTGAAAATTTTTCCGCCGCTCCAGCGGCTTCAAAACAAACTCCCTCGAATCAGGATGTGACATGACCGTCGAAGTCAAAGTGCCGAGCTTTGGTGAGTCCGTCTCCAGTGTGGTGTTGGTCGAGTGGCTCAAGCAGGTCGGCGAAGCTGTCGCATCCGGCGAAGAACTGGTCGAGGTCGAGAGCGACAAGGCGACGAAGAAGTGCGTCTCTCCCTCTGCGGGTGTCGTGACAAAGCTGCTCAAAGCGGCCGGTGATTCGGCTGACATCGGTGAGGTCATCGCTCTCATCGATGAGAAGGCTGTCGTGGCAGGTGCCGCGCCTGCTGCGGTTACTCCGGCGAAGGTTGGCGCAGCGGCGGGACATGTCATGCCTGCGGCGGCACGCGCGTTGGCCGAAGCGGGAGTGGCCGCTTCGCAAGTGGAAGCGACTGGTCCTGGTGGGCGGCTCTTAAAAGAAGATGTTCAGCGTCACGTCGCTGCCGCAGCAACCCCGGTCGCCGCGCCAGCCGTGGTTGTGAAGGCGGCTCCTGTTGAGCCGCCGCGCACGATCATCACGAAGTCCTCCGGCGAGCGTTCCGAGAAGCGGCAGGCGATGAGTCCCATCCGCAAGCGGATTGCTTCGCGATTGAAGGAGGCTCAAACGAACGCCGCCTTACTCACGACGTTCAATGAGGTCGATATGTCGGCGATCATGTCGCTTCGCAAACAGCATCAAGACGCCTTCACCGAGCGGTACGGGATCAAGCTCGGATTCATGTCGTTCTTCGTCAAAGCGGCCGTCGATGCCCTCATCGCATTCCCCGCAATCAATGCTGAGATTCAAGGAACCGAGATCGTCTACCACAACTACTGCGACATCGGGATCGCCATCGGCGGAGGCAAAGGACTCGTCGTTCCAGTTCTGCGCAGCGCCGAACGGATGGGCTTCGCCGAGGTCGAACTGGCCATCGCCGAGTTTGCGAAGAAGTCTCAAAACGGATCGCTCAGTCCACAGGAGTTGACCGGCGGAACGTTCACGATCACGAATGGTGGAGTCTACGGTTCGCTCCTCTCGACCCCGATCGTCAACCCGCCGCAGAGCGGTGTCCTCGGGATGCACGCCATCCAAGATCGGCCCGTCGCGCGAGACGGCCAAGTGGTGATCCGCCCGATGATGTACATCGCCCTCACCTACGATCACCGTATCGTGGACGGACGCGAAGCGGTCACGTTCCTCAAGCGAATCAAAGACTGCATCGAGAACCCGGTTCGTCTGCTGCTCGATGTGTGATGGACCTCGTTCGTCTCACCGCGTGGGCAACGCCCCGTGCGTCGATGGGCGAAACAGTTTTCAACGTGGATCGGCGCGCGGGGCGTTGCCCACGCGGTGAAACGATGTAAATGTCTCACCTCTCTCGGCGCGAGGTGTTAGGAAGAAACCGTCAGATGTCTCAACACGATTTGATCGTCATCGGTGCCGGACCGGGTGGGTACGTCGCGGCCATTCGCGCCGCTCAGCTTGGTCTCAACGTGGGCGTCGTCGAGAAGGAAGGGGCTCTCGGCGGGACGTGCCTGCGGGTCGGCTGCATCCCCAGCAAAGCCCTCCTCGAATCGAGCGAACTCTACCGACTGGCAAGCGATCACCTGAGTGAGTACGGCGTGAAGGTCGAAGGCGTGCAACTCGATCTGCCGGGGATGATGCAGCGCAAGGAGTCGATCGTCGCGGGACTCTGCAAGGGGATCGAGGGCCTGTTTCGCAAGAACAAGATCACGCGGTATGTCGGTCACGGATGCATCGCTGCTCCCGGTCGAGTCACCGTGGACGGCGCGCAGCCGCAGGAACTGACCGCCAAGAATATTTTGATTGCGACGGGAAGTCGCTCCGCACCGCTCAAGGGTGTCGAGGTCGATGACGATCTGATCGGAACGAGTACCGAAGCCCTCAAGTATCCGAGCGTCCCCGGCCACTTGGTCGTGATCGGTGCGGGAGTGATCGGACTGGAACTCGGCTGCGTCTGGGCACGGCTTGGCTCGAAGGTGACGGTTCTCGAATACCTGCCGCGCATCCTGCCGGGGATGGACACCGAGATCGCGACCGAAGCTCAAAAAATCTTTACGAAGCAGGGGCTGGAGTTCCGCCTCGGGATGCGCGTCACCGGTGCCCGCGTGGTGAACGGTCGCTGCGTTGTCGAGTGCGACGGCCAGCCGCCGATGGAATGCGACCGCGTGCTCCTCGCCGTCGGCCGCATCCCCAACACGGATGATCTTGGATTGGACAAGCTCAACGTCGCCCGCAACCAGCGCGGTTTCATCGTCGTCGATCGCAGTTTTCAAACCTCGATCCCCGGCATCTACGCCATCGGCGACGCGATCCCCGGCCCGATGCTCGCCCACAAGGCTGAGGAAGAAGGAGTCGCCTGTGCCGAGGGTCTTGCTGGCAAACACGGTCACGTCAATTACGACGCGATCCCCGGCGTGGTCTACACCGACCCCGAGATCGCCAGCGTCGGCAAGACGGAAGAGCAGCTCAAAGAGTCGGGCATCCCGTACCGTAAGGGCGTCTTCCCCTTCATGGCCAATGGGCGTGCGAAGGCTCTCGGTCAAACGGACGGTCGCGTAAAGATGCTGGCTCATGCAGAGACTGATCGCATCCTCGGCGTTCACATCATCGGCCCGCGCGCGGGCGACCTGATTGCCGAAGCCGCCGCCGCCATCGAGTTCGGAGCCAGCAGCGAAGACATCGCCCGCACCTCACACGCTCACCCCACACTGGCCGAAGTCATCAAGGAAGCCGCCTTCGCCGTAGACGGTCGTGCGATCCACATGTGACGGGTGTTCTGGCGGCGGGCGTTCAAATTTTAACTTGGCCGATTCAGCGGCCTCGAACATCACTCTATTCTGCCATCATATGAATCACGAAATGGCGATATCTGAACCAACACCCGAGATGGTCGCATTCTATGAATGCCGTACGAATGAGCACATCGAACGCGTGCGTACATGCTTGGCCGTAATGGCGTCAGTCACCGAATACGCTAGCGAACTCAAGCAGCGAGCTCGCGTTCACGACGCATCGAAGTTCGGGCCAGAAGAGCGGATACCTTATATTTGGCTCACGGAATTCCATCGCTGCCGCCGAAGTGGGGAGCCGTTCTCCTATCCGAATGGAATAGAAGATCGCGTTCAGAATGCGATTGATCATCACATGACAACGAATCGCCATCATCCTGACTTTCATACTGATCCAAACGAAATGACGGATGTTGACCTGATTGAATGGTGTGCGATTGGACTGCAATGTCTCTGGAGTTCGGACAAGATGGTGGAAGCGCTCGCGGATGGGCAGACAAAACTATTGGGCAGCGCCTTCAGTTGAACGATGATCGCCGAGACTTCGTATATCGCATGATCGATCTGCTCGACTCAAACCTCGATGCAGATGCCGAGTGAAGGCATATCAAAACGTTTGACACGGAGCGGCAGATCGGGTGGTTCTTGCATGGAACTTTTTCTTGACGCCGTCCGGTCAACGCGGGCGTTCTAGCCGCCAGTTTTGAAATTTGAACACCCGAACGCAATTCGTCACATGTGATCGGTGTTCCGCATGGCTGATCCCAATGACTCGCTCTGGCCAGCACCGATGAGCTGGTTTGATCTCACGCTGCCGACGCTGGCCGAGAACCTTGCGCTCGATGACGTGCTGCTGGCGGAGGTCGAGGCTGATCCGACACGCGGGCTGCTGCGGCTCTGGGAACTCGACGGTCACGCGGTCGTTCTCGGACGATCCAACCGCGCCGAGATCGAGTCCGATCTGGACACCTGTCGTTGGGAAAACATTCCCGTGTTGAGGCGTTCCAGCGGAGGAGGAGCCGTGGTGATCGGCCCCGGTTGTCTGGCCTATTCGCTGGTTCTGCCGCTGACGGACGAACATCGAACGCTGGGAGTCGCCTCGCTGACGGCGCGACTGATGGAGCGGATCGCTCTCGGACTTCGAGCGGTTCTTCCCGGCGTGGTTGCATGTGGAACGAGCGATCTCGCCGCCGACGGTCGCAAGTTTTCGGGCAACGCGCAGCGGTGGCTGAGTCGTGCTTTCCTCCATCACGGGACGATCCTGTACGACTTCGACTTGCCTCGGATCGGCCGCTACCTGAGAACGCCATCGCGACAGCCGGACTACCGCGACAGTCGCGATCACACGGCGTTCGTGAGAAACGTGGCTGCGCGTCGCGCGACGCTGATCGAGCTGCTGGCCATCGCGTGGCACGCTGTGCCGGGCGAGTGTTCCGCGTCGGCAGTGCCTCGCGCCGGGCAGCTCGTTCAAGAGAAGTACAGTAGCGCCGACTGGTCGATCTTGTTATGAAGTGCCCCGCTCAAGGCGGTTATTGTTCGCAGATCCCTCTCTCAACGTGAGCCACTCATGGATGCCAAGTACGCCATCGCTGACACCTCGAACATTCTGTCACCGGCCTTACTCGTCTATCGCGAGATCGTGGATCGTAACCTGCGGAAGATGATTGCGATTGCGGGAAACGTCGCGCGGCTGCGGCCTCATTGCAAGACACACAAGATGCCTGCCGTCACGAGGATCGAACTCGCGATGGGGATCGCGAAACACAAGTGCGCGACGTTCGCCGAGGCCGAAATGCTGGCCGACTGCGGCGTGAAAGACATTTTTCTGGCGTACAACCTCGTCGGGCCGAACATCGGGCGCGCTGTCAAGTTTTTGCAGAAGTATCCCGACGTGAAGTTCGCGGTCACGGCTGATGACTCGCTGATGATCGCAGCTCTGAGCGACGCGATGCGAGTGGCGAGGAAGACGATTCATGTGCTGCTCGATCTCGACTCGGGGCTGCATCGCACGGGAGTCGCTGCCGGTCCACAGGCTGCCGAGTTGTACCAGCAGATCATGGACTCCCCCGGCTTGGAGCCGAGCGGTTTTCATCTCTACGACGGCCACAATCACCAGACCAACTTGGCCGAGCGAACCGCTGCCGTGCGAGTGACGTGGGAACCGGCCGCTCGGTTGCGCGAGGAGTTCGTCACTCGCGGCTGGCCGGTGCCGAGCATTGTCTGCGGCGGAACGGGCTCGTTTCCCGTTTACGCGGCGATGAGTGATCCCGTGATCGAACTCGCGCCGGGAACGTGCGTGTTCCATGACTCGGGCTACGGTGCGTCCTTCCCCGACATGGACTTTGAACCAGCGGTCGTGATGCTGACGCGCGTCATCTCGCGCCCCGCACCCGATCGCGTCACGTGTGACCTCGGCAACAAGTCGGTCGCGTCCGACCCACCGCGCGGTCAGCGGGTCACTTTTCCCGATCTGCCCGATGCCGAGCAGGTACTGCACAACGAAGAACATCTCGTCCTGCAAACACCGCTCGCCGAACGCTATCAACCGGGTGACGAATTGCTCGCGATCCCCAAGCACGTCTGCCCGACCTCGGCCCTCCACAAGCAGGCGTATGTCATCGAAGGTGGCCGTGTCGTCGCGATGTGGGACGTGACGGCGCGCGACCGGTGTCTCACGATCTGAACTTGTAGGATGGGCACTCTTGCCCGTCCGATTTTGATCAAAAGACAGGATGGGCAAGAGTGCCCATCCTACGACTCGCTTTTTCTCTCGTTTCAAGCTCCCCCATGACAACACCGCAACGACACTCCACTGGTATTCCCGCTCTCGACGAACTCCTCGGCGGCGGCTTGGTGCCGGGGACGCTGACCGTTGTCATGGGGGCGACTGGGATCGGTAAGACGCAGCTTGGGTTGCAGTTCGCCAACGCCGGACGGCAGCAGGAGGGCGAGCGGGGCATCCTGTTTGACATGGCCTCGCGCGGTGATGCTCAGAACCACTCCGACTATGCCCGGCGGATGTTCGATTGGCTGCTCAAGCAGCGGCAGGTTGATGAGCCATGTGCGCCCGACGACATCTGGAACCGCGCGCGGATGCGGTCGGACTACTTTCATATTTTCGAGCGATCCGGACGGCGAGTCTCCATCCGTGACCTCGAACCCGACCAATGGGCCGAGTGGCGGGTCGAGCTGAACCGGAAACTCGATCAGGCGATCGCCTTCTTCTACGGCAACTTCGTCCACGGTGTGCGGCGCTGCGTGATTGATGGCGTCGAGCCGACGGATCGTGCGAGCGACTCGTTCCAATTCCACGTCTTCGATTACATCTATCACCAGATTCTGCACAAGGATGCCGACTGGGTCGCCCGCGATCTGTTCCGCATCCACTTCCGGGCGAACGAGCCTGCGGTCATGGACCACCTGTACGATCATCGGCAACTGGCGACGATGCTGCTCTACACGTCGCACGAAGTGTTGCTGGACGAGTTGCTCTGCCGACCGATTGAGAGCGGTGATGAACTGTCGAACGCGAACACGATCATCCTGATGGGCAAGGTGCGTGATGGCCTCAAGATGAGGCGCGCGTTGCACGTGGCCAAGCATCGTGGCAGTGCGTGCAGCGATGGCATCGTCCCGTTCGAGATCAACGAACATGGTTTGACGATGCTCGATGGCTGAGCCAAGGCGAGCGACAATTGTCTTCCCGCCGCTCCACCGGCGGGACGTGTCGCAAACATGCGGCCACAGGCGTGCCCCCTTGTACGGCAACGCTCCCGTCGGCGGAGCGACGGTACTTTCGACTGGGAGGAGTGCCCGTCCTACGTCGCAACCAACAAAACACCCCGGCTGCTGCGTGCAACCGGGGTGCTGGTGGATGAGACTCGCGAAGGGAGCCAACTCGTCTCAGTGAGGTCTTCAAGGTTGGCGCGGTGGCACGACATCCCCCTCGAAAATGGCTGGTGCCGGTGCATCGGGGATCGGAGCGGCGGGGATGGCCTGCGGTATCGATTCGGGAAGGTCTTGAGTCTGGAACAAGCCGAGTCCCGTGTCGGACGGTTTGAACTTGTAGCGCGACGACGTGAGGGTGTACTGCGAGAATCGGCCGGGTGAGGACTCGAATTCGACCGTCCAAGTGCGGTCGTTCTTGAACTTCTGTTTCGTGCCGGGGGCCATCGTGTACGGATGGCCGTTCAGCGTGTAACGCACGTCACCCAAGTTGGTGGCCGGACTGAAGAGCATGATCTCTCCACCATCCGCGATCGGCGTCGGGCTGGAGGGAATCGTCGATTCATGCACATGGCCGGGCTGTGGAAAATACTGCGGCTGGGCATAGGCCGGTTGCGGCTGCACGTAGACGGGTTGTGGTTGATAGACCGGATAGGGCTGAACGTAGACCGGCGCTGGGCGATAGCCGTAGCCCGGCCCACCACCGTAGCCGAAGCCAGAACCATACCCGCCGTATCCTGGACCATACATTGGGCCATTTCCGATCCCAACTCGAATGCCGCCACTACCGAACGAGATGCCACCGCGAATTCTCGGATCGGCCAGAACATCACCGGGTGAGAGCCACCCCGCGACTGCCACGACTCCCCACAGAGCCAACGAACGGAATTGACGCATGATCTTGCCCCCTTACTGAAGAACTCCGCCGCAGCACCTGACACGACTGCGGCACGCGCGCACTCTAGGGCGACGAGGCTCGTCGAAGCAAGAGGGGTTTGTCGTGTGACAGGGCCATCGTCTTTTTCAACGTAGGGTGGGACCAGCTCGCTTCGAGCGCCGGCCCACCATCGGGAAACGTCGAGAAATCGTGGTGGGCCGGCGCGGCGAAGCGCCGCTGGTCCCACCCTACAGATTGCGCAGACCAAACAAGGCGATGGCCCTGGTCGTGTGATGATTCGCGATGCGCTCATCGGGGGGCGAAACTCAATCAGGGACGTGGCCGGCCGCGTGGTCGATTACGATCGTCGAGCCAGCGGTCGAGGCTTTCCGGATTGTTGAGTTCTTTCTGCAACTCATCGAGGCGCTGTTGCCACGGATCACTCGCGTTGGTGAAAGCCTCGACATCTTCTTCGGCCGCAATCGAAGCCACGTCAACGGAACCGAACTCGCGCAGCCAGTAGCTCACGTCGGCGTTGGCTGGCGGAGCAGTGGCAGCAACGCCAAGTCCGGTTGCTGCCACTGCTCCGCCTGTCGTCGATGCCGGATCGCCTCGTCGCGAGATTCGTGCGAGAAAGGCTTCACTATCGAGTGGCGACGCGCGACGGCTGCGTGCGGCCCGGTGCAGGCGATGGTCGCTTGAGACCACCGTCAATTGGCGGGCCGCCGAATGCTGTGCGACCAATTCTTCGATCAACTCGTCGGCCTCGTGCCCCGGCTTCGCGAACAGAACCGCCATGCCATCGTGTTCAAAATGACTGTCGAGGCCCGGTGGAGCATCGACCGCGTCGAACACAATCGTGCAGCGTTGCCGTTCCTCGGTGGAGAGGCGTTCCGCCAACAATGCGAGCAATCGTCCTCGTTGACGATGCAGGTCGCCCTGTTTGTAGGTGGCCAGCGACAGTCCAGCCGCGTGCAGCAGGTTGTAGCCGTCGATAATGAGAAACGGGATCGCAGCCATGACGAACATCATCGCAATCAAGTGGGTTGAGACACCAAGACCGCTTGGTAGTGAGAACACAGTCCGTGCAGCCGCTCCCAAGTGAAGATGCCCGAAGCGTGACGATCGGACCAAACGATCCGCAGCGCGTAGTTGCCAGCGTAGCTGAGTTCGGTCGGCCGGATGTCGTCGGGAATCCACTCGGGCTGAAGGATACGTTCGCCGGTGATCTCGTGAACGCACTCGGCACACGGGCACTCGGATCGCACCAGTTTGAACGGGAGTTGGAACGTCCTGCCGTCAGTCCAAGTGATCTCGAAGGCGGGGGTGTCCTTCAGTGCGCGGAGAGCCTGCGGGGTGAGTTGCATGGTGGACCTGAAGGAAAGGGGTGGGAGTCAGGGGGCAGGAATCAGAGGGAGGAAGGTGAACACGTTCTGTTCCCTGGCCCCTGATTGCTCAGTCGCGCCACGGATGCGCGATCTTCTCCCAGTACTTATCGAAGGCATCGGGTGTGAAGCGGGGGTCGTTGTCCGAATCATGACAGCTTGCACAGGCACCTTTTCGGGCGGTTTCGAGTGTCTGGCGCACTGAGTTTCGTCCCGCTTCCAGTTCGGCGGTGGTGACGCTGGCGGCATCGTTGGCAAAACACTCTTGGAGGCTGACGTGGTGACTGCCGGGACCGTGACAGTTTTCGCACTGCTGGTTGAGCAGATGCGGCGTCCGTTCTTGGCTGATGTAGCCACTGTCGTAGCGCAGCATTTGCTTCGCGTCCCAACCCGTGACGTGACACGCCAGACACTCGGGATCGTGGATGCGCGAGATTGGATCGACATCACCCGCGCGTCCCGAGATCAGCGGCTCAAATGCCTTCGCGTGCGGCGTCTCCTTCCAATGGGCAAACGCCTTCGTGTGGCACTCACCGCACTTGTCTGCACCGACGAACGTGTGGCCCGAAGGATGCTTGATGAGGAGTTCTTCCGACGTGGAGATGGCTTCGTCGAGTAGCTGCTGTTGGTAGGTTTTCATCAACTCGCGCATCGTCGGATGATCATTGAACCGCTGATCGTCGAGTGCCACGAGGTCATAGCGGAACGGCTGCTCGGCGTTGTCCGGGAAGTAGCCAAGAACGCCGACGCGCTTTCCTTTGGGTTCGGCTTGAATCACCCACGTTTTCCCAACGACCACGGGCGTCTTGAGCGCCTCATCGGGACCACCCGCAGTGAGGATGATTTGAAATTCGGGATACTTCGCCGCGAGCGCCGCCGCTTCTTCCGTGCTACCGTGCGAGAGGAGCACCAAGAATTGAGGCTGTGCGGCCTTCAAGGTTGCGATGGCGGCAGGCAGGACTTCATCAGGATCGCGAATGGCAATGTTGCTCATCGCGCCGTCGGGAGCGACTTCTTTGCGCAGGCTCGTGCCCACGATCGCCGTCACGCCGACTTTGATTTTTCCAACGTGAACGATGCGCGACGCCAGCGGCCAGCCTTCCAGCGGTGGGTCGTACAACGCGACATTCGCGCCGAGGAGTCCCACCGTTTTCTGAGCTTCTTCGGGGTCGGTCACCATTTGCTGCAACAGGAAGTCGGCTCCCAAAAGAAGTTCTTCCCGGCCGACGGCAATCGCGCCGTAGTTCAGTTTTTTGAAGGCATCAAACAGTGCGAGATACTTGATCTGGTCTTGTCGTTGGTTGCGTTTGGGTGCCCCTCCGACATCGAGTCCCGACACGGCCCACTTCCGTTCTTCGGTAAGCATCCGCACCAAGTCCGCTCGCCGCGCCATGCCACCCAATTGGTGAATACTACAACCGCACGGTTCGAGATATCCGTGTTGCAGCCCCGTCAGCAACAACACGGCAGCGGGAGACTTCCAGTCGGCCAGCAGCGGCTCGGGCGGAGCTACCGGTGCGGCGGCTCCCTGGGTGGGAACGGCGCTGTTTACGATTGTTGCAGGGTTGGTCGGAACACCAGCACCACCGACCGGTGCGGGCGGCTTCGGCGGCGGCGGTGTTGCTGGACATCCGGTCATGAGGATCAGAGTCATCATTGCTAAGGTGGGCATCAATGAGACCGGCAATCGTCGTACTGCTGCCATCGAGCCTTGCTGCGTCGCGGACATGTCGATCCTTCCTGGAACCAGACTCGTGTGAATGAACATCCCTGTTGAAGCGTCTGCCATACCCGCCACGGACTCTCGCAGCAGTTATTTTACCGTAGATTGAAGCCTGACGCGCAAGCGAAGGATCATTCTCCAAGCATTCTTCGCTTGCGCGTCAGGCTTCAATGGGTCAGAGCGGGGCGACTTGCTAACGAGTGTGGCAACCGGTCGTCAAGCCCCAGTCAGAATGGGTGGTCTGTCGAAATACGCCGTAGGACGGGCACTCTTGAATCGCCCGACAAAAAGTCGGCGTAGGGTGGGACAAGCTCGCTTCGAGCGCCGGCCCACCAGCATGTGCAGGTGTTTTATCCGCATTCCGAAAATCAGCCGCGCGGCGCTAGCTCCGGTTCAAGCCGTGTAACCGGGGCTAGCGCCGCGCGGTTGATTTCTGTGACGCGGATTACAGGGTGGGCCGGCGCTCGAAGCGAGCTTGTCCCACCCTACATTGACGGTTCAACAGACTTTTGTCGGCCACATCACACTTGTCCATCTTTCCCAAATAGAACGAAGACGGGCAAAAGTGCCCGTCCTACAGGTTCCAAAACCAGTGGCCACGGTGCCCACGATCAGAGTGAGTGATAACTGACGTAGAACCGGTACTCCTTCGCATGGGGATGGTTGAGCTTCAATCGAATCTGCTCCGCGTCTTCACCGCGTCGTTTGGACGATGTGCCGGGCGGGATTTCGACTTCGACTTCGTACATCTTCGACTTGCCGATCACTTTGCCGGAAGGTGGGAAAGTGAATTTGACGGAGTTGTACTTTTGCTCAATCGACTCCACGACGAGTTCGCCTTCCAAATCGCGGACGTACAGAAAGAGCTTCGATTTGATCCCCTTGCTCGCGGGGAATTCACCGAGCGTCAAGAAATTGGTTTCGGGGTTCCACTTCGGGCCTTTGAATTCGATCGGTCCCGATCGCTGCCCTGACAGGCCGAACGAGATGCTTGTCCCACCATTGTGTGGTGACACGAGATTGATCGATTCTCGCAGCGGACCGAGCGGGCTGTCTGCCGCCACGCTGACGGTGATCTGCAAGCCAGACTTCGCTTTCAATTCGGTGAGCGTTTCCGGTGAGGCGGGTTCCCAGGTCACGGACACCATCGGGTTGACGCACTCAAACTTGTCGAGGGTGACTTCATCCAGGATCAACGAGTACAGCGTCCCGCGCACGACGGTCGGTACGTCCGGCAGCAGGTCGCCCACAACCCACACGTCCTCTGGAGTCAGCCGGAGTGGGCGGTCTACCCGTCCTTCGATTGAGAGTTCAATCCGCTTGTTGTCGGGGTCGGTCGTGTGGACTTCGGCCCACTGGCGGAACTTCTCATTGGGCGACTTGATCTCCCACTTGATCGTCACATCGACCGACTCGCCGGGCGGAATGTCATCCTCGCGCGAGACTCCTCCGACCGTGCATTGCGAACAGGAAGTTTTACCGGTTCTTACACGCAGCGGCCCCTGCCCTTCGTTCTTGATGACGAAGACATGTGACCCTTTGGAACCCAGCGTGACTGCGCCGAAATCGTGCGTCGTTTCTGCGGCGACAGCCTTGCCGAACGGCCCGCTGGCCGGGATCTCCAAGCCGCCAGCGACAGCTTCAGCAGGGGTTCCATTGGAAAGCTGAGGCAGGACGACAACGCCTTGATAGCGTCCCAACCACACGGTGACACCGAGGGCTACGAAGGTGAATGCAATCGTCAATAACACGGCAACGGGCTTCATCGGAACGTCCTCGATACGTCGGCAGTTGTAAATTCTGAGCGGGGGGATGCAGGGGGGAAGTGGCTG
>JAYVDI010000006.1:0-6619 GCA_043749505.1 Schlesneria sp. | reverse complement strand
GCTCGTCAAGGAACTCCAGAGCCGCAAGCCGGAGTTCGCCGCGCGCCACCAGAAGTTGCTCGCCGAACGCTACGACTTGTCGGATCGCGCGGCGAAAGGTGTGACCATGTCGCGCGACAAGCCCGTGCAAGAGGGAGTGCGTGCGCGGCTGTCGCGAGGAATGACCTGGGAAAAGCTCGCCGCCCTGTCGCCGGACGAGATCAAGAGCAAGGAGCTTTGGCCAGCCGGGTTCTATCCGTTGCCGCACCCGCACCACGAGGCCGGTGGGATGGTGTTTCCCACTCCGCAGATTGATGAGTTGAAGAAGCAAACCGCGCGCGACCTCACTCGCTTCGATCTCGACTTCGATCTGCCCAAGCATCTGCTACCGGAGTTTCCCGCACCGATCTATCTGACCACGCGGCTCGATCTGGGCGACGTGTCCAAGGGCCAATTGGTGACGCTCGCGAACTACTACGCGATCTTCAAGGATGTCCTGAATCCCAAGCAGCTTGAGGGCCTGCGACTGCTGGTCACGCCCTTCCCCCAGGCTCAGTTTAACGCCACCGAGGACCGCCGTTCGCTCCACGCGCACCAAGGCGTTTCCTGCTTTGACTGTCATGCCAACGGCCACACCAACGCCGCCACGCACACCGTGGGTGACATCCGCCCGAATGAGCATCGTCACCGCATCGACACCCCTACTCTCCGTGGCGTGAACGTGCAGCGATTGTTCGGCTCGCAGCGTGCGCTCAAGACCGTCGAGGACTTCACGGAGTTCGAGCAGCGGGCCGCCTATTTCGACGGCGACCCGGCGCAGGCCACGCGCAAGGGAGTGAACATCCTGGAACGCGGCAGCCAAGTTCACTTTATGGCAGAGTTCCAAGCCCTGCTGGATTTCCCACCAGCACCCAAACTCGATGTTCTGGGCAAGCTCGATCCGACCAAGACAACCGAGAGTGAGCTTCGCGGGCAAGAACTTTTCCATGGCAAAGCCAAGTGTGCAGCCTGCCACTCCGGTCCCTATTACACTGACAACCTGATGCACAACTTGCAGGTCGAACGGTTCTTCGATGAAAAGATGATCAACGGTCGCAAGGCCTCGGTCGATGGCCCGATCAAGACGTTCCCCTTGCGAGGAATCAAGGACTCGCCGCCCTATCTGCATGACGATCGGTTGCTGACCTTGGAGGATACCGTCGAGTTCTTCAACCTCGTTCTAGCAACCAAGCTGACGGCTGTGGAAAAGATCGACCTCGTCGCCTTTCTGCGATGCCTGTGACGACGCCAACACCGGGAAGAGGTGGCTGGGGTCGAGTCTTCGAGCCCCCCAGTCTTTGAGATCGATGCCTCATCGCGCTGGGGCGATGAGGCATCGACACCAGCCACACTCTTCATTGTGGGGACATGATCAACCTCATTCGGGACGTTGCGGCTGGGGTTCGGAGAGTTCGCGGAGCCAGATGTTGCGGAAGCGGACCGGGTTGCCGTGGAACTGGAGGCGGATCGGACTGGGGCCGTGGGCGTGATAGATCGGCGGGCTCTCGTAGTCCGTGTCGCCGAGCAGTTCGGTGTGGTTCTGGATCAGCACGCCGTTGTGCAGCACGGTGAAGTAGCCCGGCTTGACGAGTTGTCCGTGTTCGTTGAACTTCGGCGAGGTGTAGATGATGTCGTACGACTGCCACTCGCCCGGCTTGCGGCAGGCGTTGACCAGCGGCGGCTTCGTCTTGTAGAGCGAGCCTGCCTGGCCGTCGAAGTACGTCTTGTTCTCGAACGAGTCGAGCACCTGAACTTCATACTTCGAGCCGAAGAAGACACCGCTGTTGCCGCGACCCTGCCCGCTCCCCTTGACCTCTTCGGGAGTGGCCCATTCGATGTGCAACTGGCAGTCGCCGAACACGGCCTTCGTGCGGATTTCGCCTCCCCGCGCCGTGGCGCAGCCGTCCTGAACCAGCCACTTCTCGCCATCCTGCCACTGCGACAAGTCGGTGCCGTCGAACAGCACGATCGCATCGGAGGGAGGTCCGCCGACCGGACCGGGATCGACGACGGCCGGCTCGGGCCAAATGATGCCGCTCACCCATTCCTTGCTTACCACAATCGAGCCGACGGCGAGCACGGCCCCAAACACAAACAGACGACCAACAAACCTCGAGCGAGACCAACCGGCGTGCGACATGGCGAGCGTTCCCAGCAGAAGAATTGAACAAGGTCGCGCCACACGGCAACGACGGGCGGGGATCGTAACCATCGTTCCATTGGCTTCACAACGAACGTCATTACGAAGTAGGGTCATCGCCTTCATCAACGTAGGGTGGGACCAGCGGCGCTTCGCCGCGCCGGCCCACCATGATTCCTCCATGGTGCTCGTTGGTGGGCCGGCGCTCGAAGCGAGCTGGTCCCACCCTACGTTGAAAAAGGCGATGGCACTGGCATCATCAACACCACGCTGGTCTCGCGCGCGGGAAACGAGTATGCCGTGTGTGTTCATCCACCGGTCGCCGCTCGTGGGGCTACCAAGTCTGTGAAGCAGACGACATCGGTGTCGCCACCGTCGCTCCACCGATGGAGCATTTTAGAGACGTACATTCTCTCACGCATTGAAAGATCGACTCCATGTTTCGGCTCGCGTTGATTGGCTGGCTGGCGTGTTCCTTATCTGTTGTTCACGCGGCCGAAGTGCCGGTGGTTGTGGCCGCCTCACGACAAGGGGACGGGTGGCGGTTGACTCGCGCGGGTGAGCCGTATGTCATCAGAGGTGTCGGCGGTGACAAGCGGCTTGAGGCATTGAAGGCTGCTGGCGGAAACTCGATCCGCACGTGGTCGGCTGAGAAATTGAAGCCGATCCTGGATGACGCACATCGGCTCGGGCTGACCGTGACCGTCGGTTTGTGGCTCGGCCACGAGCGGCATGGATTTAACTACAGCGATGCCGATCAGGTGGCCGCGCAGGTTGAGGCTGTTCGGCAGGCGATCACTCAGTTCAAGGATCACCCGGCCGTGTTGATGTGGGCATTGGGGAATGAGATGGAGGGCTACGCCGACGGAGACAACGCGGCGATCTGGTCGGCGATCAACAACCTGGCCGTGATGGCGAAGCAACTCGATCCGCAGCATCCGACGATGACTGTGATCGCCGAGATCGGCGGTCAGCGCGTGAAGAACATTCATCGACTCTGCCCCGATGTGGACATCGTCGGGATCAACAGCTACGGCGGCGGGGCAACGATCCCGAAGCGGTATCGCGAGGCGGGCGGGACCAAGCCATATGTCCTCACCGAATTCGGGCCGCCCGGCATGTGGGAGACGAAGAAGAATGATTGGGGCGTCGCCCTCGAACTAACCAGCACTGAGAAAGCCGTGTCGTACCGCGCGACTTACGCGGCCAATGTCGTCGTCGGCGCGCAGCAGCAGCAGCAATGCCTCGGGAGCTACGCCTTCGTGTGGGGCCAGAAGCAGGAGGCCACGGCCACATGGTTCGGGATGTTGTTGCCAGACGGGTCTCGCACCGAAGCGGTTGATGTCCTGAGTGAACTCTGGACGGGACGGCCTCCCGCCAATCGTTGTCCGTCGATCAAGTCACTCACGCTGACTGGCCCAGCCAAGGTCGAGCCACTGGCCACGATCAAGGCTTCGCTCGACGCGATCGATCCGGAGCGAGACCAACTCGCCGTCGAATGGGTCTTGCAGGCGGAGCAGTCCGAGTTCGCCGAAGGGGGTGACGCGGTCGCGGTCCCGCCGACGTTTCCCGCCGCCATCGTGAAGTCGAGCGTCACGTCGGTCGAAGTGAAACTTCCCGCAGACGGCGGTGGCTATCGACTGTTCGCGTTCGTGCGTGACGGTCAAGGCGGTGCGGCGGTGGCCAACGTTGCGCTGTTTGTCAACGCGCCGGTTCGGTCGATCCCCGCGAGCAAGGCTTCGCTGCCGTTCGTCCTGTACGACGAAGGGGGGCGAGACAAGCCGCCGTTTGTCCCGACAGGTTGGATGGGAAACGCGAAGGCGATGAAGCTCGATGAGTCCTGCGCGACCAAGCCCCACTCGGGCCAGACGTGCTTGAAATTCGACTTCAACGCCAACGACACATGGGGCGGGATCGTCTGGCAAAGCCCTCCCAATGACTGGGGTGACAAGCCGGGTGGCTGGAACATTACCGGCGCGAAGCGGCTGTCGTTCTGGGCACGCGGCGAACAAGGTGGCGAGGTCGCGTCGTTTCAACTCGGACTGCTCGGCAGCGACAAAAAGTTCTTCGATTCGGCGTCGGCCAAACGGGAACAGGTGACGCTCACGACCGAGTGGCAGTCATTCCAAATCGACCTGTCGGGAAAAGACCTCAGCCGCATCAAGACGGGCTTCGCGATCACAGTCGCCGGATCGGGCCGTCCGTTCACGATCTACCTCGACGACGTAAAATACGAGGCCCCGTGATCGCGTCATAACCACACTCGCCAGAACGTGAGGTTGCGTTCGACGGGCAACGCCAGCCGCGAGAATCGGAACGGTGAGAAGCGGAGGATTGCCAACGGCATCCGCCGAATAATCATGGGCGGGCTTCCCCATCTGTGGTGGAATAATTCGCTATTCAAATGAACTGGGCCGATGAGCGTGTTCGCCAATTTCATACTTTTGGAATACAGCGACCCGGTTTTCGTCGGTCAGCAATCCAAACCGAAACTCGATGCGATCACTGAGTTGAGTGTTGCATGGGCCGAACTTGAACGAGAGATGCGTGTGGTCGTCTGGATCGCCGTGATCGGCACACTTGTTATCGATCTGGCGCTCGGACAGTTGAGTGAACAACGACGCGAGTTCTCGGAAGCCTTCACGGTTCGCCAGTAGCAGGAGTTCGGGAACGGAGAACGGTGCGTCACCGGTCGCGTCAATCATGAAACTTCGCTTGACGATGATCTCAGAACTCATGAAATCTCTCCCTAGTTCTGGGGTCCGGCCTACGTCCCCTGCCGGACTCGACGAGGATCGGTGGCCGCGATGATTTCACTGATGCCCTTCTGATTGAAACCCTTGTAGCCGTCGTTGCGTTGAAGAATTTCCAAGTGAGACCCCAGCGCCCCGCTGGCGAGGAATTGTTGGGCCTGCTCGTCGGTGATGAGGCTCGCCGCACGGAGCCGTTCGATGCGGTGAGGCTTCACCGGCCAGTGGTCGCCGCGCGTGAAGGCCTGTCGCAAATAGGGGTAGTCGGTGAACGGCGGCATCGTGTCGATTCCCGCCAGTTTGAGTTGGTCGCGGGTCGCGCTGAAGTCGAACTGGCATTCGAGATGATGCAGTCCCGCCTGTAAAAAAGCTTCGCCATGCAGACCGCACCAGAGGCCAACGGTGCCGAGATGGTCGCGCGGCGGCAGCGGCTCGTGCGAGAAGTCTTGCGAGAGTTCCTCGGGGGACATGTCCACGTCGGCGAAGATGATGATTCCCGTCACCGGATGCTCGATGACTTGAGCACCCCAGCCGGCGTCTTGTCCCGCGTAGAATCGCTCGCGACAGACGAACCCGAGATGTTCCAAGAACGCAATCAGCGGCGCGAAGCCCGCGCGGCTCGAACGATACGTGTGGTGATCGTGATTCGCCCAGCCCAAGCCCAGCGCGTCCTGCCGTCCCTTTTGAACCCGCCCGGCTCGGTTGCGCCGCAGCCAGTAGTCACGCTCGGCGGCGAAGAACAACTCACACGCGCGGTCGCGCCCCAAATCGGCGATCGCCGCATCGACGAGCTGAGTGGCGTAGGCGAATCCGTCAGCATCGTGTTCAAACTCGCGCTGTCGCAATTGGAACGCTTCAAAGTGACAAGCGATCGCACAGAGCGGAACTTCTTCGTTGAGCGTCGTCTCGAAGGCCAGTGACCCGTGCCGCTCGATCACCCACAGTTCGACGCCGTTTTCGCGCGCGATCCGCGCGCGTCGCATTGACGCGAACGGAGTCCCTTCGATCTCGACCTGTGTCAGTTCGTGAGCCACCAGGAAATCGACGACCGACTCGACCTTGATCGCCAGTTGCCGGATTGAGGCGCTGGCCGAACCCGTCGTCGCGTGACACCGCACGCGCGGGAACAATCCGAGCGGATGCTCCCAAGCCGCATCGGTCGAGTCAGGGTGAGTGGACTCAGAATCACTGTTCGTCGCGTCGCCGTCCGTCGCAGCCAACTCATCGACAGCGTGACCGTGACGATCCGAACAAGTCCCCGCCGCGCCATGCCACCCGTTCGATGAGCCGATTGCCGCCGCGTCGCCCGCGTCGCCCGCGTCTCGCGCCGACCTCACGTAACCGACGCGGCTCAACTCACCAACGACCGGGTCATTCAAGTCCACACCGAAATGATCGATCCAGTCGAGCAGTCGCGTCCCCGACTCATCGAGCATTCGTTGTGCGAGGGTCGCCGCGAACGAACAGCGATGAAGACAGTCGTCGAGCAGCGATTGAACAAGCCGCGCCGGTTCCGGCTGAGGCGACCAGGTGTGGGCCGTCAAAGCGGCCAGTGAATCTAAGACCAGCGTGGTGGGAACAGTCTGTGTCGTGGAAGCAGTCATGTTGCGAACTCCTTTGAGACTTCATTCCGAAGGGATGCTGGGCCTCTCACAGCCCAAGCTGCGTCGTTTAACCGCGTGGGCAACGCCCCGCGCGTCGAACGACGTTG
>JAYVDI010000005.1:0-28679 GCA_043749505.1 Schlesneria sp. | reverse complement strand
TGCAAGTTCGTGAGGGCGTGCCACGTCACCTCGCCAGGCGCGACGTGCAGGCCATAGCCGGTGGTCGCGAACGTCAGCGCATCGGCCGCGTTTTCGGCGGCTCGATCCGTGATGCGAAGCTGAATGCCGGGTGCTCCGCCGATGGCGACCTTGTAGTCGGCCGCCTGCTCCAGCGGCGCAGGCCGTTCGAGTTGCAGTGCCCCGACCAGCAGTCGCTTCCCCGCCGGCAACGTCACCGACAACGAACCGCTCGGCGCACGCAGCAGCGAGAACGCCGCCACCTGATCGCTGCCGAGACTGTTCAACTCCGTCGATAACTCCAGCTTCAGCGTGTGTTTCCCCGGCTTGTCCGACAGCAGCGCGACCGATCCATCCTGATTGCGACCGATCATTGCCGCCTCGTCGTCGATCATCGCCTTCTCGACCGACAACCGCTGCATCGCAAACGAAACCGACTGCCAGTCCGAGGCGAACTGAGTCAGCTCAGCCGTCACGCTCAACAGCAACTGATCGCCGACGACTCGTGCCGCGTACTCACTGTTCGTCAGCACCAGTGGCACGTTCGCAGGAGGAGCCTTCTCGGCATTGGCCTTCGCCAGTTTGAGCAACTCCTCGAACTTGGCCTTCGTCAGCATGGCCCCGCGCTTGTCACGCTCGACCACGACATCAAGGTCTTCCGCCGGTACGAACACACGCCGCGCATCGCCCAGTTCCGTCGCGAGGTCTCGCGGTTGAGCGTGTACGTTGGAGGCAAACGACCACGCGACAAAGCACGCGACCGCGATCAAGTATCTGCTGAGCAGGCGACTCACCATCGTAGTCCCCTCGTTGGGTTGAGCATGTTCAAACTTAGTGCCTTCGGATTACTGAACCACGAATCTCACGAATAGCACGAATCTGAAGAAGAAGAGGAAGGCGAAGCCGCAGAGAAAGGCAACCACGGATAACACAGATGGCACGGATAAGACGCAGAGCAAGAGACGGGAAGACAGCAGATTAGCCCTCCGCTGTCCTGCCTTTGTCTGCTCTGTCTCTTATCTGTGTCATCCGTGAAATCTGTGGTCGCCTCTGTCTTCTGCATTCGCCCTCCGCCTTTCCTCCTGATCGCCATCCTCTTCAGATTCGTGTTATTCGTGAGATTCGTGGTTCCACTCTTTGACCTCAGCCGGGTTTCGGCTTGTCGTCGTCGATCTCCATCGTCCTGGCAGACTCCTCGTTCGCGGATGCCGTGGACGGCGGTACTACGACCGGCGGAACGCTCGGTGTGGCGAGGGCGACCAGCGTCGCTGTCCGCTTCTGTTCAGTCAGTAAACAGTGGACGAGCCAGATTGCGACCAAAGCGGCCAGGCCATACGAGGCGACGGCCAACCCGTGGACGACCAAGTCGACATCCCGCAGCGCATACGTGGCGGCGGCGAACGCGGCGACGATCAGCAGCGTGAGTTTGTTCTCCCACGAGGTGCCTCGCAGAACGAGGGCGATCAGCACGATTGCGCCGCTGACGATCCACGTATAGAACGGCAGATGCCACCAGCCGAGATCGACGGTTCGGAGCGGACTCGATTGCCCGTCCTTCTCACCCGCATCACGACCGCCGAGGTTGGTGTAGTCGTAGCGGCGGCCTTCAATCGGGAAGTCGAAGATGCCTCCCGAATCGCTGCCGATCCAGCCGTCGAGGTCTTGAGTCGCAACGACGTTCTTGTTGCGAGCGAACAACAACGCACCGAGCTTTGTTCGCGTCATCACGCTGAAATTCTTGGGCGTGCCAACCAGCGCGTAGTCGTCTGGAACCCACACGGCCGCGCGAAGCTGTTGCACCGCGACACCGTTCGCGTCGGCACCACCGACCATCGGCAGCCGCAGCTTGAGTTTGCCTCCCGCCGACTGAAACGCCTTCGGTTCGAGCGGATTGCGGAACAGGATCGCCAATGAAAAAGCCTCGTCGGACGACTTCGTTCGCGCGACGTTGACGAAGTACGCGTTCCAGCCATCGCGGGCCTTGTCGTCCGATTTTTCGAGAGCCACCGGCTTGCGATCGACCGTCACGCCGAGCGGTTCGATCCCCGCTGGCAGATCGACTCGCAGACGCTGTCGTTCGCTCGACTTGACCACGTAGCGGGCGCGATATGTCGCCACGCTGGCTCGGTCGAGAACCATCTCGACGAGTGCCTTGCTCACGACGGTCTCGATGACGCCCTGAACATCGAACTTGTTTGATGTCAGGTCGAGTTTCACCGGCTGCTTGAAGTAACGGAAGGCGACGAAGCCGTCCTGGCTCAGTTGTTGAAGCTCGCGCACGTCGATCGGCTCGGCATCGCCACCGTTTGCCGCCGCCGAGACCGACAGTGCGCGGTCCTTCGTAATGGTCATTTCGCCAATCGTGCGCGAGACGGTGATGTCCCGCTTGCCCTGCGGCCCGTCGGCCTTGTCGTAGGGATCGACGACTTGAATCGCCTGGATGGCCGACTTCTCGGTCTTGCCGTCGGCTTCGGCGGTCGGGGCGAGGTCATACGTGATCTCAAACGGCTGCGATCCGAGGACATCGCGCTGCATGACGACGGTCCACGTCACCCAGCCCTCGACGGCGGCGGTCGCTCGGCTTTTTTGTTTGATCGGCGGCGCGGCTCCTCCCGCCGTCGAACTGATCTGCAACTTGTCGTCGGCCACAGTTTCGGGGACCGAAAACCGGAATGTGTCGATCCCGGCGTACTCGATGATGTAGTTGAGAGTCGTCGTGACCTGAACCTGTCCCTGTTTGACATCGGCCTTCGTCCCGATGAAGGCGGTCAACCGTGTCGGCTTGCGAACCGTGCGGACGGGAATCTCCACCGGTCTCCGGTTGTAGAGCCATGACGAGACCAGTCGCGCATTGGCGATGGCCTCGGCCTGCGGAGCCGGATCGGGCTGCACGGCCACGAGCTTTTCGGCATCGGTGATGACATCAAGGGCCTCCGGCGCATAGACCTGCACCTTGCCGTTCTCGACCTCAATGCCCACCGGTTCGAGCAGTGGCAGCAGTTGGTCGGTCTTCTCGGCCGTCGGATCGAGCGACCGTGTGGCGAAGATCGTCACGACGAGCGAACCTTGAGTTTTCTCACGCAGACTGATGGTGAGCAGCGTCTTGTCGGGCGAGACATCGAACTGCTTCATCTTGTCGCAGACGACGTTCTCGATCGTGACGTTCTCGGGGAGCTTGAACTTCAACTCGAAGACACCCGCCCGGTCGATGGCAAAGCTGGCGATGGACCTCAGCCGCAGTTGGTCGTCGCGGAAGACAAGCTGCGAGGCGTGATCGAGAATCAGTCGCGGTTCGACCGGCTTGGCGAGCAACTTCAGCCGGAACGCCGGACTGTAGAACTTATAGTAGAGCGCGCCGGGACGCTTCAGTTTCGCATCGACTTCACTTTCGTCGATGCGAAGCAGGCCCTTTTGCTCTTCGACGGTCAGCGTCAGATCGCTTCCCTGCTTCACGGCGACGGTGCCACTCTCGCGAATCACGTCGAGGGCGTGAATGCCATACGCGGCAGCGGCCTCCATCCCGGCGACATCGAAAGCCTCGGTGGAGGCCGACTGTTCGGTGTGAACTTCAAGAGTCACCTTCCCATCGAGCCGACTCAGCAACTCAACTGTCACAACTTGACGATTCTCTTCATCGACGGCCTTCCATTCCTTGACCTTGGCGTCGGACGTGATGTCGAGAATCCGCTGCCCCTTCGGCACGGCGATCCTTACCTTTTCAAGCTGCCCGCGCAGGATGTCATACGTCAGCCAAGTGTCGGTGTGGACGAGGCCGTCTTCGACCGTGACCAATGTCAGATTGGTGACGCTCGCCAGCAACTCCATGTCGGGCTTCGTGCCGACGCGCGGATGCCAGCGGACCGAGATCTTCTCGGTCGAGCCGATGCTGGCTTTGATCTTCGTCTCTTTGACACCGGCCGCGATCGCAACGGTGTCTGCGATCAGCTTTGGTTTGAGTTCAATCGACTGATCCGCCTCGGGGACGACGAGTTCAAACGTAGTGATTCCGACCGGCGGGACGTCCATGTCGAGGCTCTTCCCCTCGGGAGCCGTTCTCACGCGAGCCGTCAGTTCGATCTGCACCTTGTGTTCGCCGGGCGTCGGCAGCAGTAGCGAGTACGTCCCATTGCCCGTTCCGCGCAGCAAGACCTTGCCCGAGTCGGAGCTCAACTTGCCGATGGCCGCTTCGCCAAACTTGACGGGAACCTCGACCCAACCCTTGTCGAGCACTTGCACGACGAGCGTCGCCGAAATTTGAGCGACATCTTTTTCGATTTTGGCCGTGTACGTGGCTGAGGTAATGACGCCACCGACCGGCGGCTGATCGGCCTTCCGCATTCCGGTCCCCATCGCCTGCTCGATGAGCTTGAGATAGTCGGCATACGGCACGAAGACGCTGCCGTCGGGCTTCTCGAAGACCGCCTTCAAGGTCTTGAACGGCAGGTAAATCAGCCGTTCAGACGATTTTTCGACGGCGGGCTTGGCACCATTCGTGCCGGGAGGAGTTTGGTCGTTCGGTTGCCCGAAGGCCAATGAGTCAGAAGCTAGTGTTACGGCCACTGCGATCGTGGCCACAAGTCTCGAAAGCCGAGTCGCTTGCATGAACAGAGTCCTTGAGTCGATTCGTTCGGTCGATTCGGTAAGTTCAGCAGAATAGGAAGATGATGTCGAGCGTGCCGATCAGGAAAACTGGTCGCATCAGTCCGCAAGCCATGGTCGCATCGGCAGGTCCAAACGAGTATAGGAGCAGACGCAGCCCATTCGGGAAATTCTCCCGAAAATGTCTGAGTTTGAAGAAGTCGAGTGAAGCGGTCTTCGGAGCAGATAGAAGTCACTCCGGAAATCACGTTTGGAAGGGAGCGGTGATGTCGATAATGACGGTTCGTGCGGGAGGCGTTTTGATTCTAGTTCTGTCTCTCTCCGGTAGGTCGTTGGCCGACGAGCCGAAGGCGACCAACCCTGCCACTTCCGTGAAGGCGACTTCGGAGTCACCCCTCTCGGTGGCGGATCGCGAGAAACTCACTCAGGCATTCGAGAAGGCGGCGGCTGATGCAACGAAGAAGGTTGAGACCGACAGCAAGCACGTTGAGGCCTACTCGCGACGTGGCGATGCGTTCTTCTTTCTCGGGCAGTTTGACAAGTCCGTCGCCGATTACAGCGCAATGTCAAAGCTCGACGAGAGCCTCGTGAACTCGCACTGGCGGCGTGGGATCGCCCTCTTCTATGCGGGAGATTTTAAGGAGGCGGCGGCTCAGTTTGAGAGCTATCACGCGTTCGATCAGGTGGACCGCGAGAATGGCATCTGGCGGTATCTCTCGCAACATCGGGCCTACGGCCAGAAGAAGGCTCGCGAAGGGTTACTGAAGTACGAGAAGGATGATCGCGAGCCGTTTCCGTCGGTCTACAAACTGTTTGCCGGAACGATGACGCCGCAACAGATTCTCGATGCGATCGACAAGGCCGAGATCAGCAAGGACGAGCGCGAGAAACGGTTGTTCTACGCGCACCTCTACATCGGTTTGAATTACTCCGTCGAGGGAGACGACGCGGCGGCGCAGCGGCATCTGCGACTGTGTACGCTCAACACTTGGGGGCCTCGCGCTGGCTACGGCCCGAGCTACATGTGGCATGTCGGCCGGTTGCATGAAGAGTTACTGAGGACGATGCCCGTAGCGAAATAATGAGTGAGCGATCGGCGTGTCTGCGACCAATGACAGCAACCTTAGGGGCTTTGCATTTTTTACGTCACGAGAGTGATGTGTGGGTGGAAACTGTTTTCAAACTCCGCCGTGATTTTTTGGATCTGCGGACTTGTCCGTCCGGCTCCGATTCTTGGCTCCGAAAAATGAGGGCCATGAAGTACCGACGAACTCTCGGACGTAGTAGATGCACAACGTCTTAGAAGCGTCAACGAGGGGCAGAGTGAGTGGCGGCTGTTTGCTCACCACCCCCGCTGACTCTGCGGGTTGCTGCGAGGCAAAGGTTGGGCCGAATGGGAGTCGAAGGAGTAGTGACGCATGATCGGTTCCGAAAAGATTGCTCCGATAAAGATTGCAGTCGTCGGCTGCGGTCGGTTCGGTCGGCTGCATGCTCTCACGCTGGCAGTGCTGTGTGAGTCAGAGTTGGTTGGGATCGTGGCAAGACGCGCCGAAAGCCTCCACGCACTCCAGCGAGAGCTGCCCGGTGTGCCGGGGTGGCTGGACTTGGATCGTGCGATCATCGAGTCGAACGCTGAGGCATGGGTGGTGGCGTGTTCGACACATGAGCATGTTGCCGTCACCCGAGCGTTGTTGCAGGCGGGAAAGACCGTCTTGTTGGAGAAGCCGGTCGCTGCCGTGTTGTCGGAGGCGGAGCAACTCGCGCCATTCGTGAAGGCGGACTCAGCGAACCTGATGCTCGGTCACATCGTGCTATTTAACAGTGAGTTCGCTCAGCTTCGAATTGAGGTGGCCGAACGCGGACGGCCGAAGTTCATCGACTGCGTCCGACATCGTCCGGCCACGATCGTGCGCGACTTTCCCGGCGAGAACCCACTGCACGCCGCGATGATTCACGATCTCTACTGCGTGCAGGCGCTGATGAACGGTGAGGAACCGAGCCACTTCTCGGCGCAGTTCCGTCGCGATGAAAACGGTTCGGTCGATCTCGCTCTCGCGCAGATCGAGTGGAGCGGGACCGTGGCCTCGATTGCGGCGTCGTATCTCACGCCAAAGGGAATGGCACCGCGCGGCTTCGATCGAATGGAGGTGTTCGGCGCAGGATGGGCCGCACGCATCGCCCCCAATCCACGCCCGATCGAAGTCTGGAACGAACGCGCTCAATGGCCACTCGCTCTCGAAATTCGCGCCGACGGGATGACATCCACCGGGATGTTGGCGGAAGAACTGCGCTGCTTTTGCCGTGTGATGCGCGGTGTCGATCAAGTGCCTGTCGGGGCGAGGTATGCCGACGCGCTGCAGGTGCAGCGTTGGATGGACCGGCTTGAAGCCGCAGCAATGCTTCGTGGTCAGCCGACGACTTGTTCGTAGGTCGCCTGATCGAAGCCGACGACCAGCGTCTTGCCGAGCTTGAGCGTCGGGGCGCGCAGCTTGCCACTGGGACCGATGAGCAGCGCGAGGAGCGTGGCCTCGTCAGGCTGGTCGCGTTTCAAGTCGAAGTGAACGACCTTGGTGCCGCGTGTGACATAAAGCTGATTGACCTGACCGACCAGTCTTAAAGCGTCCTCTTCGACCAGCGGCGTCTTACGGGCATCGACTTGAGTCGTGACCGCGACATTGTGTTCGGCCAGGAACGCGGCGGTCTTGCCGCACGTCTTGCAACTGTTGCGGTGGTAGCTCCAGTCAACCTTAGGCATGGTCGGTCCTTTTGAATAAATTTCACGCGAACCAAAGTAGAGACGCTGGCACGCCTCACGCCGTGCAGGTTCTATCTCTTTCACCGCCGCGCCCCGTGGAGTGTGAGTCGGCCGGTCATGTCAGCGAGATCACATGATTGCTCAGTCGTTCACTGCCTGCATCCGTGATGAGGTAGTTGTGCTCGATGCGGATGCCGCCGATCCCTTCGACGTACAAGCCCGGTTCGAGCGTGATGACATCGCCCGCCAGCAACACGTCGTCCCCTTCTGGCACGAGGATCGGTGCTTCGGGGTGAGCCAGTCCGATTCCGTGTCCGGCGTGGTGAGCGAACTTGTCCGCGAGGCCCGCGTCGAGGATCGGCTGGTTGACCGCGTGAAACACGTCGGACGCCTTCGTGCCCGCCTTCAAAACTTCTTCGCCCGCCTGCTGCGCCGCCATGACGAGGTTGTAGAGATGCTGTTGTCGCGAGGTCGGCTCACCCACCGTCAGGCAGTTCGTGAAGTCCGACCGATAGCCTTCGAGGACCACGGAATAGTCGAGGATGAACATGTCGCCCTGTTGAAGTCGGTAGCCGGTGGGCAGCCCGCCCACTTTGGGAGACGTGGCCGTCGTCGCGCGGAAGTCGCCATAGATCAGACCGGGCCGTCGCGCCGCCGAGAGTGCCGCCTGCTGGACTTCGAGGAAGATTTCAAACTCACTCAATCCCGGTCGCATGATCTGACGGAGTCGCAGCATTCCCGCTTCGCCCGCGCGCATGCATTCCTTGAGGACTGCGATCTCATCGGGATGCTTCTGCCGACGGAGTGATCGCAGCGTGGTTCCCAGATCGATCGCGCCGGGCTGATCGACATCCTTCGACTCGCGCCGCACCGAGTGTTGTTCGTGATCGAGTCCCATCAGCTCGAAGGCACCGACCGGCAGCCACTCCGCCTCGACGGCTCCCGCGCGACCGTACAGCCGGGGAGCGACTTGTTCGGCCGCATTGAGCAGCGCGTGGTCGCGATTCATCACCGAGTGCTTGTGGTCATACCACTTGATCATGACCTCTTCATCGACGAACGGCTCCCCCGTTCGAGACTTCAACGAAAAGTTGTCGCCCAGCAGTGTGGTTTTGCCTTCGCGTTCCAGCAGCAGCCAGCAACGCTCGCCAGCGGAGAACGTCAGCGGGTGAACCATGAAGTTCGACAGATACAGAACGTGGCGTGGATCGGCGACGAGCAACCACTCGCAATCCTTCGGCACGGCATCCCACAACCGAGCGCGTCGAGCGAGACAACCTTCTTTGGTCAGCATTCGCAGTGATTCCAATTCGATGAGATGGCGGAGTGAGATTGTGCGTTAGCAGCTTGTTGAACAACGCGGTCGGACGGGCACTCTTGCCCGTCTTCCCTTTTTCAACAGGCATCAACTCCAGAAGTTCTCGCCATGCCAGTTCACGGGGGGCTTGGTTTGAACTTCGATGTCGCCGTTGACGCGCATCTGGCAGGCGAGACGCAGATTGGTCTCGTTGCCCAACCGCGCGAAGAACGTCAGCGGGTTGGCCACCATCGAGACCTTCTCGTACAGGCTCTGGTCCGTGCAGTTTTCCAGCCCTTTTTTGACGATCACTCGGCAACTGGTGCAGGCTCCAAAGCCCATGCAATTCAGATAGTTGTGCGGAAACGGATAGAGCTGCACGCCCGCCTTGATGGCTTCGGTGCGGAGGTTGGCTCCGGCGGGAACTTCAACGGTTTTCTTCTCGGCAACAAACGTAATAGTCGGCATTTCGACGCGATTCCTGAGACGAGGCATGACGGGTCCAGAACGGCGGGCGGATAATAAAGAGCGTCCACAGTGGGCTGCAAGTCGGTCACCAACGAACGCCGGCCCACCATTATGAAACATCGAGAATTGTTGGTGGGCCGGCGCGGCGAAGCGCCGCGGGTCCCACCCTACATCCAGCTCAGCCTCAACAGGGCACTTGCCTGGGCGGTTCGCGGGGCCTGCCTTGCAGCTTGATCTTGCGAGTGATCTATTCCAGTTCGACACACCTCGAATGTGATGTATTAATGCTGCCGAGTCGCGCTTGGCTCACCACGTTTTTCAGACGATTTGCCGACCCATCGCATTTGAATGAGACCAACTCCATGAACTCATACCGAAGCCGTTCTCCGTCCCTGTTGCTGTGGGGCAGCGTGGGTTTGCTGCTGCTGGCTGCGGATGCGACCTTCGCTCAGACGAAGGCCAACGTTCCTGCGATTACGCGGCAGAGCGAATTGCGGAAGGTGCTGGACGAGACCTTTGAGTTGCCGAAGGCGACGACGAATGCCAAGCGGCAAGAGGCGGTCAAGAAGTTGATGGCCGTCGTCGAGAGTTCGGCCGATGCGTCGGATGACCTCTACGTGGTGCTGACGGCGGTCCTTGGGCTGACGAAGGAGGCGGGTGAGTTCACCACTTATCAAAATGCGGCGGGGCAACTTGTCGCGAAGTTTGATGTCGATGCGGACCAGGAACAGGCGCGGCTGCTGAATGAGTTTCTCGCGGCCAGCAAGACGAACAGCAGTGCCAAGCCCGCGATGGATGCCGCCGTCGCACAGGCCCTTCAAGCGGCCACGGTCGAGAATCGATTCGTCGATGCGCTGACGCTGTTCAACTCAGCGGAAGCCGCCGCGAAACGAGTCAGCAGTCCCGCGCCGGTCAAGCAGGTGATTACAGACGCTCGCACGAAGGTGACGGAGCGTGAGATATTGTGGAAGGCATTCGAGGCCGCCAGCGCGACGCTGCTGACCAATCCCGACGATCCCGTCACCAACAAGACGATCGCCCGCTGGCACATCGTGCAAGGAGCCGATTGGGAGGCCGCGCTGCCGTTCCTGATGAAGTCGAGCGACGCGAAGTGGAAGGCGGCGACTCAACTGGAGTCGGTGGCATCGTCGGATGCGCTGGCTCAAGCCGCCGTGGGCGATGCGTGGTGGGATGCCGCTCAAGCGGAGACCGGAGCCACCAAAACCGCGCTGCTGATTCATGCGGGCGACTGGTACGAACAAGCTCGGCCGAACCTCATCTCGGTCATCAAGCAGCAACTCGTCACGAAGCGTCTCGCCGAGATCGCGCCGTTGAAGTCGGTGGCCGTCGCGAAGTCCTCGCCCAACACCAAGACCGGCCCAACACCGAGTCTGTTCGGCTCAGAACCCGCCGCACCAAAAGAATGGGTCGATCTGCTGGAGTGGTCGGAGGGCGTGGACTGGAACGAGCGCGGGGTCAACTGGAATCAATACGTCGAGGAGCCGGTGGGCAGGAATGGCCTCACAATTAAATCGGGACAATACGCGCGCTACCCATTGCCCGCCATTTTGGACGGTGACTACGAATTGGAGATCGAGTTCACGCGCACTGAGGGGATCGACGCAGTCGGTGTTGTCTTTCCAATTAACATGCAAAATCTGCAACTTGAATTCAGTTCTATGCTCGGAGAATTCACGGGTGTGTCGGGAGTGGATGCCAAATGGAGTGGCGCGAACGAAACCACGAGGCGTCCCGGAACACTCGCTAATAATCAGCGGCATCGCGCTCGGATTCGCGTCCGCCATACTGACGAGCGGGCTGAGTTTCGGATCGACTTCAATGACAAAAAAGACTTCATCCGCTGGGAAGGTCCCGCATCGCGACTGGCCAATTATGGCGGTACAGCACTCTGGCAATATTCCATGCGGAGGCATGTTTGGGTCGGAGCTTTCAACTCCAAGGTCACGTTCCACAAAGTTCGAGTCGGCATGACGAGCGGAACGATCCGTCGCGATTCGATCACCGAGCAAGATCGTGAGGCGGATCTCAAGGACGGTTTGGTGCGACTCGTCGGCCTCAAGACCACGGAAGCGTCTTCCGACTTTCATCCGGCCGTCGCCAATCAGAACCCGATTTTCGCTCATCGGTTCGGCGAGAATTGGCCGCTCATCACGCGCGACTTCAGGCCGTGCGACGACTTCTATTGGGCATGCGCTCCCTCGCGGCTCAAGTGCCCGCTCCCGCCGGGAGCCAAAAGTTTTTCCGTCGTCGCCATGAACCACAGCAGCCGATCGACAGACTTCATCGTCGAAGTGGATGGCCAGCGGCTGCACCGGTCCGGTGCCATCGAAACGGCCATCATCAAAATTGATATCCCCCCCAAGTCCACGCTGCTGGAACTCGTGGTAGACCCGATGGGGAACAACGTGGCGGACCTGTCCTGTTGGTGTTATCCCCGATTTCATGTCGTTGCTGCCAACAAGATTCTCGACAAGCAACTCGACGGAAAACCGAGTCCGCTCAAGTTTATGATCACCGCTCATTCGGTCGGTAATGGAGCCTTCGTCCACAACAAACACTGGGATGACAGTATGAAGATGACATCGGCAGTTCATTTCCGCGATGCGCAGCCGTGCGACGAGTTCCTGTACGCCATCGCCAACTCATCGACCAAATATGCCATTCCGGACGGCATGAACCGCTTCACGGCAATTGGCTACAACGTGCAGAGCTTCCATGTGAAGTACGAAGTGCTGGCCAACGGCAAGCTGATCTATCAAAGTCCGAAAGCGGGCATCATCGCCATCGATGTCAGCCTTCCGCCCAAGACCAAGGTGATCGAGTTGAAGGTCGATAGCCTTGGCGACAACAATTGGGATCACAGTCTGTGGTGCTACCCGCGGCTTCATCGGAAGTAGAAGTCGCACCGGTGATGTCACCGTGTGCTTCAGCTCGGAGGGCGACGGCGGGGTGGCCAAGGCTGGAGTGTCTTCGCGAAGCCCCGGGGGGGCGCCCAAAGCGGTTCCAACTCCGGCCACCTCGCCGTGCCCACCCTACATCAAGCTCGGTCGTGGCCCGGCGCGGCTTTACTCCGAAGGAGTTGCGTCTCATAGCCTAGGGTTGGCCGCGCCAGGGGGCTACCCTGGGAAAGCAGAACGGTGAACACCTACCCTGAAAGGGTTGCGGCCTTCGAGAAACGTCGATGACGGAACCCCGTTGGGGTACAGGCGTCGGTGGAACTGTGCTCCCAGGGTAGCTCGCTTCGCTCCCAACCCTGGGCTGTGAGACGCAACTCCTGCGGAGTAAACGCAAAGGCGAACTCCCCCCAACTTGGAACTGCTGAGTGTTGAAAAGTTCACCCGTCAAACGAAGGCCGGTCGAACCGGCGAGGTGTCAGGTTCACTTCGGTCCGTTGGGCCGGGAAAGCGGCGCTGTCCAACTGGGCTTTGTCGGGAAACTATCAGCCGGAACGCGCTAGCGTCCGGTTTCCCCGCAAAACCGTGGGCTAGCGCCCGGCGGCTGAGGAGTTTTCCGACAGAGCCAGGCTGACTCTCTCGACCCTGCACGATTGGCCTCCAACAAAAAACGCCCCGGTGATTTCACCGGGGCGTCAAGCATTTGAGATCAGTCGGCGGAGTGGGGTGGCCGGAGCTGGAGCGTCTTCGTGAAGCCCCAGGGTTTTGCCCAAAGCGGCTTCAACCCCGGCCACCCCGCCGCTCGCTATGAATCATGGGAACGCATCCCACTTGAAGTTGTTTTCACCGACTCCACCACCTTGGTTGACTTGAGCACCAAATCCAGCCGACAGCAATGTGAACGTGTTGGCCACTGGCTGAGATTGGCGGAACGTCGAGAAGCCGCTGACGCCCGAGAAGAGGAAGCCGTTGCCGATGCCACCATTGCCGTTGAAGTTAACAGCATCCTGGACATCGACGACCGAACCGACATTCCGTGGGGCGTTGAAGGCACCCGTGTTGTCCGCCAGTCGTGTCGCGTTGCGTGCTCGCGTGCCACTGTTAAACGGCCCGCCATCGTCGCCGTTGTTGACATTGGATTGGTTGAAGCCACCCACGGGGAAATCGGCACCGTCTTGAGCCAAGGTCCGCGATTTGAAGACATCTTCCGCATTGTTGTAGAGGATGTTCGCGGCATCGCCTCGGGTGGCTCGCAGCGCATCGCCGGTGTTGTTGCTGAAAACCAAGTCCAGTCGCGACAGCGGGTCGGAGACATAGCTATCGACTCTGAAAATGTCGTTTCCGTTGTTTCGTGGAGCGGTCGGTGGCCCTGGAGCAGGGTTGGTGCCGTCGTTGTTGTCGGTCCACTGTCCGGCGGAAGTCGCCGGGTTTCCGGTCGAGACGAAGCCTTGGAACGTCACGTCCGCAGCGTAGTTACCGCCCAAGGTATTGTTGCGGACGAGAGCCTGCACACCACCTCGTCCCATTTGGGCGACGAGACCACCATTGGCCAAGACGTTTGCGTTGGTCACCCCAGTTGCCGACGCGAAGCCACCGTTGTCTCGAACACTATTCGAGGCATCACTGGTCCCCACCCGAATCACGAGGCCCGTCGTATCGAAGACAGACGCTGCGGCTTGGATCTGGCCGTTCGAGGTAATCTGGTTGTTAAAGACTCGCAAACCGAGCCGTGGATCGGCCAGTGAGTCACCCGTGGCCATCGCGGCGTTGGCGTTCGCATCGACGTTCTGCGTCGTGGCGGCCGTGTTCACGATGTAGACACCTTCGAGTTGGCTCCGGTCGATGATGTTGGTCGTAATGTTCAGGTTGGTGGAGATGTTGCCGCCGTTGAGCACGTTGATCCCGCGTGCTCGGTTCGCCTGAAGCGTGTTGTTCGTGAACGTCAGGGCGTTGGTTGTGAACTGATTCGCATACGAGTTGGTCACGTTGAACGTGCCGGCGTTGCCCACACTGTTGCCACCGGTCCCGACACCGGCGTACTGGATACCGTCGCCGCCGTTGGCTCCGATGAAGTTCTGATTGAGCGTGGCGGTCATCAACTGTCCGGTCATGTTGCCGCTGTTCAGGAGGTCGATGCCGTCGGCCGCGTTCCGGTTGATTTGGGTCGTTCCAATGTTGATGAACATCGCGCCTACATTGGTCATGACGATACCGGCCGCGCCGTTGTCATCCACGAAGCTGTTCGTGATGGAGTTCCCCACCAAGGCCACGTTGGTCGTGGCTCCACCGAATGGTGTCACCGAGAATGGATTGGCTGCCAGTGTGTTCGTGCCGGTGAGCGTCACGCCGTTACCCGTGACGTTTCTCGAGATCGTGGCATTATTGAAAGAGACGTTGTGGATGGCGACCACATCGACACCGTCGCCGGTGTTACCGGTGATCGTGTCATTCGTACTCTGGATGGCGTACTGGCCAGCGTCCGTCGGGCCGTAGTTGGCTCGGGCGTTGATGCCGTCGCCACCGTTGTTCGTGATGAAGTTCGTGTTGAGCACCAAGCCAATGTTGGCGTCGGCTGTCAGGTTCAACTGAATTCCGTGGCTGTTGTTGGAGTTGATCGTGTTGTTCGTGATCGAGAACGTGTCGGTCGTCGGTGCAAACTGGGACAGGATGTTGATCCCGACGTTGTTATCGTTGATCTGGTTGGTGGCGAGGCTAATGTTCTGGATGAAGCCGTTGTTCGGCACCGTCGAGTTTCGTGAGAACAGCAGCCCGTTGGTTGTGTTGTTCGAGAACGTCGAATTCGAGAACGTCAGCGAGTTGGCGAAGGCCGCGTTCGTCGTCTGCAACGAGAACCCGGAACCCGCGTTGCCAGTGAAGGTCATGTTGTTGAACGTGGAGTTCGTGTACTGGGAGTTGTCGGTCATCACGATCGACACACCGTCGCCGTTGTAGATCGCTTGGGCACCGTTGACCGTGTTCGTGAAGGACGAACCAGCCACGGCCGTCGTCAAGCTCGAGAAGCTACCGAGTTCGATCCCGATCCCGGCGTCCTGGTTCGCGTCGAACAGGTTCAGTCCGCCGGTGCCTCCCGTCGTCAGCACAATCGTGTTCGTGTTCGCCACATTGACCAGCGACGAGTCGATGAACAAGCCCATCCCGCCATTGTTGCTGATGTTGGCGAAATTGCTGCCGCCAATCGGGTTGGCCACTGTGTTGTCGCTGAAGACTGAGACGTTGGCCGTGACATTGGAATTCGCAGCGGCGGTGAGATCGACCAGGATGCCGTTGCCAACGTTGTTTGAGATCGTGTCGTTGGTGAACGACAGGTTCAACGTCGGATTCAAAAGTCCCGCAACGGGCAGGACAACATTCACGCCATCCCCGGCGTTGGTGGTGATCGTGTTCCGGAAGAAGGCGAAGTCGAGCGAATTGTCCAAGTCGCCCACGGGGCCGATGTGAACGCCGTCGCCGGTGACTTGGCCGGTGATCTGGTTTTCGGTCAGCGTGACCACTCCCATGTTGCTGTTGTTCGACACGAAGACCACGCCGTTGGTGTTGTTGGCGTTGATGATGTTGTTGGCGATATTGACCGTCCCCACATCGGCGGCCGTCACCTGTTGGACGATGACACCGTCACCCGCGTTGGTGCCGATCAGCACGTAGTCGGAGACCGTCAGGTTGGGCGTCCCGTTCACCGTGTTCAAGGCGATCCAGATGCCGTCACCCGCGCCGCTGGTGCCGTTACCGGTGACTTGTCCGGCCCCTTGGCCATTCAACGTGATCTCGGGACCAACTATCTGTGTGTTGAGATCCACCAGGATGCCGGTGGTGAAGCTGGCGGCGGCGGAGACGTTGTTCAGCACGAGGGAACCGACGAACCCGTTGTCCAGATCGACGGCGACACCTTCGGCGGCGAGCGTGGTGGTTGAGGAGACGTTGGTGAGTGTGACATCTGCCAAGAACGCATTCGTGCCACCGACCGAAACTCCGCGGTCTCCGCTGTTGGTCACGGTGGTGTTGCTGATCGCGATGTTCGGAAAGCCGAATGTGTTATCCAGGACCACATCCAAGCCACGTCCGAAGCTGTCGCTGATCAAATTGCTATCGACCAGCACCGAGCCGACCTGGCTGGCGGTCAAGTCGAGGTGAATCCCCTGCCCGACCGTGCTGTTGCTCACCACGTTGTTCAAAACATTGATGGCTCCCACTGTCGAGGCATTGGTCTGCAACGCGATCCCCCGACCGGCATTGGTGTCCACGAAGGCATAGTCTTGGATGGTGACATCCGGCGCCCCGTTCACGATCAGATCGACGAGGATCCCGTCGCCACCATTGTTGGAGGAGATCGCGGTTCCCTGACCATTCAAGGTGATCGACGGCCCGACGTTCTCGCCACCGACCAGCGACACCAGAATGCCGCCCGCAGCACTTTGGTTTGCGGAAACAGTATCGAGCAGCACCGATCCGACGGTCCCTGCGTTCAAACTCAGCACAACACCCTCATCCGCCGTGGTGAGGGTGGAAGTGACGTTGGTCAGGGTGACATCGCCGAGCGTCGCACCGACTCCGTCCAGTGACACGCCTCGCCCACCGCTGTTCGTAGTGGTCGAGTTGCTGACCGTGATCGTCGGCGAACCGAGCGTGCCGGTCAGGAGCACGTCGATGCCGCGATCCGCACTGTTGGTGACGTTGTCGTTGTCGGCCACCAGCGAGGTGAGCAGCGTACTGCCCGTCAGGTCGATCTGAATCCCCTGACCGATCAGCAGCGCCGTGGTGTCGCTGACCGTGTTGTCGCTGACCACCAGCGTGTCGAGCGTGCTGCCCGACAGTTGGACCTGAATCCCCTGGCCGTTCGTGCTGTTACTCACAATGTTGTTCGAGACCGTCACGTCGTCGAGCGTCGAGCCGTTGCTATCGACACCGATGCCGCGACCGGCGTTCGTATCGACGAGCAGGTAATTGATGACACTGGCATCGGGCGTTCCCGTGATCGCCGTCAGATTCATGAAGATGCCGTCACCACCGTTGAGGGTCGATTGGGCGGTGTTCTGTCCGTCGATGAGGACGAAGGGGTTGGCTCCCGTCAGCGTGACCGTGTTGAGATCCACCAGGATGCCGCCCGCGAAGCTGTTCGTGGCCGAGACATTCCTGAGTGCGACCGAACCGGTCGTGCTGGCGGTGTCGAAGATCACCGCGACACCTTCGTCCGCCGTCGTCGTATCGGATGAGACCGTATCCAGCGTGACCGTGCCGAGCGTGGCCGTGCTCCCTTCCACCGAGACACCGCGACCGCCGCTTCTCAGGACATCGATGTTCGTGAGGTTGATGACCGGTGAGCCGGTCACGTTGTCGAGGATCACATCCAACCCGCGATCCGAGCTGTCGCTGATGTTGTCGTTCGCGACGACCAGCCGACCGACCGCGCTGTTCGAGAGATCAATCTGAATCCCCTGACCGTTCGTGCTGTTGCTCACCGTGTTGTTCGAGACCGTGACCACGTCCACGGCGGTCCCGTTCGTCTCGACACCGATCCCGCGACCGACGTTCTGATCGACGAGCTGGTAGTTGATGACACTGGCGTCAGGCGTTCCCGTGACCGCCGTCAGGCTCAGGAAGATGCCATCGCCGCCGTTGAGGGTCGATTGGGCCGTGCCCTGTCCGTCGATGAGTACGAAGGGGTTGGCTCCCGTCAGCGTGACCGTGTTCAGATCGACCAGGATGCCGCCCGCAGAACTGTTCGTGGCGGAGACACCGCTGAGATCGATCGAACCGGTGATGCTGTTGGTGTCGAAGATCACCGCCACACCTTCGTCCGCCGTCGTTGTATCCGACGAGACCGCGTTCAGTACGACCCTGCCGAGCGTGGCCGTACTCCCCTCAACCGAGACACCGCGACCGCCGCTCCGCAGGACCGACAGGTTACTGAGGCTGATGATCGGTGCGCCGGTCACGTTGTCGAGGATCACATCCAAGCCGCGATCCGAGCTGTCGCTGATCGTGTCGCGGGCAATCGTCAGTGACGTGACCAAGCTGCCACTCAGATCGACTTGGATCCCTTGTCCGGCCGTGCTGTTGGTGACGTTGTTGTCCGTGACCGCCACGGCATCCACACCCGAGCCGTTGCTGTCGAGAGCGATGCCGCGACCGGCATTCTGATCGACTTGCGTGTAGCGAATGATCCGCAGGTCGGGGCGAGTGGTCGCTCCGACCACGTTGTTCAGGTTCATCAGGATGCCGTCGCCACCATTGTTGGTGGACCGGGCGGTGTTCTGTCCGTCGATGGCGACGCTCGGATTGACCCCCGTCATCGTGACGGCGTTCAGGTCCACCAAGATGCCGCCCGCGGCACTCTGCCGGGCGGTGACGTTGTTCAACGCAATCGAACCGGTGGTGCTGTTGGTGTCGAAGATCACTGCGACACCTTCACCGGCCGTCGTCCCCGATCCGGCAACCGCATTGCCCGACGAGACGGTCGTCAGCGTCACGTTGCCGAGCGTGGCGGTACTCCCCTCGACCGACACGCCGCGCCCGCCGCTCCGCAGGACCGACACATTGCTGATGTTGATGGGCGCCGTACCGGTCACGTTGTCGAGAATCACATCCAGCCCGCGATCAAAGCTGTCGCTGATCGTGTCGCTCGCGACGGTCAGGCCACCGACCGCACTGTTCGAGAGATCAATCTGAATCCCCTGCCCGGCCGTGCTGTTGGTGACGTTGTTGAGAACGACTTGCACGAAGCCCACACGCGAACCGTTGGTGTCAATCGCGATCCCGCGACCGGCGCTCTGATCGACCGTCTGTCTCGCAACGATGACATTGGGCGTGCCGAGGACCGCGTTCAGGTTGACGAGGATGCCGTCACTACCGCTGTCCTGCACCGTGGCGGGACCGCTCACTCTGACGAGCCCCAGAGCGGTGACCGTGTTCAGATCGACGTTGATGCCGCGACCGACGCTGGTATCCACGCTGATCTGATCGAGCACGACACTCGTCACCGACGAGTTCGAGATTCCGACCCGGACACCATCCGCACCGCTGTTCGTGACTTGGATCGGGTCGAGCAGGATGTTGCCGAGGGCCGCATTGTTGGCCGTCAGTACGATACCGAAGCCGCCACTGTTCGTGACCGTGCTGTTGCTGGTCGTGACATCGGGGCCACCGGTCACGTTGTCGAGCAGGATTTGGATCCCGTCACCGAAGCTGTTGCTGACGACGTTGTTGCCGAGTGTGATCGGCCCGCCGACGTTGCTGTCCAACACAAGTTGAATGCCATCGCCGCCGTTACTGCGACCCACGGTGTTGTCTGAGAGATCAATCGCTCCGACATCCGTTCCCAAGGCATTCAGGACGATGCCGTTGCGGCCATTGTTGTTCACGAGTGTGTAGCCGCCGACGCTGACCGCCGGTGTTCCGGTGACATTCACGAGACTGACCACGACGCCATCCAGGACGTTGTTCGTCGAGAAGGTCCCCGGGCCGCCATTCACCGTGACCGACGTTCCGACATTCACACCGTTCAGATCAACGCGCACACCATTCCCGCCACTGGTAAGCGATGAGACGCCGTTGAGGGCGATCGTATTGACCGAGCCACCGGTCAACACCACGGCCACGCCGTCGTCGGTCGTGCTGTTTATGGCGTTGACACCGGTCAGGTTGATGTTGCCCAGCACGCCGTTCCCGGCGATCGACACTCCCTTGCCGTTGCTGTTTTGGGAAAGCACGTTGGTGAGCGTGATGTCCGCTCCACCAATCACACCCGTCAGCGCGACATTCAAACCGTTGCTGCCGCTGCCCAAGATGGTGGTGTTGCTGATGCTGAGTGGCACTCGGCTGCCGTTCAAACCCACGTTGATCCCCGACATCGCACTGTTCGTGGTGACCGTGCTATCGATCGTCAGGCCGCCAAAGTTGGAACCGCCGCCGAAGTTCGCGTTGATGCCGTTGTCGAAGCGGTTGATGATGTTGTTCGTGAGCGCCACGTTTCCGGCACCGGTGACATTCGTGCCGGTGACCGCGATGCCATCGTGTCCGGCAGGAGCGGCGACCGGGCGGAGGATGTTCAGATTGTCGATGTGGATCCCGTTCGCGGCGGGGATGGTCACGAAGTCGCCAAACGGGCGGTTGACCGGCTCGGGCAGGCAGATGTTCGCTAGATCATTGCTGTCCAGCGTGATGAGCCGCAGCGGATCGAGTCCCATGGGCGGAACGAACGTGCCCAGAGCCACATTCGTCAGCGTGATGTCCACGCCCTCATCGCCGTTGCTGTCCAATTGCGTCTGGCCGGGCACACCGAGGACATCCACCGCCGCCGCCGTCGCGATGTTGGTCAGTTCGAGATGCACACCATCCTGAGCATTGTTGCTGATCGACCTGTAGCCCGCGATGCGGATTCCCGCCGAGTTGGCATTGCTGATCCGGATGTCCACGCCATCGCCGGTGTTGTTGTCGATCGTGTCGTTGCCGTTGCCGGTCAGGCTGACGACGGCAGTGCCGACATTGTTGATGTCCACATGGACGCCATCTCCCGCCACGCCATCGAACGAGCCGGTGAGAGCGACCACCGCCAGATTCACACCGGTGTAGTTCACGCTGTACGAACCGAGCGTATTGCCGGTGATGGTGTTGTTGCCGGATGGCAGCAGGATCGCGCTGGTCCCGGCTCCCGTGGCATCGAACCGCACACCGAATCCACCGTTGTCCGAGGCCGACACCGTTTCGAGTCGCGTGGTCATGACCGCGCCGTTTGCCGCCTCAAAATTGAAGCCGTGTCGGGCATTACGGTCGGCAAAGCTGTTGTCAAACAACATCAACGCTGTTGAACCGACTCCGTTCGCTCGCACAAACGCACCGTCGAAATCGGCGAGTCCGATCGTGCCGTTGTCATCGAAGTGCGAGTTCACGCTGCGCAGGTTCAGCTCGCCGCCCGCTTCCACATTGGCGACCAATCCGCCCTGAAGATTGAGATTCGCGTTGCTGTTCTCGAATTGAACTTTGGTCAACGCTCCCGCGCCGGTCGTGAGCAGTCTCAGACCGGCACCCGATGCGCCGGTGAAGTCGGAATCCAACAAGCAAGCATTGAGCCGACTCCCTGTATCGACGACCGCGTTCAGGCCGTCACCCACAACGACCCGCCCCGCCCTCGCGAAGTCGGCGTTAGTGAACTCCAGATTCAGGACACCGGCGTTGTGGACTTGGGCGTTCACGCCCGAAGCTTCCGCGTTATTGCCGATTGTGTCGGTCAGGGAGATCGTCGCCACACCCGTATCGACGAAAGCATTCAGGGCGTTGTTGCCGGCGTTGTTGAAGGTCGTGCCGGTCAGCGTGATCGTGGCCACGCCTCCACCGAGGGCGTTTGCATCGACGAGCGCATCCACGGCATTGAAGCGGGCGTTGTCGAAGGTCGTCCCCGTGGCGGTCGCATTCACGACCGAGCCAAATCCGTGTGAGCCAACCGTCAGGCCAAACGCTCCGGTGCCGGTGGCCGTGTTATCGACGTGGCTGACTCCCGTCACCGCCAGGTTGATGGTACTGCCCGACGCGGCATCCACTTCAATCCCGCTGGCACCGGCTTGCGTGCGACCGCTGTCGTTGATCGTGACATCGGCGAGGTTCACGTTCGCGGTCGAACCGTTTCTGGCTCCCACGAACACCCCGTCATCCGCCGCGTTCCGCAACGAGCTATTCTGAATGGTGACATCCGCCAGCGAACCGGCTCCATCGACCAATCCGAACACCGCTCGTCCCTGCCCGCCGACAGCCGACGGATCGAGCGCACCGGGGTTCTGGCCGCTGTTGTCGAAGTTCGTTTGATCGAGGAACGCCACCAAGTCGGCTGTGCTTTGAACATCAAACCGGAAGGCGTGACGACCACTGCCCGACAAGTCGGTCGGATCGACGAACAACTCGATGTGCGAATTGCCGTCAGCCAGTGTGTTGATCGCGTCAAACGTGTTGCCGGTCAAGGTGCTGTCGATCACTGTCACACCGTCAAACACGGCATTCGCCGCGTTGCCGATCTGTGCATTGGCGTGTCCGTTCACAACCAAACCGAACTGGTTCTCACTGACCGAGACGCGCGTGAGCGCCAACGACGACTGACCGCCCGTGGCGTCGAGCCGGATGCCGGTCGCCAAGCTGCGATCAAACATGCTGTCCGTCGCAGCACCCGTGAAGCGGGTATTCGACAGCAGGGCATTCAAGTTGTGACCGGTGTTGCGGTTGGCGGTCAAACGGGTCGCGTTGAGGTTCAGCGTTCCACCCGTGGACACGAGGTCCACACCGGACAGGGCGTTGCCAGAAGCGGAGACATCCGTCAGCGACAACGACTTCACGCCATTGGTCATGTTCAGAGAGATGCCGTTTCCGTTCACGCTGTCATCGAAACTGCTCGTCGAGAAGACGCCATCAAAGGTGACATTGTGTGGGAGAGCTGCGAGCGCGGGATTGTTGGCGATATGGAGGTTGTCACCCACGAGAGGACGCAAGACGCGACCGTTGCGATTCGCGGTGACATTGGTTCCATCCACTCGCATCGTCCGCTGACTGCCCGTCAGCAAGCGGAGACCGTCTCCGTCATTGTCACTGGATTGCAGCAAATTGATTGTCGCGGCAATCGGTCCCGTCGTTTGTTCGATACTCAAGCCCGCTTCGACATTGCCGCCGCTGGTCGAAAGATCATCGATCCGGGTATTCAACGCGCCTTGGGCCGTCATCAGTCGGACGCCGTATTGCTGTCCGCCCGGCGTCGCATTCATCGAGACGCGTTCGATGGTCAAGTCGAGCGGCGAGATGCCGGTTCCGACCACGATGCCGCCGGGACCGCCGTTGTTACCCAGCCCGGCGGGGTTGGCCCAGCCGCCCACGAGGTTGCGATTGATGTCGGCGATGCGACCACCGAGGATCGTCTGACCATCTGCTGTGACCAGCCCCGTTCCTCCGGCTCCCGGCAGCACAATGCCGCCACCGGCATTGTTGGAAATCTCCAAGTTGTGGAAGTTGAAACCGCGGACGTTCTGGCCGGTGATGGCCGCTCCCGCCGCACCGTTCATCACAAACGCCGCGACTTCGTTGCCGTTGGCAACACGCACCGTGTCGCCCGCGTTGTTGCTCAAGAATGGATACAGCCCCGTGTTTCTGAAGCCCGCGTCACGCAGCAGGGAGTTGTCCGCGAATCGCGTGACACCGCCGAAGGTCGCGGTCGCATCGAAAACGTGTGCGAAGCCTTCACCCAACAGACGGGTGTTGTTGGGCAGGGCGATCTGACCATTCAACGGATTGGCGGCCGTCGTGTCGCCGCGCCTCACGAGAACCAAGTCGGTCTGATTCGGCACATTGGCGGGGAGGTCGGTGTACGGGTTCTCATACGTTCCCACTCCGTGAGCGGCGGCGTTCCGATCCGGATCAACCCAGACGACGAAGTAGTTGTTTCCGGTGCGAGGATTGTCAGCCAGGACTTTGACTTCTTCCTCGTACTGACTCGCGGTGATGCGCCACGATCGTTGAACGGGCATCAGCATCCGGTCGCGGGTCGAGAAGTGGGGGAAGTAGCGGGTTGGCACAAAGCCCGCGAAACGCCAATCGACGGTGGCGTTCACGTTCGTCCCGAAGTGTTTGTCGTGCGTGACCATGAATCCCAGTGACGTGTCGTTCGAGATCCAGCCTTCCACGCGGCCTCGGAAACCAACCGGATCGGTCCCCGAGCTTTGTTGGTACGCGTACATCCCGGCGTAGCCTCTCAGCCACGGAGTACTGGGTGTGAGCGGCACACCGAATTCAAAGTCGTATCCCTTGAGGGCACTCTCGACGATCTGTGTTCCGATCAGGCCGAGGCGATTGCCGAAGAACGCGATGTCCGAGGAGAGTCCCGTGGCACGCACGAAGTTGGACTCGTTGGTCGTCGGCACGTAAGCGTTCGCCCGGAAGTCCAAGATCGGGCCGAGCGTCTCGAACCCGAAGCCGACTTGGTCGTAGCGATTGTTGAGCTGCGACTTGTCGTTGTCCCAATAGGCGTTCACACCGACGATGCGGTCGAACTGCTCGGAGTACAGACGTGAGACCAAACCGGCGTTGAAGCCGCTGCGCGAATCGTTTGTCAGATTGACGCGGGCGTTCGGTGCGATGAACCAGTTGTCGTTGGAACCCCAGAATGGCGTGAAGGCGCCGAACTGTGTGAAGCCGTTCGAGTAGCCGACTCCCTTGCCAGTCTGGTGACGCACATCGAAGTACGTCCCGTTGAGGCTCACGCCTCCGCTGAACCCGTCCTGCTCCAGCGTGGTCACCCCGCTGTCACTGGCGAGCGGTGCCGTGCCGTTCACCTGTCCCGAGGCATTCACCCCGAATGCCAGAAGAACCAGCAGTGAAGCGCTTCGGAGCGTGTTCTGAATGCTTGTTTGTCGCCGTGGGTACATTCGTCCAGCCCTCAGGGTTTCAACTGCGCTACCATGCGATCGGTGGGTCATTGGTAAATTCCAGACGCAACGGTCCTAGCCGAGTTTCCGCGTGATCTGATTATTCGGCTTACTCCGGCTCTAGGGGTGAGTCTTTCTATGACGCCGCAACAGAAACACGGCTGGGACGCCCATTTCAAGAACGCCCAATGACGGATGGACTCGCGGGTACTGCCGGTTTGCGGGCGATCCCTCGGGATCTTCGCGGCTTTTGCCTGCCAGTCCGCCATCAAACCTCTCATTCGGCATGGCACTGAAGGGCGGGAACAGAGCGATACCTGAAGCCGTCGCCGATGAAGCGTTGGCGAGCCGCAGGCCGTGAGGCTGCGGGTTCTGAATCGCGGCCTGAAACACATGGCCTTAGGAACGGGGCGGCAATAACTTCCTTCCTGATCAGCCGCAGGACGCTAGCCCAATGGCACTGACTTTAGGTTGCAAGTAGCAGGCACATTCCATGTGCCGTCCGCAAAAATGCAGGTCTCGGCACATGGAATGTGCCTACTACCTTCTCAAGTCAGTGCCATTGGGCGCTAGCCCACGGTTTTCCCTCGAATAAACCGTGGGCTAGCGCCCTGCGGCTAATGGTCTCAACCCGAAATCTTGGGTGTGACAAAGCACTCGTGGCATTTCAGCCGGACTACAGAGGCCGGAGTGCGGCCGATACCATGCGGCCATGAACTCACCGCCCCCCAAGCACATCGCTCGTGATGAACTAGCCCTGAACTATCTCGACTCGCTGCCTTATCCTCCGTACCCGGTTCAAGAGGAGGCGATGCTGGCGTGGTTTGATGCCAACGATGGCGTGATGGTTTGTGCTCCAACCGGAACAGGGAAGACACTCATTGCCGAAGCTGCCGCGTATGAGGCTCTGCACACCGGCCAGACGATCTACTACACGACGCCGCTGATCGCCCTCACCGAACAGAAGTTCACCGAGCTGCAAGCGTCGGCCGAACGTTGGGGCTTCCGGCGCGAGCAGGTCGGCCTCGTGACCGGCAACCGGCGTGTGAACCCCGATGCGACAGTCCTTGTCGTCGTCGCGGAAATCCTGCTGAACCGGTTGCTCAACTCGCATTGGGCCGCGCATGAAGAGGCCGAAGCAGAAAAGTCGCGCGAGCGAGACCGTGAGGCGGTGCGCGTCGCGGAATGGGGGAACGAGGGAGGCGCGACGGATCAGGTCGCGGCGGCTGGGACTTCAAGCGAATCCGATCTCATCGGCTGGGACTCCGATGATTCGGGCACACTTTCGGGAACGAACCGACTCTCGGGAGCGATCGCTCGTGCGGTGCCTCAGGACCGGCACGTCAATCAGTGTCCCCTCGTGGCGGATGCTGCCAGTATCCGAACCGACGCTGGCGGCGTCGGCCACGGCCGTGATTCCTGCGCATCACCGCACCCTTCCGCCGCACTCGACTTTGACCGCGTCTCCGCCATCGTGATGGATGAGTTCCACAATTTCTCCGACCCCGAACGCGGCATCGTGTGGGAGTTCTCACTGTCACTGTTGCCGCCGCACGTCAGGCTGCTGCTGTTGTCGGCGACGATCGGCAATGCCAGCACCTTCGTCGGATGGTGTCGCAAGATTCACAACCGGTCGCTGCAGTTGGTGCAGAGCCTCGACCGGCGCGTGCCGCTCAGTTTTCGCTGGGTTCCCGACAAGTTGCTGACCGAGCATCTGGAAGAGATGGCCGCTGGAGACGACGAGATGCGTCGCACGCCAGCGCTGGTCTTCTGCTTCAATCGCGACGAGTGCTGGAACGTCGCGGAGGAACTGAAGGGAAAGTCGATGCTCGCCTCGGGCCAGCAGAAGCGGCTCGTGGCGGAGATCGAGAAAATCGAATGGTCGAAGGGAGCGGGGACAAAGCTCAAACAGCTTTTAATGCGCGGCGTCGGTGTGCATCACGCGGGCATCCTCCCCAAACACAAGCGAATCGTGGAAGAACTCTTTCAGCAGAAGCTGCTCACAATCTGCGTCTGCACCGAGACGCTCGCGGCGGGGATCAATCTCCCCGCGCGATCCGTCGTATTGCCGTCGCTCCTTAAGGGAAAGCCGGGCGAGCAGAAGATCATCGACCCCAGTTCGGCTCATCAAATCTTCGGTCGCGCGGGCCGACCACAATTCGACACGGAAGGCTTCGTCTATGTCGTCGCTCATGAAGACGACGTGCGCATCCTGAGATGGAAGGCGCAGTACGACCAGATCCCCGAAGATACGAAGGATCCGAATCTCATCCGTGCGAAGAAGGCTCTCAAGAAGAAGATGCCGACACGCAGCAATGACCGGCAGTATTGGAACGAGCCGCAGTTCGAGAAGCTGCGGATTGCTCAGCCGGGAGACCTCGCCAGTCGCGGGCCGCTGCCGTGGCGCATGCTCGCGTACATGCTGCAACTCTCGCCCGAAGTCGATCGGCTGAGGAAGCTCGTCCACAAACGGCTGATGGACCCGAAGCAGCTTGAGGCGAGCGAGAAGCAACTCGATCGAATGCTGCTCACGCTGCACGCGGGCGACTTCGTGAAGCTCGATCCGCCTCCCCCGCCTCCCCCCGAGGTCGTCAAGCCGGGTGAAACGCCAGCCCCTGTCGTTGAGACGCCGAAAGTCTCGTGGCTATCGCAACAGCTCCAGACGGCGGTGGATAAGAAGTTTGAAGAGGCGACCGGCAAGAAGGTCGAAAAGGCCATCGAGGACAAGGACAAGAATCGTTATCGCCCGCTGCTGGCTCACCCCACGGAGCGGCTGGAACAGCTCTTCGTCTTCCGGGGCGTGAACCCGCTCTACGGCATGTTCCTGCTGGAGCACATCGGCTATGCGAATCGCATGGAGCGGTTGCTCGTCATTGAAAGCGTATTGGAATTACCCCGCGCGTTGATCCGCCACGTCCGCGTTCCGCCGCCGCACAAGCTCCCGCCGGGACCGCTCGCGCTGGAGCGGATCGACATCGAACTCGTGCAGCGCGGCCTGATCGCGGCGGGAGACCTCTATCCCGAGTTCGATCCCGACATCCCGTTTGAAGATCGCAAATACGCCCCGTCACTCGCCGACAAAATGCGGATGCTGTTCGAGTCCGACTACCCCGATGTCGCCGAGGTCTCCGTGCAGCCGGTCATGGTCGCCGCCGATCTGCTGGAAAACTTCAACGACGATTTCTGGCTGTTCGTCTCGGTGAAAGACCTCTCCAAACAGGAGGGTTTGATCTTCCGCCACCTGCTCCGTCTCGTGCTACTGCTCGATGAGTTCAAGCAGGTCACGCCCGCAGGCATGGACCCAAACGTCTGGCAGGATGAGCTGCGCGAGATCGCCGAACGCCTGACCACCTGCTGCCGCGCCGTCGATCCGACCTGTACCGATACCATGCTCGCCCAAGAAGACGAGGGCGACTTCATCGAACACATCAAGCCACTGCCCAAACGTTGTGATGATGCCGTCACAACGTCGGATCGCGATTCGACATCATCAAACTTCGGAGACGATTCAACGTGAACTCGCTGAACGATCACAATCAAACGGAAAGAACCGGCGGCCGCCATGCCGAGCCGAGCCGCTACGAACTGACATTGCTTCGCGCGCTGGCTCGGGAGTTCCCGAACATCGACTCGGCGCTGGCCGAGATCGCGAGGCTGTCGGCTGTTCTCACACTTCCCAAGGGGACCGTGCATGTCATCAGTGACATTCACGGCGAAGACAAGAAGCTGCGGCACGTCATCAACAATGCCTCCGGAACGCTGCGTCCGCTGGTCGAGCACCTCTTCGAGCGGCGGATGGAGCCCCAGCAGTTTCAAGAGTTCTTGACGCTGATCTTCTATCCGGCCGAGGTCACGCTGCGGTTGGAGCAGAATCTGACCGACCGCGAGGAACTGCGGGCCTTCGCGCGGCGGACGCTGCGGCACCAGTTCGAGTTGGTGCGGGTGTTGGCTTCTCGCTACAGCCTGAAGCGCGCGATGCAGGTCTTTCCGCGCGAGTACGCCGACCTGTTCTCCGAGATGCTGCACGAGCCGACCAACGCACGAGGCCGCGAGTTCGTCGAGGCCATCGTCGATGAGCTGCTGCTGCGTGGCCGGGCGCTGCATCTGATTCACATCACCGGTCGGCTGATCCGTAACCTGGCGATCTACGAACTGATTATCGGCGGCGACTGCTGGGATCGCGGCCCGCGCGGCGATCGCGTCGTCGATTACCTGCG
>JAYVDI010000004.1:0-2755 GCA_043749505.1 Schlesneria sp. | reverse complement strand
CGTTTCACCGCGTGGGCAACGCCCCGCGCGTTGATGGGCGAAATAGGCCGCACTCTCGCTCGACGCGCGGGGCGTTGCCCACGCGGTGAAACGAGGATTGGCCTCAACATTACTCATGTTCCAAAACGTAGAGGGCACTATCAGCGCGAAGGTTGGCGGCCCAAGCGTTGTTGGCGGACTGGCCGTGGATGATTGGAGTCTCCTGCACAATCCGGATCTGCATCTGGCGGCAGAGGTCTCGGAAATCGAGCATCGACAGGAAGTGCAGGTTCGGTGTGTTGTACCAGTCATACGGCAGTGAGCCGGTGATCGGGGCGCGGCCTTGCCACAGGATTTGCAATCGGATGCGCCAGTGACCGTAGTTCGGAACCAGCACCACCGCTCGCTTGGCGACGCGCAGCATGCGTTGCAACAGCGCTTTGGGATGTCGTACTTGTTGCAACGTCTGACTGAGCACCGCGAAATCAAACGAGTCCTCGGGAACTTCATCCAAGCCTTCGTCGAGGTCCGCCTGAATGACCGGCATTCCTTTCGAGATCGCCTCAATGACACCCGCGTGATCCAGTTCAATCCCCTGCACCGAGCAATCGCCTTCGTCGCGCAGGCGGCACAGCAGGCGACCGTCTCCACAACCTAGGTCGAGAACGCGGCTCCCTTTGCCAATTTGGTCCATGATGAGCCGATCAGTCAGGGCGGCGGTGGTGTCGGGAAGGGAGAAACGAGGCATGGGGAGGCTGATGGTCTAGGGTGGAAGGTTGATAGTCAGACGGAATGGAGCACGGCGTGCCGGCTTCGTGGCCACTCATTGCGGTCGCGACTATGATGCCTCGCCGCCGCAGCCGCAAGTTTGTGTCCTGTGGCTCTGACCCTCAACCTTCACCCTCGACCATCGACCCACCACCATGCTCATCCGCGTAGGCCACAGCCCCGATCCCGACGATGCCTTCATGTTTCATGCCTTGGCGAACGACAAGATTCCCACGGGCGAGTACCAATTCACGCACCAGCTTCAGGACATTCAAACGCTGAATGACCGCGCGCTGAAGGGCGAGTTGGAGCTGACCGCCGTCAGCCTGCACGGCTATGCGTACATGACCGACAAGTACGCACTCTGTGCATGCGGGTGCAGCATGGGCGACAATTACGGCCCGATGATCGTGGCCCGTCAGCCTGGAAGCCTGAACGATTTCCGAGGCAAGACGATCGCCATCCCCGGCAAGCTGACGACCGCCTTCTTGGCGCTGCGACTCGCGCTGGGAGACGACTTCACGCCGGTGTTCTATCCGTTCGACGAGATCCTTGCCGTGACGAAGGCGGGCAAGGTCGATGCGGGACTGATCATTCACGAGGGGCAGCTCACGTATCAGAACGACGGGCTGAGTCTGATCGTGGACCTCGGCAAATGGTGGATGGAAGACACGGGCTTGCCGCTGCCGCTGGGAGGCAACGCGATCCGCCGTGACCTCGGGCGCAAGGCGATGGACGAAGTGACGGTCCTGCTCAAGCAGAGCATTCAATACGCTCTCGACCACCGCGCCGAAGCCCTCGCCTACGCGCTGCAATTCGGACGCGACTTGGACCGCAGCCAAGCCGACAAGTTCGTCGGGATGTACGTCAACGACTGGACGATCGACTTCGGCCAACGCGGCCGGGATGCCGTCGCCCTGCTGTTGAAAAGAGCCTACGACGCGAAGATCATTCCGCACCCGGTCGATGTCGAATTCATCGGCTGATCGAACAGCCGTAGGGTGCGTGGAGTCTTGGGAACGCACCGTTGAAGAGTCGCTCCTACGGTGCGTTCCCAAGGCTCCACGCACCCTACGTGACTGAGGAATCTGATTCATGTCGTCTGGCGATTATTTGCGTGAGATGTTCGGCCTCGACGGATTGACGGCCGTTGTGGTGGGTGGGACCGGAACGTTGGGCGGCTCGTTCTGCGACGCACTGGCGGGCGCGGGGGCGCACGTGCTGGTTGTCGGTCGCAACGACGAACACGGTCAGGCCCGAGTCGTCTCGATCCAAGATCGCGGTGGCTCGGCCGAGTACTTCAAGTGCGAGGCGACTTCGCGGGAAGACCTCGACGCGCTGGTCGCTCATCTCAAGGCGAGTGGGCGTGAGGCGAACGTCCTTATCAACGGTGCGGGGGTGAACTCACCGACGCCGTTCCTCGAAATCGGCGAGGAAGAATGGGAACGGATTCTGAACGTCAACCTGCGCGGCGTGCGACTCGCCTGTCAGATCGTCGGCAAGTACATGCTCGACTGCGAGACAAAGGGTTCGATCATCAACATCGCTTCGGTCAGTGCCGGGCCGCCATTGTCACGGGTCTTCACGTATTCGCTCTCGAAAGCTGCCGTCCTGAGCCTGACGCAGAATCTCGCGCGGGAATGGGGCACGAAAGGCATCCGAGTCAACGCTCTCTCGCCCGGTTTCTTCCCGGCCGAACAGAACAAAAAAGTCCTCACGCCCGATCGCGTTGAGAACATCCTGCGTCACACCCCGATGGCCCGCTTCGGCACACCGGAAGAGCTGGCAGGAGGCATCCTGTTGCTCGCGTCTCCGACGGCGGGCAGCTTTCTCACGGGACACAACCTGGTGGTCGATGGTGGCTTCACGGCACAGACGATCTGAAGGGTTGATGGTCGAAGGTTGACGAATTGTCTTTTAACCGCGTGGGCAACGCCCCGCGCGTCGAGCGATGTTGAAGACCGTTCCGCTACACGACGCGCGGGGCGTTGCCCACGCGGTTAAACGA
>JAYVDI010000003.1:0-24303 GCA_043749505.1 Schlesneria sp. | reverse complement strand
CATGTGCTTCATGCGCAGCATGAACACCGAGGCGATCAATCACGAACCGGCCATCACGTTCATGCAGACGGGCAATCAGATCACGGGCCGACCGTGTCTCGGCGCGTGGGCTTCGTATGGACTCGGTTCCCTGAATGATGACCTGCCGACGTTTGTGGTCCTCGTGGCGAAGCCAACCAACACCGAGCAGGTGCAGGCGATCTCGGCCCGCTTGTGGCAGTCGGGCTATCTGCCGGGCGAGCACTCGGCCACGCCGTTCCGCAGTGCAGGCGACCCGATCCTGTACATCAACAACCCGCCGGGTGTCCCCACCGAAATCCGCCGCAAGACGCTGGATGGCCTGCGCCAACTGAACGAGCAGACGCTGGCACAGCTTGGCGATCCCGAGACGCGGACGCGAATCGAGCAATACGAACTCGCCTTCCGGATGCAGGCGTCAGTTCCCGAACTGACCGACATCGCCAAGGAACCGGCCTCGACCTACGAACTGTATGGTGAGGAAGCCAAGAAGCCGGGGACGTTTTCCAACCATGTGCTGCTGGCTCGGCGCATGGTCGAGCGAGGCGTGCGGTTCGTCCAGATTTACATCAACAACTGGGACACTCACGCCAACGTTGCGGGGAGGCTTCCCAGCCAGTGCAAGGACGTGGACCAAGCCTGTTACGGACTGATCACGGACCTCAAGCAACGCGGCCTGTTCGACGAGACGCTCATCATCTGGGGCGGTGAGTTTGGCCGCACGATCTACTCGCAGGGCGGCCTGTCGAAGGAGAACTACGGCCGCGATCACCATCCCCGCTGCTTCACGATGTGGATGGCTGGCGGCGGCTCGAAGGGTGGGACCATCTTCGGTGAGACCGACGACTTCAGCTACAACATCGTCAAGGATCCGGTTCCCGTCCACGACTTCCACGCCACCGTGCTGCATCTGCTCGGCTTCGACCACGAGCGCTTCTCGTTCAAGTATCAGGGTCTCGATCAGAAACTGACGGGCGTCGAGCCGGCGCATGTCATTCAACAGTTGATCGCGTAAGGACTGATACTCCTCTTCGTTTAACCGCAAGCCGAAGACGAGCGCGGAGGGAACACAACGACGAAACACTGCTTCGCACCCTCCGCGCTCGCCTTTGGCTTGCGGTTAAACAACGAAGACACCTTTATCGAGAAAGCCGCCTCATGCAACGCCTCGTCTGGTTCCTGCGTGCCTTGCCATTGGCGGCGAAGCTGCAACAGGCGGTGTTCGTTCTGATCTTGGCGTACAACTTCACGATGATCGACTTGAACCCCGCCAACCAGTTGTTCGGCTCGCCGCTGTGGATGACGACGGTGCCGATCATCGTCGCCATGATCGTGCTGGCTCGGTTGCTGTTGCCGATGATGATGGCTCACCCACAGCGGACCCAACAGTTTTTGCGCGGCCTGGGTCTCATGGTGTTCGGTACTTGGCTGTTCGGCCAAAACCAGTGGTGGGGGCGGATGGTCGTGACATACCTCGGGCTGATCGGTGGGCTGTGGTTTGAAGCGGCTGCGTCGTTTTGGTTCGTGTCCGAAATGCAGCGGCGTCAGGAACTGATGCTGTCCGGGCTGGCGGAGTTGATGGCGAATCACGAGCCGACTCATTCTGATGAGCCGGTTACCGAGAGCGACGATGATTGGGAAGACGATTCTTACAGGGACAAACGATGACGGAGGAGACGAAGAACAACGTGGCGACGGCCACAGGTCCTTTTCATTTCGCATCGCGATTGCACGCGGCGGTGCGTGCAAAGGGAACGGCCGCGCTGGTGGGACTCGATCCCCGGCTGGACTGGCTGCCGCCGGATGTGCTGACCCACGCAAGAGACTTGCACGACGATCCGATCGCGCGGGCGGCGGCGGCGTTTGAAGAGTTCTGTGTGCGGCTGATCGATGTTGTCGCACCATTCGTTCCAGCGGTGAAGCCTCAGGCGGCGTTCTTTGAGGAGCTGGGGGCCGATGGTTGTCTGGCTCTGGCTCGCGTGATCCGTTACGCGCGCCAGGCGGGTTTGATCGTGATCTGCGACGCCAAGCGGGGTGACATCGGAACGACGGCCGAAGCGTACGCGAAGGCGTACCTCGCCGGAGCCGATCCGCAGGCGGCCCCGTGGCAGGCGGATGCTCTCACGGTGAATCCGTATCTCGGCAAGGACACGCTCGAACCGTTCGTGAAGGTGGCCACAGAACGAGGCGCGGGAATCTATGTGTTGGTGAAGACGAGCAACGCCGGCTCGGCCTCGTTCCAAGATCGCGTTGCCGACGGGCAGACGATCTACCGGCATGTGGCTCAGGTTGTGGAAGACCTCGCGATGCAAACCGCCGAGAACGGCTACGGCTGCGTCGGCGCGGTCGTCGGTGCGACGTACCCTCAGGAATTGGTCGAGCTTCGCGCCGCGATGCCTCACGCGCCGCTGCTTGTTCCGGGCTACGGCAGTCAGGGAGGCGCAGCGGCCGACGTGGCGGCAGCCTTCGCGAGCGATGGCCTTGGTGCGCTCATCAACAACTCGCGTGGGATCAACTTCGCGTACCGCACCGGCACGTTCGCTGAGCAGTTCGGGCCGAGGCAGTGGGAAGCGGCGAGCGAAGCGGCCACGAAACAGATGATCGCGGACCTCGCGATGCACGCCGTGAAACAGTAGTAATGCGGGATCGGCCTCGTTTATACCTCGCGCGATTCGTGATGAGACATCTGAGCGGGGCGGCGTAAGCCCCCGCTCGGAAACCGCACAATTTGTGCCGCGCGAGGTTTCAGGCGATTGGCAAGAAATACCGTGCTCAACCAAGAGATCGGGCACCGCAGAGTTCAGGATTGGAAAGGTGATCAATGTCAAAGAACGGGATTCTCGCTCTCGCTGTGGTGGCTTCGATCGGGGTGGTCGTCATGGCGATCTGGGGGCCAGTCAGTCGGCGCAGCGGTTCATCGACCGACCCCGCAGTAGCTACCGCAGGTGCCATTTCGAGTCCATCGGAAGTTGTCGTTGATCCACCCGGTGGCTCGCCCCTCGCCATGAAGTGGATCCCGGGCGGGACGTTTCGGATGGGGAACTCGAACGGACCCCATGAAGACGAGCGACACGAACATAAAGTCGCCATCGACGGCTTTTGGATGGATGAGACCGAGGTCACGAACGCCCAGTTCGCGCGGTTCGTCAGCGAGACGAAATACATCACCATCGCCGAACGCAAGCCGAAGCGGGAAGATATCGAAGCCCAGGTTCCTGCGGGCACCGTCATTGATGACGCGATGCTGGTGCCGGGATCGATTTGTTTCAATCCTCAGTTCGACATGCGCACGCTGCGGAAGGACTTCGCGAACTGGCCCTACCAAGTTTGGAAGTACGAACCGGGAGCCGACTGGCGACACCCGCTGGGTGCGCAGTCCTCGATTGAAGGGCGAGAAAATCATCCTGTGATTCATGTGTCGTGGGACGACGCTCAAGAGTATTGCCGCTGGGCAGGACGACGCTTGCCCACGGAAGCCGAATGGGAGCGGGCCGCTCGCGGCGGCATCGAAGGGGCGGAGTATCCCTGGGGGAAGGAGCGCAACCCCGATGGCAAGTGGGCGAACAACATCTGGCAGGGAACGTTCCCCGAGAAGCATGCCGTGCAGGATGGTTTCGAGGGAACTTCGCCGGTGAAGTCGTATCCGCCAAATGCCTACGGTCTGTACGACATGTCAGGCAACGTCTGGGAATGGTGCCACGATTGGTATCGGCCGGATTACTATACGATCAGTCCCAGCCGCAATCCCACCGGCCCACAGGACAGCTTCGATCCGAATGAGCCGACGATTCCCAAACGCATTCAGCGGGGAGGCTCATTCCTATGCAGCGACGACTACTGCACGGGCTATCGTGTCTCGGCACGGATGAAAGGCGATGTCTTGTCAGGGACGTTCCACTGCGGCTTCCGAACCGTCCTGACACCGCAGATGCGAGATGAACTTGGGGAAATCCAACAATCATCGAACCAGCCCACTCGTTAATCCCCGGCACGGCCCTGAGTGGGCTGTTCGAGGCGAGCCGTGTGCCGTTAGGTCACGGGTTTCCGCGATGCGATCAAGCACCCGCAGCCTGACGGACAGCGGCTCGCCAATCTCTCATCTGAGGCCGCGTGAGAGATATCCAGCGGCTCCACGATGAAGGTTGGAACCTGTCGCACTTGGCCACAGGCTCCACACAAAGTCATTGCGAGCAAGTTCCTATCAACCGCCAATCATTCCGGCCAACTGTGAAATCAGACCGGCCGCTGGACCCGTTGGGTCCGCTCCGTTCCACATGGATGAGACCCCCGCCCACATGATCAATCCGTTCGCCGCGAGGAACAGCGAACCGGCGATCAGACCGACAGACATGCCCATTCCCCAGGAAGGCTCGCGGGGGCCGAATGCTTTCGCCGCAGCAGCCGCTCCTGCGGCGGCCGTGATGTACCCTTCGCCATCGTCGTCTTCGACGGCATCCACCTCATCGCTGAAAGTTTCTTCCGAGGCATCGAAGACTTCGTCCTCTTCAACTTCGGCGACTTCTTCATCGTCCTCAACATCGACCCCGGCTTCCAACTCGTCGGCGATGTCGAGGTCTTCCACTTCCATCGAGTCATCGAGCTTGAACGCCTCGGTCAAGCCAGGCCCCGTCTTGCCGCGTCCCTTCTTGACGACCGTGGCGGCGGTCTCTGCAAAGTCATCCTCTTCATCGCCGATCTGAAGCTCGGCGGTCTGTCCCGTGTCGGACAGGTTCATGTCGAATGATGAGTCGTCATCGAATTGGCTGGAAATATCCAGCGTCTGAGTCCGCCCCGCGTCGTTATCGAACATCGACGACGTGAAGTCCCCTTCGGACAGAGTCTTGTCGAGCGACGTGAGGCTGATTCCGGAATCACCCGACGACTCCAGTGACAACCCGCTGTCATCTGCTTCCAGCGCCAGACCACTGTCATCCAGACCCAACGAAATGCCGCTTTCATCGTCCATGACCGAGGCCGCCGACTCAGCCGACTCCAGCGCGAGGCCGCTGTCCGCCAAAGGCGGCTCCAGCGTGAGGCCGCTATCACCCGCAGGTGCCAAACTCACACCGCTGTCATCGGACAAGCTTCCCAATCCGGTGCCGGAACCTCCCAACAAGACCGCGCTTCCCGTTGCGGGAATTCTCAGATGCGATCCGCCATCCAGGGCGATCCCACTTTCATCCAGGCCGAACAGACTGATCCCGCTGTCATCCGCCCCCAGACGCAGTGCGCTGCCACCGTCAGAGCTACTCGCGACATCCGAAAGTATGACATCGCTGTCGTCATCCAGCCCACTGAGTGACCCCGCTGATCCCGACCAAACTCCGGAACCGAGCTCGTCTTCATCCTGATCCAAAAACTGCTCGTTCATGGCCGTTTGAGGCAATCGCAACGACGATCCGGACGCGGACACTGTCGCCCCAGCACCGAAATCAAAGTCGAGCACGATCCCTGAATTGTCGGACGCCGCGATCGTTTCGTTGTCAGCGATCTTCACATCACTGTCACTATCTGTCGCGAGCCGGACACCACTGCCGCTGGCTGGTTGGCTCGACGCGATCCGAACATCGCTATCGCTGTCCAACATGCGCGGCGCGACCCGGACATCACTATCACTGTCGCTTGAAAGTTCGGCAGCTCGCGGACTCGTGCTGCTCACCAAATCGCGGCCTGCACCAGCCAGACGCACATCGCTATCGCTGTCACTTTTTTCAGAGGTCTCGCCCAAATCGAAAATGCTGTCGGACAGAACCGCGTCGTCTGCCAATCGCACGTCGCTGTCACTCGATTGCAGCGAACGAGCGACAGCGGGATCATCGCTCAGATCACCGGTGTAAATGCGAACATCGCTCGCCGATTGCGACGGATCCGTCACTTCCGAACGCATCTCGCGGGCGTCCGAGGGTGCGAACCAATCTTCCGGATTACTAATCTCATCGACAGGCGTGCGGTCCTCGAAGGGACTTTTCTTCGTGATCATCGTGGCGTGTTCGGCCAGCGCTTCCTCGTCGAGTTCGATGTACGACAGTTCATCGTCGGCGTCTGAACCGAATTTCAGAATCTCGTCGTTCGACGAAGCGTCGTCCAACCAAATTTCGCCAGTGGGTGGAGCCACTTTGCCCGTATCAAGCAGCATCTGAAGTTCATCTCGGCGGTACTTCCAAGTCCCGCGATCCGCGAGCGCCCGCACTTCGCCCGAGTCCACAAATCCCTGCAACGCCGCTTCGTCGATTCCGAACTCGGCGGCAACTTCAGCGATGGTTAAAAACTTCTTGTTGTCCATGTCGGTGACTCGATGTGAGCAGGTGTGGCAATGGATGCGGGTGCAGCAACAAACGACTGACAGGCCAATCTCGCGAGATCCCGTCCGAAAACACGAACAGGTCTTTTAGAACCGACCGGCATCAACGAGGACTCGAGACCTCAGGTCTTTTCCAATCTTCATCGGCGGAACGAGCGGTCCAACCTTACCAGTCTCCCCGTTCTTCGTGACGAGATTTCTCAGAGCGTTGGCCGCGTAGCGTAAAATCGTCAGTGACGGATCGCCAGTAGTTTTTGGTGCGACCGACGGGAATCGTCCAGTCCGGATGACTCGTCAGCCCGGCAGGCCGAACGATCCACCACTTTGAAGCCTGACGCGCAAGCGAAGAACGGTTGTCCACGATTCTTTCGCTTGCGCGTCAGGCTTGAGTGAGACGAAACCATTCAGAATCAGGACAACCGCCGCTACGACCGATCCAACCGAACTTCCAGCCCATCGAGCTTCACTTCCAACGGCACATCCAAGATCAGGGTTGGTGCTTCGTAGACAAACAGGTAGCGCGTTGCCGGAGCGGTGAGTTTCTCCCACCGATAACCAACGGCCACGCCGCCGTCTCCCTGTTGAGTCGTGTCGTAATCCGTGAAGTCGATTCGTTGTCCGGCCTCCGTTTCTAGGTAGACCGCGTTGTGGAACATCCACGTCCGATGCGATTCAAACGCGGGTCCACCCACGTCGTAACTCACCGCGACTCCGATCTCTGCGTGAAGCTGATCGGTGGCGGACGGCTCAAATTTCACGTCGCGCAGTCGCACGGTGACGCCCCCACGACGCCGTGCCGTGCCCGCCGTTTGCGAAGTCTTGTCAAACACAATCCGCTCCGTCCCAGCGGCCAGTTGCAACACGATTCGGCCTGTCAGATCGAACTTCAAATTGAACACCGCTTCCGCTTGCACCGACTTTCCATTCTTTGGCAATGCCACTGAGGCTGGCAGCACGTAGTCGAATTGAACCGGCACCACGCAACCGGCATCGCTGACGGGCAGCTCGTACTTGGCGGCCGGATTCCAAGGAGCAACCGTATCTCCCGACGAAGCGACGGCCTTCACATCACTTGCCGCGAAATGCAGGAACAACGGCCGGACGCGCGGTTCGACGGCCAGGCGACCCGCCACGCGCAGCAAGCGGCGGTCAGCCGTTCCCACGACCGGCCGGACCTCGACCGAGTGAATCGCCAGTCGAAACGGCCCGCTGCGCTGCACCGCCAACTCGACGAGGTCACTCGGTTGACGCGGAGTCAGCCGTAACCCAACTCGTTGCACATCGAACTCCGCGCGGAGTTGCCACCGCTGGCAGACTTCGTCCAAACAATCCCAGAACGGCCGGTTGTCGAACTCCACGTTCCGTGTTCGCTTCGCCGCATCGGCCTTCACGGCCACGCGCGCCGCTTCTGACAACTCAACTCGGTTGCGCGTTTGCTGGAACAACTCTTCCAGCAAAGTCTCCAGCGCGAACTCGCCGCGCAACGAGACGCGCGACGCCAAAGCCGACTCCCGCGCGGCACGTCGTTCAAGCTGCCAACGCACGCGCTTCACCGCATCGCGCACGGCGTAGCTGCGCACGAGATCGGGTGCGGGGAGCAGTGGCAGCACGTCGGGACCAAGGTCGAGCAACTGCTGTTCGGCCCGTTCCCGCTCCGCCAAACGGGGAGCATCCAACTCGCCCAACCGCGCTTCCACCGTGACTCGCAACGACGCGGTGGATTGAGTCGAGCGTGCTTCGGTAGGTTGTTTCTCCGCCGCGCGTGAATGCGGAGTGACGTGGCTCACCACGCCCAGCACAAACGTCATAACCAGCGCACGAATCAGGACTCTCACAGCAGAACTCCTTCAGAGACGACGCCAGTCTACTGAGGCGGCGGAATGAACGGAAACGGCTCTTTGCACTCGAACCACCCGCCTGACCCCGCGTATTGTGAGCTAAGTTTTTGGTTCGGAGCGAGTTACCCGTGCGGCGAGTTGATATCGCTCGCGGCCCAAGATGAGAGATTGGCGAGCCGCATGCCGTCAGGCTGCGGGTTCTTAACCGTCGCAAGAAACCCGTGGCCTGACGGCACACGGCTCGCCAAGAACATCTCACTTATGGCCGTGCGAAGTTGAAAATGCGGAAAGGCGCGTCATGCAGGTCAGACCAGTGAAGGCAACAGCGTTGTTCGTTGTGGCGTTCCTTATCACCGGCCAGGGAACCAACACGTTGTGCTGCGCCGAGTCGCCTCGTGCTCTCATCGAAATCAAGATCGGCAAGGAGCAGTTCTCGGGACGCATCGTCGCGGCCGACGACCGCGATTGCTGGGTCTTCCAGCGTGACGGCCGGATGTCGCGGGTGCGCATGGACGACGTGGACGATTGCAGCGAAGTCGATCCTCGCTTCCGGCCGCTCCCGTCGCTCGAATTGCGCGATCGCCTCAAGACCGAGTTCGGCCGCGACTTTGAAGTCAAAGCGACCTCGCACTACATCGTCGTCGCTCGAAAGGAGTCGGCCGAGCGCTATGCCAAACTGTTCGAGCAGGTCTACCGCCAATTCCATTCGTACTTTGCCACTCGCGGATTTCGGATGGATGAGCCGGAGTTCCCACTCGTGGCCGTCGTCCTGCCCGATCAAGCCAGCTTCACCAAGTACTGCCGCACCGAGGGCGCGACTCCCAAACCGGGCGTCGTCGGCTACTACCTGCCGGCGTCGAATCGCGTCGCGCTGTGTGACCGAACCGCATCTGGCCATCCGAACGAACTCGACACGAACGACACCGTGATTCACGAGGCGACTCACCAGGTCGCCTTCAACACGGGAGTCCACTCGCGCATCGGACCGAGTCCGCAATGGGTGGTCGAGGGACTCGCAACGCTCTTCGAGTCCGAAGGCATTCGCACAAAGCAATCGGGCGGATCATCACTCGACCGGATCAACCCCGAGCGGTTCGAGTGGTTCCAAGCCTATCGGCGACAACGCCGTGTTCCCGCTTCGCTGGAGTCCTTCATTCACGACGACCTCGCGTTTCAGCGAACAGCGCTCGATGCGTACAGCGAAGCGTGGGCGCTGATGTTCTATCTCGCCGAAAGCCGCTCCACGGAACTCGCCGCCTACATGCGAACGATCGCCGCGCGAGACCAACTCAAGCCTTATGCTGCCAACGAACGTCTCAAAGATTTTCGAGCCGCCTTCGGTGCCGACCTCAATCAAATCGAAAGCGGCTTCCTCCGCTTCCACGACCGACTCGCGAAGTAGCGCGAGCGAACTCACACCCACCCGAAGCGTCAGCGAGGAAATCGACACAGCGAGTGGACTACTCGATTTCGCTCACGCTGTGGGTGAGTGTCCGTCTACTTCGAGTAGCCCGATACGTTGCGGCATTGAGGCAGCACGGATCGCACCTCTGTCGGTGAAATCTTGCTTGGGACCACGAGCGTACTCAACGACGCGAGCGATGCGAGTTCGGCGAGTCCTTTGACTGTCACGCGCGTGCGACCGAGGGCGAGAGAATTCAAGTCCGTCAGTTTGAGCAGGGACTTCAGTCCGGCGTCTGTGATGTCCGTCTCATTCAGTGACAACGAGGTCATGTTCGGGAAGACCCGCGTGACGTAGGCCAACCCGGCATCGTCGAGCGATGACTTGTTCAACGAGATCTGTGCCACCGTTCGGAGCGGCATCATCCCTTTGAATCCCGCACCCGTGACCTTTGTGCCGTCCAAGTTCAGCGACTTCAAATCCAAGCTCGTCGTCAGGTGACGGAGCGCCGCTTCGGGCAGCGTCGAGTCGTTAATGCCGAGCGACTCGACTCGCGACTCCGTACACAACGCTTTGAGCTTGGCCTCGTCGAACGCGACCTCATGAAACGTGAGCGATTGGAGCGAGGCCATCTCCCCGATCCGCGCCGCACCCGCCGTACTCAGCCGCACGCTGCGCAGGTTGAGTCGCTTGAAGGGAAGAGTTGCTGTGAAAGCTCGAAAGCCTTCGCCCGTGAGCGACTCGTCAGCCAAACTGAGTTCTTCAAGATGTTCCAACTTCGTGAAGACCACCAAATCCACATCCTTCAGATTGAGGTTCTCCGCCCGCAGTTGAGTCAGCTTCGTCGTTTCCAAAAACTCGATCCCGCGCGCGGTCACGCCCGTCCGACTGACTCCCAGAAATTCGAGCGACGGGAACGTGGCCATGCGTTCCAGAGCAAGGTCCGACACCGTCGAGTCGGAGAGATCGAGCGTTCTCAAGTGCGGCAATCTCGGCAGAGCCGCGACGGTTGCATCGCTGGCTCCCGAGTTGACGATCGACAGTTGTGTCAGCGTCTCTCCGGAATGGAATTCTTTCCAAAACGTTGCTGGAAACTCGACACCGTGTGAATGCAGGCTTTGGAGCCGAGAAAGCTGCGCGATCTTCAAAAAGTCTTCGGTCACAATCGTGTCATGACCGACGAACTTGGAATTCAGACTGACCAGAGTGATCGCGAACGGCGTCTCGGGGAGAACGGTCGCTCGAGACACAAACACCAACTTATCCTGCCCCACAGTTTTGATGCCAACTTGGACGCGGGCGTTCAACAGCTTCGGAACCAATTTACGGTCAAGCTCACCGGAAAAGGGAACCGCCGACCGCCCTTTGGGATTGGTCTTCGACTTCTCAGAAGAGAGGCCGAATCCCTTCAAGACCAGCGTTCCATCACGGCGCGATCGCATCAGCGTCTGAAGCTCGACCGCTTCGGGATACTGCTTCTTAACCAGCTCGATCCGTTGATCGGCCTTCGTACGCAACAACCCCTTCAGTTCGGGAACCGCCGTTGTGTACCAGTCGTTCGCTCGCAGTAGCAGTTGCTGCTTCTCAATCCCCGACTCGGGCTGCGCGAGATTCCACCACGCATCGGCGAGAGCAAGCTGTTCCTCCGGCGTGGTTCGCGTTTCTACATCCAGACGCGCAACGGCCGTCAACTTCGTGGCCGTTCCACGGGACAACAGCGGCAGTCCTTTGTCCCAGTCGCCCACAAATAAGCAGAGGTAGCGACCGTAGCTCGCGTTGGCCGCTTCATCCTCGGGCGACTTTGCCAACGTGATCTTGGCTTTCGCGACAGCCGCCCATTGCGGTTGAAGCTGCTTCAGTTCGACATGACGAGCCTGAAAGCCCTTTCGCTGCGCGGCATCCTTCAGTTTCCCAGCCGAGACCAACAACAGCGGCACCAGCTTTGTCGTCACTTCAAACTGCTCGTCACGCGCCGCCGAGTCGATCGTCGATTGAATCAACTCGCAGAACTCAACCTGACCGGTCGAGTCCCGAATCCCCTTCGCATTGGCCAAGAGGACCGCGCTTTTCAACTCCGCCCCGTTGACCTCGTACTGCGAAACCAGCGAGTCGATCACATTGAAGGCGAGCTTATTCTCATCCGCTTCGGTCGCCAAAACTCGAGCCGCTTCCAGCAGGGCGTACCGCGCGACGGCATCTTCGTCGTTGTTCACCGTGTGGTTCCACAGCTTGCCTGCCAAGTCAGACTTCTCAGATGCCTTCTTCGCAGCAGTGAACTCGGTTTGAAAAATCTCGCGAATTTGTTTCTCTGCCGCTCTCAGCGTTTCCGCCTTTGGGACAGGAAGCCGAGGTGGGTCATCGCTCTGTCCATATACCGCGCCGGCAAACGCCAGACTCAGCCAAGCCGTCACGACCGACAACGATTGGAGTACTCGATTCCGTAGGACACGGTTTGTTACGATGAGGAACAAGTGCATAGCAGGTCGCTCGGTTGAATTGAGGAATAGAAGCGAAGCCATCCGGACACGTTCTTCAAAAGACAGTGGCCGATCAAGAAGCCGTTTCAAACCATCGGACGCCAATGATCGCGACAGAGTTCCCTTGGGGCGGACTCCACCAAACCATACGCGCACCGCAGCCTGTTGAAAAACGTAGGAACAGGTTCGAGCCATCACCGACAGCTCCCATGTTGACGAACGTCAACGCGATTGTTTCGAAAACTCAACAACCGGGCAATTCTGATACAGGTTCATTGACGCTCACGGAAAGTCGAAAAGACCTGCTGAAATCACAGGTTAGCAATACCCGAGCAACGGTCATCGCTAATGAATCCACAATGGCCCGTGAATTGCAACTTCACGGAGTGTCAAATTGGTTTGACGCTCGATGGTTTCGCGACATTGTGATCACATCGAAGCTTTGCAACTGCTGGGTTGATCACCCCTCCCGGCCATTCAAAAAGCGGAAGGAACACCGTGTTGTTGCTCGATATCCCGAACGAACTCGACGAACCCGTTTACCTGAAGAAGGACAGCATCGATCGCAGCATCGGCTACTTGGTGGCCGGAGTCGCGGTGATGGCATTCTTTCTCCTGTCCGTTCTCGGCATGGGGCGCATGCAAAGTCTTTCGGACCAAGCCGTCGGCACCAAGCCGGCCGCAGAAGAGCCGCGATCGGCCGACATCAGCGATTCGTCGGACAGCACTCCGTCGCACTGATACCTCGCCATAAGTCCGATCAAACCAAGAAGCGTCTCACTGAGACGCTTCTTTCGTTTTCAGGGTGGTACATCCCCACCAACCCGCAGCGTGAGTGGTGGGCCACCTCAATCGGCCTCCTCGGCCCGAGAACAGTGCCTCGGTAGCAGGTCCGCACGCCACCGATATAATCCCCCGTCCGTTCGCGGTCGGCTCTGGTTCGAGTCCCATCGCGCGTTGTTCCGAACTTCATGCTGCCTTGGGAATCTTGTTCATGCCTAGCTGCGTCCTTGCCTATTCGGGCGGTCTCGATACGTCGGTCATTCTCGGTTGGTTGCAGGACGAGGGCTACGACGTTCACTGCGTCTACGTCGATCTCGGCCAGCCCGGTGAGGATCGGCAGCAGGTGCTGACGAAGGCTCACACCTGCGGGGCCAAGTCGTGCCGCATCGTCGATGCGCAGGAAGAACTCTGCCGCGACTTCGCCTTCCCGGTCATGCAGTGGCAGTCGCGCTACGAGGGCGTCTATCTGCTGGGTACGTCTATCGCGAGGCCGCTCATCTCGAAGATCTGCTTGCAGGTCGCGAAGGAAGTCGGCGCGGACGCCTATGCGCACGGAGCGACCGGCAAGGGGAACGACCAGTGCCGGTTTCAACTCGCGGCTGAAGCGCTTGAACCCGGGATCAAAATCATTGCCCCGTGGCGGATCGAGAAGTATCGCGCCAAATTCCCCGGCCGCACCGAGATGATCGCCTTCTGCCACGAGAAGAACATTCCGGTGAAGGCGTCGGTCGCCAAGCCCTACAGCTCGGACGAGAACTGTCTGCACATCAGCTACGAAGCGGGAGTCCTCGAAGACCCGAAAGTGACCGGCGTCGATGTCCCCGACTTCGGGATGACCGTCTCACCGCAACAGGCTCCCGACAAGATCGAACACGTCACGATTGGCTTCGAGCACGGCGTCCCCGTCACGCTGAACGGCACGCAGGTCAGCCCGCTGGCAATGGTGCTGGAGCTGAACAAGATCGGCGGTCGCAACGGCATCGGACGGCTCGACATGATCGAGAACCGTTTCGTCGGGATGAAGAGCCGCGGTGTGTACGAAGCCCCCGGCATGACGCTCCTCTACGAAGCTCATCGCTACGTCGAGCAACTGACGCTCGACCGCGACCTGCTCCACCTCCGCGACCGCCTCTCCCCCGAGATCGCCGAGATGGTTTACTACGGCTTCTGGTACACGGCCAAGATGGACGCGCTGATGGCCTTCAACAAGCAGGCCCAGGCGGTGGTGACGGGCGAGATCAAGCTGGGCCTCTACAAGGGGAACATCATCGTCTGCAGCCGCACCAGCCCGAACAGCCTCTACGACGACAAGATCGCCAGCATGGAAGCGGGCGGCTCCTACAACCAAACCGACGCCGAAGGATTTTTGAGAATCATGGGTCTTCCCAGCCGAGTCCAAGGCCGCGTGAGACCGAGGAGCTACTGACGAACTCTGCGATCGACACGCCACGCGCGGCTACGTTCTGCTCTGATGGATATGCCACAGAGCAGGAGCTTGTATTTGAGATTTGAAATGAGCTCATCACCGTCTTTCACATCCAACCGACAAGTGCGGTGGGTCGCACTGTTGGCCACTCTTGTCACGTTATTCGCTGTTCTTCTGGCTTTGTCGCTGGCGCGCCGTTCGAGGGGGCCAGCATCGAATCAGCAGAGGATGCAGGTTGCTCCGCCCAAGCGAACGACAAGCACACCAGTACCGAAATGGACAACGTTAACAGACAAACTTGGATACTTTTCGGTTGAAGTGGTCGGAATGCCAATCACTCAGGAAAAGGAACACGATGATGGACGCACCACCCGTCGGCTGTCGTCATATCAATATCTCGAAGGTAATCGGGATGAAGAGACACTGGTTCTAGTTGCGATCTACGGAACTCCGCCAGCCGATTGGAAGCCAGTGCCAGACGAAGAGAGGTTTGTGAATCTTGCGAACACTGTCTTGGCGACACCGGATCGACAAATCATCTCGAGTAATTCAATCTCATTCGGACAGTTTCTAGGCAAAGAGCATCGGATTCGTGAACCGAACGACCGGATCACGATCATGCGCACGTACCTCGTAGATGATGACACTCTTGTTCTATCGGCGGGCTTCATGAATGAAGCTGAAGTATCCGACGACGTTTCCAGATTCTTCAATTCACTTCAGTGGTTGAAGCCGCAACCGATTCACTAAATGAGCGTCAGGCGCACGCTTTTGAGGCGACGTTCTCTTCGTGAGTCGCCCGCATCAATCGTTGGCTGGATTGCCCTGGATTTTGAGCGGATGTACGTGTGTAGGATAAGATAGTCTCACGGGAAAGGAGTCCCGCATGATCCATTCGATGTTGCGAAGTATCGCGAGGTCGGTACCGCTTGGGATTTTGATTGCCTCACTCGCTGTGATGGTCTTGTTCTTGTGGCAGAACCACACGACGGCTCTGAACTTCGATCGAAACACAAAACCAAAACTCCAACAAGCGAGGCCATTCGCTTGGGGTGCCAAGTACCGGACGTGACTCACGGGCCACCGTATTCAGGAGTGCGCGATGCCAGGCAATCGGACTGTTTTCGTGGCGATGTTGGGGCTGTGTTGTGCGGGATGTAACCCGGAATCGTTTCGAGCGGAGACTCGATTGTTGCCCGATGGGAGTGTCGAACGATCTGTCTACCAGCCCCTCAGACGTGCCCCCGATGACGCCCGACAGAGCCGCGAGTGGTCTTCGACTCACCGCACCCGCGAAGTGAAGTCGGCGGCTGACCGGCAATTGCCAATTGACGAACTGATTCGACGTTTTGGCAAACCTGCCGACGAAGGGCTTCCCAGCGACTATTGGATGGCAAAGGGCAAGTTCGCTGATGTCAAAGCCATCCCGAATCATCTGGTCTTCAAGGCTCCCGACGGATTGAAGGATGGTCGTCTCGTTCGACAACTGGAACGCAAGGATTGGGGCGTTGTCACGGAATGGACTTGGAATGAAACGCTGACGGATTCCTTCACGTTTGCGGATCACCGTAAAGCTCGAAGCGACGCGGTTGAGATGGCCGTGCCCATCATCGTCGCGGCGTGCGCTGAGACCTGGGGGCCCGAATACGATCTGAAAGAGTTTGAACGGTGGTTGCGCGGAGATGCTGCGTCCTGTTTCCAAGAGTTGTGTGACGTCGTTCTCGAATGGGGATTGGACAAGCACAAACATTCTTGGGAAAGCCCCGTGTTGCTCGCGAAGTTTGACGAGGTCTTCCAGAAACATGGACTCCATTTGTTTGATGCGGAGCACAAGCCCCTGAAGGACGAAGAGACGAAACAACGGCTTGAAGAGTTCATTTCCAAAGTTCTGCGGCAGCATGTGCGCGACAGGAAAGGGGAACCGCTGGCAAACGATCACCTTCGGGATGCGCTATCCGGCTCGGAAGAGACACGCCTGAGTCGGGCATTGGAACGTGTTGCCCATGCCAAGTACGGTGGCAAGGAGCGACTTCAAGAGCACCTCAACCGGCTGGGGATTAGGCTGTTTGGCCTGTACTGCTGGCCACCCTTATTTCGTGACTCGCAGTCATTCGATTATCGCATGGACGTCGCCGGGTTCGTTCTGAAAACGAACGCGACTCTGATTGCGGACTCGATACCCGCGAGACCATCGTGAACTATCTCGACTTGGTGCGAGCCGATGTCCAACTGAAGCTCGCCTTGGATGATCTCATCCAAAAAACGATCCCACGCTCTGGAGTGAATGGCTCCAAGCCAATCGCGATTCCAAAATGAACGAGTTGCTGAAATTAAAGCCCGAGGCCAAGCGGGATGACACTCCTTGATGTTTCAGCTGGCATCATGGTGCGTGAAGAATCTTGCAATTCCCTAGAAGCGGTTTCAATACCCGTTTGCGCCGTAGCCACGTTCGCCAGAACGTGGGTTTTTCGCTGGTGTAGCCACGTTCTGGCGAACGCGGCTACGGTTGTGAAACTGCCTTAGTGAAGGGAAAGGAATCCCGCATGTTGCGTTCGACGTTGCGAGGCATGGCGCGGCTGGTACCGCTGGGGATTTTGGTTGCCTCGCTCGCGGTGGCCGCAGGAGTGTTCTTGTGGCAGAACCATACCACCGTCTCGCGCGAGGGCGACTTTGCGCTGGCGACGGACAGCGATCTGGTGATGGCCCACCGTGCGGACTCCGCACAGAGTGAAGTGTTGCCGGATGGCAGTTCTTCCCGAAATGAACCTCGTCCCGTGGCGAAGAGGCTCGTCTTGCGGAAGCGCACCGGGTTGAATCTTGCGGACCGAGGTCATTCGGCAATCTATGAGGCCGCGTTTCCCGAGTTTCCTGAAACCTCGCCCTTTCTGAGCGACGTGAATCGGCTGGTCAGCACGAGGCATGCGGAGGTGGCGGCCGAGTTCGCGCGGGCCGACTGGTCGTTGGTCTGGGACGAATTTCGAGACCCGTCGTTCTGCAATCGCGAATGGAGTGGTTGCGTCGAAGCGAAGGTGATTCACGCCTCCGACCGCGCGGTCTGTCTGCTGGAGATGCACTCGGAATACACCGGCGGTGCTCATGGAAACTACTGGCACGTCGCGCGATGTTTCGTTAATGAGAACGAGCAGGCTCGGGAACTGAAGCTCGCCGATTTGTTTGAGCCTTCCAGCGACTGGCAGCAGCGGCTCGTCACGTTCTGTAACGACGATCTTCGCCGCCAAGGTGCCTCATCGTTCGCCGCTCCCGAGGACGAAGCGGACGAAAACGTCACCAGTTCGGCGACTCTGGAGATCGACGATCTGGCGACGTTCGCATTCGCCCCCTCGGGCCTGTGGTTTTTCTTTGCTCCCTACCATGTCGGCTGCTACGCGGAGGGAGCCTATTCGCTCCGCGTGCCATACTCGGAGATCGAGAACTGCATTCCCAAGCACAGCCCCGCGCGGCAGTTCATGGCGGGCGCGGTTCGATGATGAGCCGGTTGGTGCGGCTCATCATCGACTTCAAGAGTTCGACCAACAGAGCCTGCTGGTCCGGCGTGAGCTTGAGGTAGCGGTTCTTCGAGACAGTCCTTCACCGGCATGAGCCTTGATGGCATCCTTAATGTTTGCAGCGCAGCCGTCGTGCAGGTATGGAGCTCTGGCACGCTGGCCCTCGTAGTGGGCCGACGCTCGAAGCGAGCTGGCCCCACCCTACAATGTGCTCGCATTCAAACAGGACGGAGTTTTGAGCGACCGGCCAATCTGATCTCTTGTTCCGAAGGCACTCCTTTGAATTGTTCACACCAATCGTACCGCAATTCGAACAGTCTCTGTCTTGTTGCTGTGTTGTTCCTGTTTGCGCGAGTGGGCCATGCCCAAGAGATACCGGTTCAGACGGGAGTTCGATTCGATCTGGCTGCACTCTGCAAACCACCAGCGGTGTTTCCGGCGGAGGACATTTCGGCGGAGGGGGTCAGGGCGTTCTTCTATGAGGGAGCGAAGTATCAGGGGAAGACGACTCGGGTGTTTGCTTATTACGGGGTGCCTGCCAAGCGAGAAGGGGACGGCGAGAACAAAAAACTTCCCGCGATGGTGTTGATTCATGGCGGGGGCGGGACGGCGTTTGAGCGGTGGGTGAAGTTGTGGAACTCGCGCGGCTATGCGGCCATTGCGATGGACGTGTGCGGGTGCGTTCCGGTCGGAACCTATGGCAAATGGAAGCGGCATGAATTGGGAGGGCCACCCGGTTGGGATGCCAGCTTTGGTCAGCTTGATGCTCCGGTGGAAGATCAATGGACGTTTCATGCCGTCAGCGCGGTGGCGTTGGCTCATTCGTTGATTCGGTCGTACCCCGAGGTCGATGCCGAGCGGATTGGTGTCACGGGAATCTCGTGGGGTGGATATCTGACATCGGTCGTGGCGGGAGTCGATGCGCGGTTTCAGTTCGCTGCGCCTGTCTATGGCTGTGGATATCTGGGCAATAACTCTGTCTGGCTTCCGGCGTTTGAGAAGCTCGGTCGCGAGAAAGCCGACCTGTGGCTGAAGCAGTGGGATCCGTCGAGCTACCTCGGTCAAGCGAAGATGCCCGTCTTGTGGGTGAACGGGACGAACGACTTCGCCTACCCAATGGACTCGTGGCAGAAGTCGTATCTCCTGCCGAAGGGGAACCGCACGCTCTGCCTGCGAATTCGGATGCCTCACGGCCACGGAGCGGCCGGAGAAAACCCGGAAGAGATCCACGTCTTCGCCAACCAACTGTTGAAGCAAGGGAAGCCGCTACCGACGATCACCGAACAAGGTCACTCGGCGGAAGAGGCGTGGCTGACGTTCCAGTCTGATGTCTCGATCACGAAGGCCGAACTCGCCTTCACGCGCGACATCGGCAAATGGCAGGACCGCAAATGGGAGTCACTTCCCGCCGACATCATCACGGCTGGCAACCGCATCACGGCGAAGCTGCCACCCGACGCGAAGGTCTTCTATTTGAATCTGTTCGATGACCGGAACTGCGCCGTGAGCAGCCAACACGTCGAACGATAAGCCTGCGTGAGAAGTACGCATTTGTCTCAGTTAAGGTCGTTGAACCATGCTTGGACTATGGTTGCTCAGGGTTCTCATGTGGGACGGCCTGCTGCCTGCCGGTGTCGTTCTTGTGCCGACGTTTGTCGAGTTTCGGTTCCCCAACAATCGAGGTGCCATAGAACTGACAGCCTTAGCACTTCCTAGCGTGGGGCTTCTCATTCGACTTTGGATTGGGCGTCGTTTCATCGCCGCCAATCACTGCACCGTTTCAGTCCGGAAGCTTCAGTTTTGTGCTTTATTTCTTGGGATTTTTCTGCTGGCCTTCCTTGAAGGAGTCCTGATCCTCACTCATGTGATGCCTTCCGGTGCTTTGTTCGTCCATCAGACAGATGTCGTCATTTTTGCAATGCTGTTCTCGACCTACCTGCTGTTGATGTCGATTGCGATGTATCCCGGGCAAGCCGATTCACCACAGGAAGTGACTTGAGCTTGAGGTCTTCACGGAGCCGGCTGACCGATCCGTGTTGGAAGCGGCAGCAGTTGAGCCAGCGCGGCGGTGGACCAGGCGGTTGCGGCGGTCGAGAGGAACTGGTGCTTGCCGTGAGGGTCGCCGTTTTCAAAGAACGTTTGGACCGGCTTCACGTGCGTCTCGACCAACCACGAGCCGTCCGCGTGTTGAGTCTTGATGAGATAGTCACGGGCACGCAGCAGGGCGGGTTCGGTTGGCCGCGTTCCTGTTTGGCAGAGAATGAACAGCGTCTCGCCTGTCGAGTACGCATCGGATTGACGGTCGTCCGTCTCAGACCATCCGCCGTCTGCGCGTTGAGCTTTGAAGATCGCGGCGCGAGTCGCTTCGATCAGGGCAGTCTCACCCCCGAGCAGGTTCAATCCCCACAATCGCCACGCGCGTTCAGTGGCAGTGACGACTGGTGTTTCGGCGAGCCACTTGTCGGCGGCGGCGTGCGCGGTGGCGAGTCGCTCGCGCTGTTGGTCCGTCGCATAATGTTCCATGCCGATCAGCGCCAGGACCGTCGTCGCAATGTCCGAACCTTGCAGCGGCGGGCGACGGCACGAGGGGAGCCATGCCCCGTCTTTCAACTTGGCTGGCTTCGTCGCGTCGCGATCCGAGAGCCTTACCACACCTTGGATCTTGAGCAAATTCTCGACCATCGCCGCCGTCACGTCGTCGGCCGGATGTTGTGCGAGCTTCAACGCCCACAGTCCATACCCCGGTGACGACGCTCCACCTGGAACGTGATCCCCGGCAAGCATCCCTTCGACCCGCTCTTGAAAGTAGTCGTGAGTGTGCTTCGTCTGGATTCGCAACCATTCGGGATTGAGCGGCGCACCGAACCGAACCGCCTCGACCAACGTCAACACGGGGAGCGTCTGATGATGGCAGGCAAAGCAGTTCTTGTTCTGATGCCAATTGGTCGCGGCCGTCGCAACCAGTTCTCGTCCGCGCTGCACAGCCGATGGGAGCGAGACCGGCGCAGCTTCATCCTCGGCCAAAGCCTGATAGGATGCGGCACAGACGGTGATGACACAAACGAGACAGCGTGAGCGAAGTGAAGTCATGGCTTGATCCGACTTTGATTCAAAACACAAATTGACACGGCAATGGAATCGTCACTCCATCAGTCCCGTTCCACGATCCGGCACGCCACCGGCAGATGGTCGCTGAATCCGGTCGGATCGAAGCTGTCCTTGACCGAGGGACGGCCGAAGCGGCGCGGGCTTCCGCGCGAGTCGAGCATCTCCGCCAGACGAACAATTTCGACGCTGTTCTCCGTCACGCGCCAAGGCGACTCGTCGGCGAAGAAGCCTCGGTTGACGAGCAACTGGTCGAGCAGATTCGACTCGCCCCCGAACGCGAATGTCCCACCGCCGTCGGCCAGCAGCGGCCACGTCAGATTCAAAAGGTAGGGCGACTCGGCGCGCTTTGACTTCAGCAGCCGATCCGTGCGCTGGCCCAGTGCGTACTCGGTCAACGAGCGGTTGAACGGCTCGTCGTTGAAGTCGCCCATTACCAGCACGGCGGGTGGTGGATCGAATGACCTCGCGGCCAGCACCTCGTCGATCCGCTGCAGCCAGTAACTCAGCGTCTCGCCCGCCAGCATCCGGTACGGTTCGGACTCGTACTGTCCTTCGCTGCGGGCCGGCCAGTGGTTGCCGATCACAACCAACCGGTTCTTCCCCGACTTCGTGTAGAAGCTGGCCTGAAACAGATCGCGCGTACCGGTGCGCCGCAGGATCGTGTGCGAGAAAACTTCCTTCGGATTGATCGAGAACCTTGCCGAGTCGTACAGGAACGCCACGTCAATCCCCCGCTGGTCCGACGTGTCGTGATGGACGACCTTGTACGCCCGGCCCAGCGGCTTGAGCTTCGCAATCAGTTGCTCCAGCACCACACTATTCTCGACCTCGCACACGCCGAGCAAATCTGGACCGCGACCGCCGTTCATCGACGAGATCACCTTCGCCAACTGAGTCAGCTTCTGCCCGAGTACCTTCTTCGACCACCCCTTCAGCTCGGCCCTCAGCTTCTCAGCCAGCCACGGGATGCGCTGCGGATCGCCCTCGACCGAAAACAGGTTCTCGACGTTCCACCATGCGACGAAGTAGTCGGTCATGAGCTTGGCTCCACGAGGAGGCGACGAAAGATTGTGAGCGGAAGTCTGGTTCAGCTCCACGTCGCATGCAAGGTCTCGCCGCGCAGTTCTCGAAGCCCGCCGTGCGGGACAACGACGCTGGTTCCCGAGTACCATCGCCCGTGCTACATGCTGCCAGCTTGTGCCACGAGACTTGATGTCCCTGACAGAATTGGTGAGCCGGGCGGCGTCAGCCCTCGGACTCTTGTATTCGACGCGAAGAGTCCGAGGGCTGATGCCACCCGGCTCACCTGATTCCGAATTCTGTCGAACGAAACTTTGTTACCCATCCTTTCCGGAGACCGCTTCGATGATAACTCGCCTGATGTTTGAAACCGTCTGTCTGGCCATCGCGTTCGGCCTCGCGAGGCCGCTCCCCGCGCCTGCTGCCGAGCCGCCCTCGGCCGAACTGTTCGCGAGGAAGAACCTCGTTGCCTGGTGCATCGTGCCGTTTGACTCGAAGAAGCGCGGGCCGGAGGAGCGGGCGGCGATGCTCGAAAAACTTGGCTTCTCGAAGTTCGCGTACGACTACCGCGCCGAGCACATCCCAACGTTTGATGCCGAGATCGAGAGTCTCAAGCGACACAAGGTCGAACTGACCGCGTGGTGGTTCCCGACATCACTCAACGACGAAGCCAAGATGACTCTGGCCGTGTTCGAGAAGCACAAGGTGACTCCGCAACTGTGGGTCACCGGCGGCGGCGGCCCGACGAAGGACGAGGCCGATCAACGGGTCCGGGTTCTCGCCGAAGCAGGCCGCATCCGTCCGATTGCCGAAGCGGCGGCGAAGGTCGGCTGCAAAGTCGCGCTCTACAACCACGGCGGCTGGTTCGGCGAACCCGAGAACCAGATCGCCATCATTCAGGAACTCAAGCTCAACAACGTGGGCATCGTCTACAACCAGCATCACGGTCACGAGCACATCGACCGGTTCCCCGAACTGCTTCAGAAGATGAAGCCGCATCTGCTCTGCCTCAACCTCAACGGGATGATGCCCGATGGCGAGCGGCGCGGCCAGAAAATCATGCAACTCGGCGAGGGGGATCTCGACCTGAAGCTGCTCAAGGTGGTTCGAGACAGCGGCTACACCGGCCCGATTGGAATTCTCGGCCATACGCAGGACGACGCGGAAGAGCGGCTGCACGACAATCTGGATGGCCTCGATTGGCTCCTGCCTCAGTTGCAGGACCAGACGGCCGGGCCGAAGCCGAAGATGAGGACGCCGGTTCCCAAACCAGTCGCAGCGGTCGTCGCGCCTCCGGCAAGAGCGAACGGACCCGCGCTGGTGGAAGGCAAGTTTGGGAAGGCTCTCGATGGACGAAGCGGCGGGGCACTCGTGAAGGGCCGCGACGAGTTCCGCGAATTCCCGCTGACCGTCGAGTGCTGGACGAAGCTCGACCAGAAAGACTCGTTCAACATTCTGGTCGCTCACGAACAGAAGTCGTCCGGTACGCATTGGGAACTGTTCGCGATGCCGGGCGGTGCGTTCACTGTCTACTCGCCCGGCTTCTCGCCCGATCATTGCCGTTCCGAGGCCATGATCTGTGACGACAAGTGGCATCACGTGGCGATGGTCCTCGAAGCAGAGCGGATTCGACTCTTCGTCGATGGCAGGCAAGTGGCCGATCAGAAACACAAACGAACCGAAATGAAATCGGTCCCCGGCGAACTGGGCCTCGCCACGTTGATCGACCGGGGGATTGGATGCACCGGCCTCGTCGATGAGGTCCGCATTTCGAAGGGTGTCCGCGTCCCGGCGTCTCTCCCCGACAAGCCCTTCACTCCCGACGACGCGACGGTCGCGCTGTGGCATCTCGATGAACTCGTCGAGAACAAGCGACTCGACGATGCGACGAGCAACAAGAATGCGGCTCTGTTGGGAGACGCGCGTATGGCACGCCCTGAGTCCTCGAAGGGCGTGGCTGGCTCTGCGTCCAACAAGATCGACGGCCACTGGGGAACGGAAGCCGTCGGGTTCAACTGGACCGAAGCCGATTCGCGCGACGACCGCTTCGGCCAGATGGACATCGGGCCGTTCCTCAGCACGAGCCTCGGTCCGCCGCTCGCCCCCGCCGCGTGGCACGATCCCGTTTACAAGGCGATCGTCGTGCGAGTCGGCTCGAAGCGCCAAGCCTCGATCAGCTACGACACCGAACTGTTGCGAGCCTCCGCCGGCTGGACCGGTTTCGTCCGGTTCGATCCCGCCCGCTTCGGCATCATCGGCGCACCTCGCGCGGAAGGACCGATCACGTTCGTCACGCCCTCGCTCCCCGGCTGGTCTCTCACCGACGAGTTCCCCAACTTTCGCGCCGACCATCGTTACGGCCCGCTGCCGAAAGAGTCGGCTCACTACGAAGGGCTGTACCGGCATGGCCAGCGCGTGGTGTTG
>JAYVDI010000002.1:0-12457 GCA_043749505.1 Schlesneria sp. | reverse complement strand
GGTGATCGTCCACTCGCGCTCGAAGATCCGCTCCGGCGTCTGATCGTCCGCAGGTTCCAGGCTCAGCCGTGACTCGCCCGAATCGAAATCGAGCGACAGGGGAACGCGACCCCCTCCCCGTTTGATGGCCTGCGACTTGTCCCACTCGTTCGTCAGGAAATGCTTCAGCGCCGTGAGGAGGAACGCCCGAAAGCGGCCTCGTTCCGGATCGGCCACCGCGAAGTGATTCTGTTCGAGCAACCGCGCGAAAAACTCCTGCGTCAAATCCTGAGCTTCATGCCGGTCGGGGACTCGCCGCCGCACGTAGGCGTACAGCGGGAACCAATATGTCCGGCAGAGAGCCTCCAACGCACCAGCCGCCTCGGGCGACGAACGATGTCCCGCCGCGATCACGAGACTCCATCGAGTCGAAGCGAATTGCGAGTCGCCGGAAATGAGCGATTGTTCGGACACGGCGGCCTCGCTCCCAGACAGAAAAGACATTGCGATTTCGGCGTGGTCCTGATCCACCTCGCTGCTTTGATCCTCGCCGAACTCGTCAGCGAGGTCGCCACGTTGACTCGCGGAGAACGTCGCGTTCGTAGGGCATGGTGGCTCTGCTCATCGAGTTTCCTGTTCGTAAAGCGTGCCACTGCTCATTGACTCTGGGTGGGTGAAGGCCAACCCATGAAGAGTGAGTCACTCGCGGTGGCCCCGTTGTTGCCAAGCCCAGCGGAAGAGGTTGCGGGTGTCGGTGTAGCGGGATTCGTTCGAGGCGCTGCCGAGGACGACGACGATCAGTTCATCGCCCGAGTGTCTGCCGACGGAGACGAGGCACGCACCGGCGGCGTCGGTCGTACCAGTCTTTAAGCCCGAGTAGCCGGTGATTTCGAGCAGCTTGTTTGTGTTCTTCCAGACGACGTTGCGCGTGTAGCCGGAGGGGCCTTGGACTCGCGTGCCGTGTTGGCGGGTTTGGACGTACTCGCGGAATTTTTCACTTTGCATGACCTTCGCGGCGAGCAGCAACTGATCGGCGGCGGTCGAGAGATGCGCATTGTCGGGCAGGCCGTGCGGGTTGGCGTAGTGAGTCTGCTGCATGCCGAGTTCGCTCGCCGCGCGATTCATCTCGGCGACGAAGCGGGCGATGGGACGAGCGGCTACTTTCGAGTCACCGTCTGGCTTGAAGCGCGGCCCGACATGTTCGGCCAGTGCGGTCGCAGCGTCGTTCCCCGACGGGAGCATCAGGCCGTAGAGGAGTTCGCGCACGCTGACCTTCTCGCCCGCCTTCAGGCCAGAAGTTGAACCGGGGGTTTTGTCGGCGGTCGAGGAGAACGTGACGATCTCGTCGAGGAGGTTCGGGCCGTTTGAAGAACCCCTCACCCCCGGTCCCTCTCCCCGCAAGGCCGGGGCGAGGGGTGAGGCAAGAGCATCGCCGCTCGCTTCGCGGAGGACGAGCCACGCGGTCATGGTCTTGGTGGTACTCGCAAAGTCGCGGCGTTCGCTCCCCTGTTCGTGCCAGAGCAATTTGCCGGTCTTGGCGTCACCGATCGCCCACGCATCGGCGGTGACGAACGGTGGGCCGACGAGCGCATCGGCCGGTGCGAGCGGCAGGACTTCCTTGTTGATCGAGTCGGGATCGCTCGGCTGTTCTTCGGCGGTCATGACCAGTGGGCCGAGAATCTTCCACGTCTCCGGCCCGACGATTCCGGTGGGCGGGAGGTTGTGAGACTTCTGGAACGCCGTGACCGCTTGCTTGGTCGCCGGACCGAAATCGCCATCGACCGACACCTGCGACTTTTCTCCCAAGCGTTGATTAAGCGTCCGCTGCAACGCTTCGACCAACTCACCGTTCGCCCCGGAAGCCAGTTCCGTTGGCGGAGTCTCATCGGTTGGAACGGTCGCCGGGTGGAAGTGTTGCCAGACCTGCCGCGCGATCTCCGCACAAAGCAACTGCGCCGCATTGTCATCGGCCCAGCGCTGGTCCTTGTTGTTCGAGGTCAGCACGCAGACGGCGATGGGACCGGACGGAGACTCGATAATCCCCGCCACCGTTCTCACCGCCGAGACCGATCCCGTCTTGAGCGCGACCTTCGTCCCGGCGGGCAGAAACTTCGCGAGCCGTTGTTTGTCGTCGCACGCCAGCAGGTGATCGACCATCTGCTTCGACGCCTCTTCCGAGACGAGTTCCTTCCGATGCAGCCGCTCCAACAGACGGAGCATCTCGCCCGCCGTGGTGCTGCCCAACCCGAACTGCTTACTCCGCTCGGGGGCGATCGACGTGTCGCCGCGATAGACCTTCGCGTGGAGCCGCGTGTGAGGGAACTCCCACTTCGTCATCAAGTCGGTCGTAGCGGCGAGGCCGATCTGATCGACGACCAAGTTCGTGGCCGTGTTGTCCGAGTAGACGATCATCAGGCGAATGGCATCGCGCACTGAGACCTGTGTCCCCACCGAAAAATGTTGTGTAAGGATGCCCGAGCCGGGCACCTTGTCCTCCTCTTTCAACACGACCGGCTTGGCGAGATCGAGCGTCCCGTCTGCTGCCTGCTGATACGCGGCGATCATCACCGGGAACTTGATGAGACTCGCCGTCGGCATCGGTTCGTCGGCGCGATGCGCGAACGTCGCTCCCGTCTTCAGATGCTTCACCACGACCGAAACGGTTCCCTGATGGGCCGCGATCACGGGCTGAAGCAACTCGGCCAACCGAGGGTCGTCCTCGGCCCGGCTCGATGTCGTCGGCAGAAGCAAAAGACAGAGAGCGGCGAGTCGGTACGGCCTCATGATGACAATCCCAAACGATGCGAATGATGACGATGGCACAGGCTTGTAGGGTGCGTGGAGTCTTCGGAACGCACCGTGTTGTGCGTCAATTCACTCGGTGCGTTCCGAGGACTCCACGCACCCTACGGCTTCAGTTGCCTTGGCTTGGACAAGATCAAGAACGCGGAGAGCAATGTCAGTGGGAGTATGAATACCCAATAAGGAACGACCCAGATTGGACAGTGAATTTCCGAACTCACAGGAGCATCGTTTGACAACAGCCCCATTGTGGATCGACGTTCAACGATGACCAAGTCGGCAAGACGAATCCCCAACACGTTCCAGAGCGTTCGACATCGAATATGACCTTGGTCATTGTCGAAGGGGGCGAACGATGGTTCTGAGGGATGCTGGAAATACCACGAGAAGTGACGTTCACTGCCACAGCCAGGCTCGCGCATCCAAGCAACTAAGCCGAGTTCAGCCCAGACTTGATGCATATCACCATTCACCGTGAAATTGATCTGATCCATCACAACGGCGGTTCGCATCCAAGCCACGGTCAACAGCATCGCCATCGCCAGCAGAGCCAGTCCGGTTTTGCGTCGCCAGCCTTGGAGTAACTCACGCACGCTTCACGCTCACCTTGTGCCAGGCGTTGTACTGGTAGCCCTTCGCGTTCCAAGGCATGGTTTGCGGCTGGGTCTCGCCGCTGGAGTCGCTGGCGCGGACGAGCAGGCTCGATGTGGTTGTGGTCAGTGCGACATCGGTCGTCCACAAGACCCAGCAGAAGTCGTGGACGGGCGACGTGATCTTGGCCGGTTGCCACGACTGGCCCTCGTCGGTTGAGACTTCGATGAGTTTGACGCGGCGGCCCGCGTGACCGGCGGACATCGCGAAGCCCCTCACGGTCAAACGGTCTCCGGTGACGGCGGCTCCGGCGGCTGGAGACGTGATCATCGCGTTGAGGCACTGTTCGTAGAGCGGCGACGCGGCGGCGAGCGCGGCGGGAGTATCTTCGCTCACCACTTTGTACGAGCTGGCGACGAAGCGGTTCGGCGACGGGCGGTCGCTGACCGTGATCTTGCCGAGCCACTTGACGCTCCGCGCACCGACAAAACCGGGAACCACGGACCTCAACGGGAAGCCGTGTTCGGGAAGCAGCACGCGGCCGTTCATGTGTGTCGCCAGTAGAGCGCCGGGCGTGGCGGCGGTGTCGGCCAGAGCCTTCTCCAGCGGGATCGAACCGCCGAATGAGATCATCTCGGTCTTCTCGATCACCTCGTCGAGGCCGTCGAACCAGACGTGCTTCGCGCCCGGTTTGACTCCCGCCCGCTTCAGCACGTCGGAGAGACGGACTCCCGCCCACTCGGCGTTGCTCATCGCGCCCGAGACCCATTGCAGGCCGCTCGCTTTCTTCGTCGTCGCGGCAAATTCAATCCGGCGATTGCCTGCACACGTCAGCGTGGCGGTCGTCTTCACGGCGGGAAAGCGTTCGAGCAACTCACCCACTTTCAGCGTGAGGGGCTGCTCGACGAGACCTTCCACCGTCAGCGTGAAGTCGCGCACGTTGAGAGCCGGGACCGAGCCATTGGAGCGCACGTAGAACGATTCGAGCGGCGTGATCCATCGCTCGCCAAGCATGCTCAGCGGTGCTTCCGCGTTGAACGGCTTTTCGGTCTTGATGTCGAGTTGCTTGCGAACGGGGGCGTCCACGGTCGGTTCGTCGGCTCGCAACGACGATGCGCGGCTGAGACTCATCCACGGGAAAGCGACCAGACCGGCAGCCGAGTGCTTGAGCAAATCGCGTCGAGAAGGAAGTTGGTGCGTCATGCGGTGGGTTCCGTTTGAAATGGATCGCGATCAGGGCATTCACTTCGCTCCGGCGGGTGACAATCGAGCGAGCGGCTGACGGTGGACGGTCGGGTTGGTCGAGCCTTGCAGGCGTTTCACTCGATCGTGCAATTGGTGAACGGCCAGCGCGGTGTCGGCCACTTCCAGCGCGAGTTCGCTGCGGTACGAATGGCCCGGCTTGATGAGCGGCAAGCGCCCCTGTTGCCGCTCGAACGCGCGGAAGTTGGGAAAGTTGACTCCCGGTTCGAGGCCCGTCACGTAGCCGTCGGCTTCGGCGATGGTGTTCTTCCAAACGGTGAACGTCGGCAGTTGCTTCGTTTGGAAATGAACGGCCAGCGCGGCGTTGGCGGCGGCGTTCGCGAGGACCGCCGTGGACCAGCCATCTGCCGCACCGATTGGAGTGTGGTAGTAAGCCTGTTCGGCGAACCCGGCGACTGGTGCGCCGTAGACATAGCAAGCGTCGATCCCTTCCGCCGCGCGGGCGTCCCGCGGCGCGATGTCTCGACACGGCACGGCATACGTCGCGACCGGTTCGAGGAACGGGCGGCCGACGTTGATGTGGTAGAGCAGCGACAACTCCTGAGGCTGTCCGCCGAGGTTGGTCACTTCGTCGATGATCTCACAGCGATTGGAACCGGCAACGATGCGCAAGGTCGAAGTCAGTCGCCAACGCGGGCCGAACATCGAGCACTCATCCACGATGCCGATCAGTTCGAGCGTGCCGTCGCCGTCCGGATCGACTCGCACTTCGACGCGATGCGCCGGGATGTTGGCGATGCGACCGTGCAGTGTCAGTTTTTCACCGCCATCGTCGCCGGGTGGTCCCATGAACCCGAGACCACACCGGCAAAGGAGTTCATTGAAACCGTGCAGCCAGCCAAGGCCGCCGCGATCTTGCAGGTTGACGAATGCCGGATGAACGGGCCGCTCGACGGGCGACTTCCATTCGAGCGGCAGATCATGAAACCGGCCCTTCCAGATTCCCATGCCGCGCGTCGGCAGGACTGACAACGACAGCCCGCCGCTGTTCAGTTCAACGACACTCACACCGCTGGAGACTCCACCACGCAGTGTCTGCCAGCGGATCGACCAGTCGCGAGAACCGGCCAAGGATAGCTCGGAACTTGGGCGAAGTTCGCCCTGTTCGCGGTGCAGGCCCGCGTCAACATCGGTCAGCATAAGTGAGAACGCAGCCATCGGAACCTCGTGAGGTAAGTCGGGGAATGGGTGACAGCATGGGGGGCAAACTGTACAACATCGCCCGCTTGGTCGCGACCAAACGAGCGGCCTGAAGGCCGGGGTCAGGTGGTTCAATAACAGTCTGGTTTTGTAAGTTTGGTCTTGATGAGCCGGGTGCCGTAAGGCCCCGGACGTTTCGCCGAGGAAGTCCGGGGCCTTACGGCACCCGGCTCACCAGACTCCGGCAGTTGTTGATGCGCCAGTCCTGATCGTCTCAATCTTCACCCTCAATCGGAACCCGCATGAGCCTTGAAGGACTGGACCCGGCCGCTCGTCCGTACACGCAGGAGTGGTACGAGTCGATTAAGAAGCTGATCGGTGAGATCGGTTGCCGACAACTTGGCTGCTACGCGATCCCCGACGATTGGATGCTGTCGGTCGTGATCCCAATCTACAACGAAGAGCGAACGCTGCGCATGCTGATCGACCGCGTCCGCGCCGTTCCGATTCGGAAGGAACTCGTGCTGGTCGAGGATTGCAGTAAGGATGGAACGCGCACGGTGCTGCAACAGTTGGAAGCGGAAGCGGCCGCGAACCCCGATCCGATGAACACGATCACCGTCACGTACCACGACGTGAACAAGGGCAAGGGAGCGGCCGTTCGGACGGGATTTTCGAAGGCGCGCGGTGACGTGATCGTCATTCAAGACGCCGACCTCGAATACAGCCCGGAAGAGTACCCACGCCTGCTGCGCCCGATCTTGGAAGGTCACGCCGACGTGGTCTATGGCAGCCGGTTTCTCGGCGATCAGGAACATCGCGTTTTGTATTACTGGCACTCGTTAGGCAACACCGTTCTGACGACCGTGTCGAACTGCATGACGAACTTGAACCTGACCGACATGGAGACCTGCTACAAGGTCTTCACGCGGGCGGCTCTCGCCGACATCTGGCCGACGCTCAAACAGAACCGCTTCGGCATCGAACCGGAACTGACTGCGAAAATTGCCCGGCGACGGCTGCGCGTCTATGAATTGGCGATTAGCTATCACGGTCGAACGTATAAAGAAGGCAAACACATCGGCTGGAAAGACGGCTTGCAGGCGCTGTGGTGCATCCTGCGGTACTGGTGGGCCGACTGATGCCGACCACACTAATACTTTGCAGGGCCAAGACTGCTTCGTTTAACCGCGCGGGCAACGCCCCGCGCGGATGTGGCAAAACGGCTTTCAATGCCGCGCGGGGCGTTGCCCGCGCGGTTAAACGAAGCAAACCTCTCACGTTGGGCCGTGCGAGGTATAACCCGCAGCTTGAGCGAGGCCGAAGTCTTCGTGTACCAGCACCCAGTCGAAGTCGAATGGCCTCGCTCACGCTGCGGGTTGGTGTGACAAGGACTATCGCCGACCAAACCGATCTCAACAGGCAATTCACGATATGAGCAGTTCGCCCTCGAATGACAGTTCCGATTCCGATCAGACCCGCAACACGTCACGCCAGGACGGAAAGGGAACGCGTCCGTTCTTCTCGTCGTCGTGGATCATCATGATCGTCGCGTTCGTTTTGATCTCGATGGGATTAATGAATTGGTCTGCGCGCGCAACCAGTCGCGTGGAGTACATGTTTCTGTGGAAGCAGGTCGATGAATCCAACGTCACGAAGGCGGAATTCGATGGCGATGTGGTGCGGGGGACTTGGAAGGCGATCCCCGCCAAGCCGGACCCCAAATCGGCCGATCTCAAGGCCGACTTCATTGTCGATCTGCCGGTGCCGTTCGACCACGAACTCAAGAATCATATGCGCACGCACGGTGTGCAGTTCAGCGGGAAGTCGCCGTCGGGCCTCTTCGGCATGGGCGACCTGATGGTGCTCCTGAACCTGCTCTCGTTCGCAGCCTTTGTCTGGTTCATGTGGTACATCATGCGGCGGAACAGCGATCCGATGGGGTCGGGGATGATGAGCAACTTCATTCGCAGCCCGGCCAAGCGATTCAAGTCGTCCGACCAGCAGACCACGTTCGACGACGTGGCCGCGATGGAACACGCGAAGTTTGAGTTGCAAGAGATCGTCGAGTTCCTCAAGACGCCGGCCAAGTTCCAGCGGCTGGGTGCTCAGATTCCGAAGGGCGTTCTGCTGATGGGATCGCCGGGAACGGGCAAGACGTTGCTCGCACGGGCCACGGCGGGGGAAGCGGGGGTGCCGTTCTTCACGATCAACGGGTCCGAGTTCATCCAGATGTTCGTCGGCGTCGGAGCGAGTCGCGTACGCGACATGTTCAAGACGGCCAAAGAGAGTGCGCCGTGCATCCTGTTCATCGACGAGATCGACGCCGTGGGCCGACATCGCGGTGCCGGGATGGGCGGGGGCCATGACGAACGCGAACAAACTCTGAATCAGATTCTCAGTGAGATGGACGGCTTCACGCAGACGGAGTCCGTCATCGTGATTGCCGCCACGAATCGCCCCGATGTCCTCGACCCCGCCCTGCTCCGCCCCGGCCGGTTTGACCGGCACGTCACGGTCGATAAGCCCACGAAATCGGGTCGCGTTGACATTCTGAAAGTTCACGTCCGCAAAGTGCCTCTCGATCCGAGTATCGATCTGACGAGGATCGCCGCCAACACAATTGGCTTCTCGGGCGCGGAACTGAAAAACCTTGTCAACGAAGCAGCCCTCCATGCCGCTCGCACCAGCCGCGATGTCGTGCTGTCCGAAGACTTCGACGCGGCGCGCGAGAAGATCCTTATGGGACCGAAGCGCGAAGAGATTTTGAACGACCACGAAAAGGAAATGACGGCCTACCACGAGGCGGGCCATGCGTTGCTGGCGTGGCTGTTGCCGGATGTCGATCACGTCCACAAAGTCACGATCATCCCGCGCGGTCGCGCGCTGGGGCTGACTTGGCTGGTTCCCGATGAGGACCGCTACAGTGTCGGTGAGTCGCGACTCCACTCGCAACTGGCCTTCATGCTCGGTGGCCGTGCCGCTGAGAAGATGGTCTACGACGAGTACTCGGGCGGTGCCGAGAACGATCTCAAGCGAGCCACTCAAATCGCCCGAAAGATGGTCACGCGCTGGGGCATGAGTCCCGCAATCGGCCCGGTCGCCTTCCACGACGGCGAAGAGCATCCGTTCCTCGGCAAAGAGATGCACGAGCAGCGCGAGTACAGCGATGAGACCGCCCGCGTGATCGACTCGGAAGTCCAAAGGTTCCTGCTGCAAGCCGATCGCCGCGCGATCGAAGTCCTGACGGAACACCGCGACAAACTGGACGCCCTGACCAAGGCACTCATCGAAAAAGAGTCGCTCGATCAGGACGAGATCGCCGCGATCATCGGCGTCCCCGCGAAACGCCGCGAGTGAGTTGGTTCCGTGATGACGCACACCTGCTTACCTGATCGGTTCGGGGCGAGGCAGCAGTCCGGCTTGTCGTCCTGCGCGGAAGACGTGGGTCGGTTCGAGGCGTTGATTGGCGATTTCAACGTGTCGCTCGGAGTCGGTCAGCCGGAACTGACCCTGCTGGAGTTCGAGGATCACGATGTCGGCGATCGCTCCGAGCTTGAGCGTCCCCAGTTCGTGTTCGCGTCCAAGATAGCGGGCGGGCGTTTGAGTGACGCGCAGGATGACATCGCGCAAAGACAGACCGAGATGCAGGAACTTGTCCATCGTCGTGACGAGGTCGAAGACCGGGCCATGCACGTTGTAGTGATGGATGTCGCTGCTGATGAAGTCGGGCAGCACTCCCTGGTCGAGCAGCGCGCGAGCCACACGGATATCGAAGCTCGCCACGCCGTGGCCGACATCCAGCAAGACACCGTCTCGCAGCGCGGCGCGCACGGCGGGAAGTAGCCTGAGTTCCGCATCGACCAGTCCACAGCGTTTGCCGTGGTAGCAGTGCGTCAACACGTCGCCCGGTTTGAGTTCCGCGAGAATCTGTTCGATGGTGAGCGACGAACCGGGCGTATGCACGACCAACGGCAAACCGACTCGATTCGCCGCAGCCCTTGCCAGCGCGAGGCCCTCGGCTTCATGCCGACCGTTTTCGGCGAGGCTCGCCGTGCAGCGAATCTTGATGCCGCAGATCACGTCGCGGTGTTTGGCGACGACACGTTCGACGTTCTCAACGCTGCAATAGCGCAGGTCGTGCAGTTCACCGAGCGCGGGCAACGTGCCGACGCTGCTAATCATTCCCTGTCCCGCGATGTGCAGCAGCGCGAAAACGCGGGTCTGCGAGCGATCGATCACGAGTTGCCGAAAGCCGTCGAAGATCAGTCCGCCGGCCGTTCCAAAATCGACGACGGTCGTCACGCCGCGCGCCAGACACGTCGAGTCGGGATCGATCCCAAAGTGACTCACGCCGGGAAAGACGTGGGCATGGAAGTCGATCAGGCCGGGAACCACATACCGGCCACCGGCATCGACGGTGCGAATGGCCTTGGCCTCCGCCCCCCGTTCCAAGATCGCCACGATGCGCCCGCCGGTCACGGCGACATCACGCGGAGCATCGAGATTGGCAGCCGGGTCGATCACATGGCCGTTGCGAATCAGCAGGTCATACATGGTGGGAGCTTCGTCAGGAGCGGGCAGCGGGGCCAAGGTGAGGCGACGAGGAAGATACCCTGCCCGAAGCGGATCACCAATCCGCAACGTGTTCGTCGAGGACGTTGGCCTCAAAGCGAGGTGCCTGACCTCGGCGCGAACAGCAGTTCCAGCCTGCCATCAACGCAAACACCCCGGACAAGCGGGGTGTTTGTTTAGAGCGCATTTCAAAACTAGCCCGACGCGTAAGCGAGGGCTGAACGTTCGATGACGGTGAAGCCCTCGCTCGTGCGTCGAGCTAGTTTTTCGAGGCAAAACAGGTTTTGAAATGCCCTCTAGTCATTGGAGTGCCAGCTCGTAGCGGCACCACTGGAATGAGTCGTTACTCGCGCGACTTCACACCGCCCGCGGGCTTGACCGCGTTGGCTTTGATGTACGGCAGGTAAACGTCGCGCAGTTTCGATTCGAGGTTCTCGGCGTCGAGGACCGTTTCGGCGACGACTCCGTTCGGATCGACCAGCCACATCGTCGGCAGGTTGTTGATGCCGTAGTGGGCGGCGAGCGGCGAGTTCCAGCCGCGTTGCTCGCGGTTCGGTGAGAAAATCTGCGGCCAAGCCAACCCCGTTCGTTCGAGGAACGCTTCCACAGCAGGCTCTTCCGCATCGAGGTTCACGCCCACCACGACCGCATACTTTTCGTACTTCTTCGCCGTCGCGAGCAGCTTCGGCAGTTGCTGAACGAAGGGTTGAGCGTGCGTCGCCCAGAAAACCACGATCACCATCTTGCCGCGATACGATTCGACATCGACCTCGCCCCCATCCATCGTCGGGCCGGAGAGTTCGAGCGTCTTGCCTTTAAGCTGCAAGCGGCGGACGACACCCTGCGCCTGTTGCGCCTGCTGGGTGTCCTTGAACTTCGTCATGAGCAGCGAGTAGCAACTCTTGGCTTCGTCTGGCAGTCCGTTCAATTCACAGGTGCGCGCCGCTGCGGCCAGCAACGGAACCGCGCGCCCCTGTTCTTCCGGGAACCGCGCGGCAAACAGTTGCGAGTGCTTGGCGAATTCTTGCAGCCACTTCGGTTCAGTACGACCGTACCGCAGCGCGTTCGCATGCGTCAGGTTGACGAGCGTCAATTGGGCTTCGAGCGCCGACTCGGAATTCGGGTTCCGCGCATGGAAGGCCTTCGCCGCCTCAAACAACGATTCGATGCTGGCGGCATCTCCCTGCAAAGCCATCTGCAATCGGGCGTCGAGCAACTGATGCACGGCCGTCTCGAATTCCGCTTCCAACTCCGGCTTCTTACTCGTCTTGGCGAGACATTCTTCGGCGAGCTTGATGATTTGCAGATTACGTTCGCGACGAACGACGCGCTGCTGTTCGTACTCTTTCTGCAACGCGGCCTCTTGCTGGGGAGTCAGCTCTTTATCGAGGTCTTCGTCGTCGCTCTCCTCTTCATCGACGGTGGAACCCGGCAGCGGCAGTGTGCGAATGTGCTGAATCTCCAGCAGCAACCACTCGGGCGAACCTTTCTCGGGCACCTTCGCGGCGAGAGGCGTCTGCGCGGCGGTCGGTTGCTGCGGCGCTGCGGGCCCCTTGGAAGCGGCTCCCTTGGGAGTTGCCGCAGGAGCAGTCCCGGCTTTCGTGGTCTTGTTGGTCACACCTTTCAGACCGGGCAGGGCCATCGTCGGCAAGCCCGATGATCCCGACCCGTCCTCGTTGGAAGCGACCGAACCAGAACTTCCCCCGCTGCCACCGCAGCCGATCAGGCTTCCGGTCAACACACAGGCGAACCCCGCACACCACACGAAACGATTCAGAGCAGCCATGACCTCTCCATCCTTTGAGAGCCGTCGCAACACCTAACAAAACCCGATGGATCGCCATCGAGATGACCCATCCGCCGGGTTGTATGGCAAATCTCAAAAACGCAGCAAGAGGAACTCGCAGAAGTTGCCGATGCGGGAAGGTTGCCAGACCGAGCGGCGTCACACTCGCTATGAATTCCATCTGAGCGGGATGTCGTCAACCCTCTGGCCCTCACTTGGCCCGCAAAGTAGCAGGCACACTCCGTGTGCCGTCCGCAGATCGACGGTTACGGCACATGGAATGTGCCTACTACTTTTCAAAGTGAGTGCCATTGGGCGTCA
>JAYVDI010000001.1:0-8603 GCA_043749505.1 Schlesneria sp. | reverse complement strand
GGACGATGTTCGGCGCTTCGATCCCATGCAGGATCATGTTCATGATCGCGATGACGTAGGCCAGCGATTTTTTTTCTTTGCCAAAGAAGGTGCGTTCTTGGAGGGTCTTCAGGTCTTTGGTCGTCAGATGGGACGAATGGGACTGATGGGACTTATGCGTCCCATTTGTCGCATCAGTCCCATTCCTAAGATAGTCGAAGGCCTCGCACAAGAAGCCTGCCGAACCACAGGCACCGTCGTAAATACGCTCACCGATCTTCGGACGTACGACGCGCACTATCGTGCGAATCAGCGGTCTCGGCGTGTAATACTCACCGCCGTTCCGCCCGGCGTTGCCCATGTTCTTGATCTTGGCTTCGTACAGATGCGACAGCTCATGCTTCTCGGTCTGCGAGCGGAACCGCAGTTCGTCGATGAGGTCGATGATCTCCCGCAGGTTGTAGCCCGACTGAATCTTGTTCTTGATCTCGCCGAAAATCTGCCCGATCTTGTATTCGATCGTGTTCGGCCCGGTCGCCTTCTGCGTGAAGCCCTTCAGAAACGGAAAGAGCTTGTCGTTCACAAAGTCCCGCAAGTCGTCGCCGGTCTGGGCTTGGTTGTGGTCGATCAGCCCGTCAGCCCCCTTCGGAGCAGCCCAGCTTTCCCAGCGGTACGGCTTGTCGAGGATGAAGGTGTACTTCTTCCCTTCCAGCGCGGCTTCGTCGGATTTGTCCTGCTCCAACCCGTCGAGGTACTTCAGGAACAGTAGCCAAGAGGTCTGCTCGGTGTAGTCCAACTCGCTGGAACACCCCGCCTCTTTCCAAAGCACGTCGTCGATATTCTTGAAGGCCTGTTCAAACATGGGGAGCGGTGTTTCGTCGGGTCAGAGAATGCGAATCTTGAGAAGGCTGAAGACTCTACAACAGCGGTAGGTCAATGCCCACCGGGGCAGCATGAAGGTGTACGGGAAGTGCCACACTGGCAACGGCAACACAACCTCGATTTTCTAGTTCGGTTTTCAGGGTTCCGTTGCCGTTGCCAGTACGAAGCGGCGGGAATCCCGTCCACCTTTGGGCGTCGTGGGGATCGGTTCCCAGCGACCGAAGCGCGCCGCCACCAGATCGTCGAGAGCCAGTTCGGCAACTTCGGTGGATGCCCGGAATCGACGTGGCCCCATCTGCAATTCTCGCGCTGTGACAGAGCCGCCCTTGCGGTCGATCCACTCGACGAGCTTCCGCCGTTCGCCATCGCCGTTCGATTCGGCGAGCATCGCGTAGATGCGTTTGGCTTCGCGACCGAACCAACGCGACAGCGTGATGCCCGCTTCCAGACTGGTCAGATCGACAACCGACTCGTCAGCGTCGCCCGTTGCTGCGCGGGCTAGGTGCAGGATCAAGGCGAACCGCGCGACGTAGCCTTCCAGCTTGGACCATGCCGCCGAAAGATCGTCGGTCAACTCGACGTGTTCCGCGCCATGTTCGTTGACGAACTGTTGGAAGCGTCGCTTGGCGTCCGGCGACAGCATGACGAGCTTCGGTTCCGACTCGCCCGACGGGTCGAGTCCGAAAGACAGGTTGAACAGCGTTTCGACGACGTGGCCGAACTTGGCTTCCAACTGCTCATCGACTTCGGCTTCTGTCCACCGTCGCGGGCGTGATGGCGGATAGGCGAACAGCAACCGCGCGGCGAGGCCGTTCTCGACGTGAGCTTGGACAAGACAGCGCTTCAGCGTCTCGGGTTGAATGCCGCCGGTCAGACACACGGCAGCGCGAGGAATGAACAGCGTCTTGGGTTCGCCCGTCTTGCGGTCGATGAAGATGGACCGGCCGCCGAACATTTCGAGCCACTTCGCCACGTCTCCGCCCTTGCCGTTCGCGTACCGGTCGAAGCCGCCCATCCATCCGGCCAACTCATCGCGGGCGACGAGCAAGCCGCGCGGCTGGTTACTCAACAGTCCGGCCAGCGATTCCACCGTCGTATCGTCCGCCAGATATCGTTCCGCGACCGGCTCGATGGGTGATGTCGGCGGTTCACCCGCTTCCTTGCTGCGCTTCCAAGAGTCCAACGCCTTGATGTGTTCCAGTTCATCCGTTCGATGTTGAGCCACTTCGTCCGCGTAGACTCGAAAGGCATCGCGTTGTCGATCCTTGACCGGCTTCAACGCTAGTTCGATCGCGGGACTCTTGCACGAGCCACTGTTGCCGATGATGACCGTCCACAAGATCGGCGGCTCGGTCCAGCCCCGTTTGACGAGCAACCGTCGTGTGTTCCCGATCGCCGCGCCGAGCATCGCCAGCACGGGCAGCGCGATGAATGACTCGTCACATCCCAGCGACTTCGCCCCCGCGACCACGAACGAGCGCACCGGCTCGGGCAGAGCATCCACGGGGAACGGCTCGAAACGCTCGACGAGCGGCTCGGGACGTTCGGGCTTGATGGTATCGACCGCATCGGCGAGAGCTTCCAACTCGTGCCGCATCGCGTCCGGTTCGGCCGCGTCCCCGTGGGCGGCAATCCACTCGACCAGATCGTCCCCCTCGGTCAGTTTGGGCAACTCGACAATCTTCACCACGGGCGAGGGCGAGACCTTCGCCAAGATCGCAGCGACCGCCGCCGCATACTTGCGACCCGGTTCGTCATTGTCGGGCAGGATGACGACGTTCTTCCCGGCGAGCGGCGTCCAGTCGGTCTTGTCCGGCGACAACGCACCATTCATCGAGGTGACAGCGACCAGACCGAGCGACCGTGCCGCTTCGGCGGTCTTCTCCCCCTCACAAACGTAGACCGTCGCCGCCGTTATTACTGCGGGCAGGTTATAGAGCGGCCACAGTCCCGGCGGGGCTTTGATGAACCAACCGCCATCGTGAAGTGAGACCGGCCGAAACTCTTTCGAGCCGTCCGGCTTGTCGAACCTCAACACCAATGCGACCGGCTCGCCGGCCGCATCGTAGTACTCCCACTCGCCACCGGGTTCATAGCCGCCCTTCCTCATCCCCGCGACACAAACCACTTTCGCCTTGTCTGCCGTGGCGAAGGGCTTCCCCTTGGCCGTATCGTCGAGCTTCGCCTTGCCGTTCGATGAGGTCTTCGCTTTCGGCTTCGCAGCCGATCCCCGCGCCTTGCCGTTGGTGGCGTGGCCGTTCCGCGAACCGGGCAAGTTCAGAGACTCGGCCACGGCTTGCAGGGCTTCGGGGAACGTCCACCCCGTCAACCACTGAATCGCCGCGAAGCCGTCGCCGTTCTTCGCGTTGAAACACTGGTTGCAGAACAGCGCCCCCGTCGCCGCGTCGAGACACCGAAACCGATCCGTCCCACCGCACTTCGGACAGGGATGTTTCTTCTCATCGAGAACGGCCGCATCAATCCCCGTGAGTGCCGGAAGGATGACCGTCCAGCGACCGTTCGCCGCGCTCTTCACTTCCGCCGCGTCCCATCGGCCATTGAAGTCCCCGCCGTCACCGCGCAAACTGTCAGACAGCTTTCCCATCGGTTGAGTCTCCGCTCGTTGGTGGGTGAGTGATTGCAGTTTCGACCGGCTCGACGATGCCACTCGTCGGGCCGGTCCCATTTCGTGCCGCATCCAGCGCGTCGATCCTCGTCCGCAGCGCGAAGCGGCGTCGGTCCACCGCCTCACGGTTTGCGATCGCCCAGCGAGTGATCTTGCTCCGATGTCGTGACGGCCGACACGATCGCTTCCAGCCCGCCTCTACGATCAGCCCTTCATGGGCGAGCCGCAGCGGCATCGAGCCGCGCCACTTGCCGCCGTCTCCGAACTCGTCAGCCAGGTCGTCCACAGTGTCATCGGTAGTCGCTTCGCCGTTCGCGGCCAAACAATCGAGGAAGCGTAGTTCTTCTCGGTCGATCATTTCGCGCCGATTGAAAGTCGCTCGCATCACGCCCTCATCGCGGAGCAACTCCCCTTGTCGAGCGGCATCAGCTTTCAAGGTCGAGGTCATGTCGCCCTCGCTTTCGATGCGGGACGGCACGACGGACAGCCAGCCTCGATCCAGTCGAGTACGCCGGTCTTCGGATCGCCGGTGCGCAATCTGAATCTGACCAGCCTCCCGCAGTGAATCGGACGCGGCATCAGCCCCGCGTCAGCCATGCGGCGGACATGTCGCGCCGAGCAGACGAGCAGACGAGCAGAGTGGCGACGGCGTCCGAGTCGGCCATAGAGACAGAGACATCGAGCATTTGGTCAACTCCTCAAGAGACATCGAACTGTCGAGCGTGCGATACGCTCAACGTGATGTCAGGAGTTGTCCTGCCCGATCTGAAGTGCCGAATTGATTGCGAATTGATTTCCGGGCTAGGTCACGAATGGACGCAAAACGGCCTTGGCAGTCTGAGGCGGTCAGGCTGGCGGAAAACAATAATCGGGCTTGACGACGTTCCGGCTCACGATTTATTTACCGTGCTTCTGTCGGCCTTGATGCCGTTTCAGCGCTGCGCTGACTTCATCGACCGGCTTTTGCAAAGCGATGGCGAGTTCCTCATGCGTAGCAAACTTTCGATGCCCACCTGCCCACTCGTTTGCGATCATCTCGTCTGCTTTGGGGTCCGTAGTAAGCGAGCCTTTGGGGCGACCAGGCTTCCGCTTCGCTTGTTTGCCATCCGCTTCACCTCGCTCACCCCCAGCGGTCGGCAAGGAAAGCTTTGATTCGTCAACACACAGCAGCCAGTCGATGAACGCCACGGAGGCGTTGTAGTAATCATCGAACTGACTGAGAAAACAGCCCGGCAAGACTTGCTCTGCCTTCCAATCCAAATACAAGTAGTCCTGCCACGGAGGACTCGCGGACTTCAGATACCAACGCCCCGCGTTTAATGGATTATCGACGGCGTTCGGCCAGGCTGCGTCGAACATGCACCATAGCCACCGGTAGTGGGAATCCGCCCACGAATCTGCCGGAAATAGATTCACGATTGGCCAAGGGACGCCACCGAAGTGTGTGGAAGCGTCTTTTGTGAGCCGTCGAAATGTAGATTCGGCTGGTTGATCGTCCAACACGGCCGCTGACAGATACACTTCGCGCCAAACGGAAGGTGGCTTGCCGTCCAGCCATTCCCCGTACCGACTGCCTGTATTCCGCGTTGTGATCCGATTCAACTTGTCCATTCCCAGGCTGTGCCGTTGAGTATCCTGCATGGCGTAATGCTTCAAAACTAGCTGGCGAGTGCCTGCCGCTAGGTCACTCCCATCGTCTTGGACCATAAACAACCCAAGCGGTTCATCGTGCCGACGTTCGTAGTCGTCACCGGCATTGATGAACCGTTCGCGCAATCGCTCCAGTAATCGTCGCCAAAGTTCGGCGTTGCCGTCCAGTGCCGTGGGCATCTTGTCACCCGTTTCGTTGGTGACGTTTCAAAAGCACCGCGGGCAGACCGGTGAAACTTCCGGCTCTTCGGGGATCAGCCTAGCCCGCGTTGTTTCAACTGTAGGGAAGTCCACCCGATGATTCATGCGGTCGTGTCATCCGAAGCGACCAGCACGAACATCTTCATTGCGTTCCGGCAACACGGCGGATGATGACAGTCCGCCACTCGTCGGTGCCCCCCGGTTCGCGTTCCACAATCCAACTTCCCACTCGGGACGTTCTGCCGATTTTGATAAGGCTCGCATCATAGTTTGCAATCTCCGGGCTTGCGGCCCAGCGAATCAGGTCTCGCAAACTAGCCGTGGTGTCGAACTCCTCATCACTGAATTCAGAATCAAGTTCGCGGGAAACATTATCGACTTCAAAGAGAAAGTATTTTTCCAGCGGGTTTCCTTTCAGTTCAATCGAACGAATCGTCGCCCCGTCACGTTCCAGATTGAACTTCATCCACAACAGCGACTGGTTGATCGATTGGTGGCGCGGTCTGATGGAAATGCGGTGCTGAGCGGTCGGAAGCGGCTTTTTCTCGTGAAAGAATGAGCCGGGTCGTTCCTCGTAAAAGAAGTGGCCATGTACGGCAAGGCTCTCCTCCACAGACGACATCGTTCCCCTCACACGTACCGGAGCGGCGGGCGTCCGATCGGCCACCGTCACTGCCGGAGTCTGCGGGGCCGGAGTTCGGCCGCATCCGACCATCGCGACGACGGAAATCACCATCAGCCCAGCTTCGAGTGTCGCCCGTATCGTGCGCATGATGTCTGTCCTCCAAGAGTGACGAGCCGTTTGGGACGGAAGCCGCCAAGGTGAGTTCTCATTAGGGTTCGCGAACCCGCTTCGGTCACTTCGGCGGGGGTTGCTTTTCACGCTCGGCAGACGACAACAAGCGTTTCGTCTGTGATTCGATGGTCGCGTTGATCCGCAGGAGCGCCAGAAAAATCAGCCATAACATCGAGACGGCGCAACTTCGCATCAGTGCCGATCCCTGATCGAAATCCTCCAGCATGGACGCCATTCTCTCCACTGCGTTTGCCGTCGCGCCCGGTGCAAAGTCATCTTTGAATCGTTCGTAACGACCGGAATACCGCCGATAAGAATTTGTCCCATCTTGGTTATTCGAAATAACCCACCCCACAATCATGAAGATACTCACCCCCGCAATCGCCCACCCCCAAAACCATGCCTCGTTTCGACCGTCCTCACTCTGTTTGTCTGTCACTGGTTTCCTCACTTGCCGAAGGTCCACAGGATCCTCGTTGCCAGGCAATGGCTGCCGCAAGCCCGCCCACTCCTTGCGAACCATCGTGATGAACGCTGCCCACAATTCCGGGATGGTGGAGAGTTCGCGTCCGGGTCTGTTTTTCATCGTGTTGCTGGAGTCCGAAACTCCGCGTTTCGACATGGAGCCGCCGAGCCATGACGATTCGTATCCGGGAGAAGTGTCCGGTGCTTGTTCGGCCGACGAGACACTGAACGGTGGCGGAATCTCTTCGGCAGGTGCCGCGCAGACTTCCACGGACTCATCCGTCAGGTTCAAGCCCGTCTCCGTCACAAGAAAGCTGGCCGGTTGCGCGGATGCCTCATCGAGTCGCGGCAGTCGGATCACCGCGCCACACGCCGGGCATTTCGTTTTCTTGCCAGCAAGTTCACCGGCTGCAACCAACTTCTTGCCGCAATCGCAGTGAACTCGAATTTTCATCGGCTGGCATCCCGCAGTTGGACGGTCATGGTCGTCGTGTGGCCAGCCTTCGCCAACCTCGGCTGTTCAGAATTTCACGTCGTCCCGCCCGTTAGCGAGGATACTACCGCTCACCCTGTCGAGACCGAAGCGGACCAGCAGACGCACTGGAACTCCACCTCGTCCGCGTTGCCAGCCGCATCTGCCAAACAAAAAAGGCGACTTCCGGGTGTCCCAGCCAAAACGCTACACAGTCGCGTCCAGCACCACTAAAACCGGAAGGAAGGAAGCAGCGAAAATTGTTTGTTGAAACGGATTTGGCGCGGTTCATAAACGGCGATGGGTGGGGTGAGGGGCCGGGAAGAACCTAACAACCGCCCCCCATACCGGCAGTGATGCGCCAGCGTGGTTGAGGCTCACCGGCACCGCTCCACTTGCGGGCTGAGTCCATCAGCGGGTGAACGTGCCTGCTTCGGAGATCACTCGTCGCGATCACCCCGCCGAGTTCAACCGATCGGGCATGAGGCCGGTTGGACAGTCACTCGCATCGAGCCAACGCAGCGTTCGACCGTCGTTTGACGAGTTCCACAAACGCAGCAGACTCGACCGCGACGGGTGTACGCGCCGTTCACTGCATGAGTCACGTTCAAAACTCTCAGCATCCCGTGGCAATCGGGCCTCGGACACCGCAAGCCGACAACGGTCGAAGTTCGTGGCATGGTTCGGCTCTGCCTTGGATTGGTCGATCATCACCGCGATGCGTCCCAGCTTCCCATCAGCCGCGTTCCTGTCATCGCGCCCCACCACTTCCCTTCAACAACCGCCTCACCGCTTCGGCTCGTTCCTCATCCGAGAGCGGCAACAGGGCGAGCATCTTGAGCGCGGCGGCGAAGTCCGTCTCGACTGGCTTCGGGCTTCCCACTTCGGCGGGCATCCCAACAGCCCCCACCGAAGCGGCATCCGCCCCCCGTTTCCGTCGCTTTTGTGGTTTGCTGGTGCAACCGTTGGTGCAACAAGAATCCACCGTCGCCGCAACTTCTGACAGGTTAGGACTTGGAACTCTGTGCTTGCTGGTTTGGGACCAGGAAGTCGCAGGTTCGAATCCTGTCGCCCCGACATCTGAAGCCTCGCCCGCAAACACTGCTGGCGAGGCTTTTTTGCTTGAATCGTAGTGGTTTTCGTTCGTTGCTGTTCTCACCATTCGTTCATCGTCAATGTCCGATGAGATGACAGTAAACGACACCGTTCGCCAACAGGTGGTGCAACGAAACTTTTCCCCGTTGCACCTGAGAAACAGGACGTGTCGTCGGTTCCTGTCGCTCGCATGGAATTCCGTTCCGTCGATGGCGAGGCGTTGAGGTCGAGCGACGGCAGCGAACCCAACGCCCCATACACGTCGAGCAACTTCGGATCGGTGTAGACGTTCATCGTCAGGTCGATGACAAACCGTGTTTACAAGACGGGTGATGAACCGGCATGGCCAATGATCTTCTCGGACGCATCGAAGAGTGGCGGCGGAAGCTGCTGGATCTCACGAACCGGAATCAACTCGTCAGTTGCAAGATTGGGCC